>JAWBQF010000019.1:0-49272 GCA_038845975.1 Methanomethylicia archaeon
GTTAAGAATCTAATGGAGAGAATAATACAATACATTAAGGATAGAACTAAGCTATTCGATAACTACATACCGTGCATGAAGGATAAATGCGATAATGAGCATGCATTAATGCTTATAAAATCAATAATATACATACTAAACAAACATGGATTAACAGGAAAATAAAAGCTAAGGAATTCATAGAAAACACAATACCAAAAATAGAGGTAATAAAACATGCTTAAGTTAACAAAGCCGATTCAATAAACCAAAAATTAATTAAGCCACAAAGCTAAAATTTTCGGTGAGGATATCGTGGAGCGCTCTAGGAAAAATATCATAAATATAATTGTAAAACACTTTATAGAAAGTAAAGCAAGGGATCCAGAGAACATGATAGATTATTTCTTACTTAAAAATCACGCTATAAATTACATAATCTTAGGCTCAGTACTTACAAGACCCTATGTCGAAGATGTAGAATTAACATTTGATGATAGACTAATAGATCTTTATTTAAAAACTCATCCAGCCCTAAGACTAAAGGGAATAGCTGGTTCTGTCCGGATAAGCATGTAAGATGAAGGCTGTCTTAATATTTCCCTCTATCTTAGGAGGTCGTAGTAGTATTTGAAATCAGCTAGAGCTTAACCTAAGCTCAATAGGCTTCCTACTCCTCCTAAATATTTCAATCTCCTAACCAAATCTAATAATTAAGCTAATATATCCATAATATCAATTTACCAGCTCATTTCTTATCCGGACAGAACCGAATAGCTTATGCGAAAGCATTAAAATTGCTAAATAGGAATTTAGTAAAAATACTGTTAATTCATACGTTAACAAATCCTTTATCACCATTTCGTAAACATGGAGGATTATTAGTAAAAGCTTACACTAAGATGTCATGGATATTATTATGTAAAAGTAAGGGTAAAATAGATATGAGAAACATAATTCCATTAGCATATATAGATCCAGAAAATTTTCTAAGAACTTATCTCAAAACTCTCTAATATATCATGATATATGCTATTTGTATGAAGCCTAGGAAGGTTAATGCGGGTCTTTCCCATCTGAGGGCGAGTCTTCTGAAGCCTCCTGTTAGCCAGGCGAAGAACCTCTCTACGCTGCTTCTCATATGCTTGTAGGCTTCTCTGTTGAGCCTGTACGGTCTTCCAGGTTTGGGTTTACATCTATTCCTAGGGTTAACATCTATGTTCGCCCTTATGCTCCTATGCTTAAGGTAAGTCCTTATCTCCTTCGCGTCGTATGCTGAGTCGCCTACAACCTCTTTAGGCCTGCTTATGGGCTTACCTACACCACGCTTAATCCTTAAATCCTCCAGGAGCGGTATGAAGCGGTTAGAATCATGCTCATTACCTAGACCTATTTGAACGCCTAATGGTAGGGCTTCACGTGATACAACAGCATGTATCTTTGTACCCTTAACGTGCTTATATCCGTCATAGCTAACTAGCTTCCCCTTTCCTAGCCTTAATGGTGATACTATCCACAGCTACCTCTTCTAAGCCTGCCCATAGCATACCCCTTGGAAGCTAAGGTCTTAAGGATACTGGCCCATACATCCTCCCTACTCCATTCCTTAAGCCTCCTCCAACAAGTCTTATACGAGCCGTACCTTCTAGGCATATCCATCCACCTACAACCGTAATGAGCACGTACAACATGCCGTTTACGGTCCTCCTATCATCAGCCCTAGGCCTACCGGTTCTAGCCCTTGGAGGAAGTAAAGGCTCTACGAACTTCCACTCCTCATCACTTAACTCCCTAAACCTCATAGCAGAACCTATAAGCAAGCTTAAATAGTTTTGAGACGAGTTCTAAGAAAAATAATATGGAAGAGTTCTATAAAACAGAATAAGCTAAGAGATGATGTAGCTGAGTTTAATTTAGGAAAATATACTCATTGTAGATTACCAAAAACAATGCTCATGATTTTGAAGAAATATTTAAACTTTGATCAAAATATAACTTTTAGGGAAGCTTATATTTCCTTTTCATTGTTAAAGCTATATGAAAACTTCAATATATCAAAACTTATTTCTAGTGCACTTTAGCCTTATGCTCATGGAGTTTCCTAGTTTTTGCTTGATTTTTCATATACTGCATACTGATTAGCCGAACCCTTTAATGGTTTCATAATTTTATTAACAAAAATCTCGTGGTTAGGCATTCCTTATTGTAAACACTTGAGAGCCAAGACAAATTTCCTCCTTAACGTCGACAACAGCATAGATATAAACCTTTTACCATTTGATTTGATACTGTTACGTTTAGATTTTTGAGAGGGCTTTGAGAAGTTATTCTTTGGAGGTGATCTTAATAGATAATCTTCTCAAAGCCCTAAGAGATAAAGGAGTTTTCAGGCGTAATAAGGTTTCGCTTAAAAAGAAGGATACTGTTACGTTTAAGTTTTTGAGGTAGGCTTTGCCATCTTTTGGAGGTAATTTTCATCGATAGACTCCTCAAAGCCCTTAGGTCTTTCAGGTGTAGTAAGGTTGCGCTCCGAAAGAAGTTGAATGCATCTTATACATGGTTAGACTCAGCTACAGGAACATACGTCTGTCGGGTCATGATGCAAGCCATGTATCCATATAGCGTTGGGGTAAAGAGGCTTGAAGGCTTAAGGAGTAGAAAAAGTTTAATTAACTTTACTTCTTGTCATAAGCTTTTAAATTACAGCTTAAACCTTATAGATTTAAATAGTTTTAGATAAGTTCCTTAATGGAGTTCTAAACAGTCTTCATGGCTTCATTAATCATTCTAACAATAAAGAAAGTGCTAAACTGGGTTTCTGGATAATTGTAAATATTTCTTCCAGCCTATATATCCTTGGAACTTACCTATTTCTACACCTAAAGCGTAAGGGATTATCAGTGGAGTACCTGTATTAATTGATGCCAGCACTGCTTTTACCATATTTCTAATCACTGATTTATAGATTATTTTATTATTGAGAAATCCTATAGCTCTACCTCCAGCAGCATTCCATCTGGACTTCTTAAATGCGCTAATTATTGATCGGGAAGTATAATGTTTTACAGTTAAATTAAGCAGCATTCTCCATTTATATCCTTGAGAAACTACGTGTCTAAGTAGGTGGTGATCTTCATAGCTTGTAAGCCATAAAGGTGGATTCCAGCTTTTCAGCAGTTTTGTCATTAAAAACGTGTTGGTAGTATATCCTCTTATATTGAGGTTTTTCAATGTTAAATCAACAATTCCACCTGGATATAATTTACGTATTCTTCTTAAATTCCAGTAAGAATATTTATAGATATGATCTAAATTTATGTCTATGTGTATTCCATGAATTGCTCCTACATTACCTTCTATCATGTTTGCAATTCTATTAAACCATCCATGGCAAAGTTCAATATCATCATCTATAAAGCAGAACCATTCAGTATCAACATGCATTATAGCATTCTTTCTTGCTCTACCAAGATTAAGCTTACTCTTTACCACTATGGCTTCAGGAAAAATCTTTCTTATAGCTTCAACGGTTCCATCACTACTAAACCGATCTACGACTATAAAATGGCAAATAGGGATTTCATTCTTTATAGAATTTAAACATCTTCTAAACCATGGCTTATTACTATTCCATGTACACATCACCACATCAACTTTACTAAGCCTACTGTTATTCAACATTTACTCACTAAAATATCAACCTACTCATATAACTTAAGCTTTTCTGAAGTGAAAAATTAAACAATATAGAGGCTCCAACATGAAGACTAGCTAATGAATTTGTCTGAAAACTCCATAGTTAATTAGTAGTTAACAAATTAACCTATTAAGTCTTAGCAACATTTAAAGAGTTTTCAGACGAATTCAATGTTAACATCTAATATGTCTCCTGTATTTTGCTTAACCTAAACATTAAAAGCCTAATCAATAAATTCCATCTTAAGTTTTCAAGCATATTATTATGCTAGTCATATGATGTCTAGTGAAATGTTCATCTTAGCTTCGCTTTATTCATACCGTAAAGAAATCTTACCTATTGCAATAAATAGTGATTTAGAAGAGACGTTTAAGTATATTTTAATTTCTTCTTATAGATGCTATTTAACCTAGAGTTTAAAGTTATAAAGCTAAAAGTGAAAATTTATAAGTTTAGATCTGTTTTATGATTATGATTGTTCTTGAGTTTTATGCTAATTTTTTACCTAAAATTGGTGGTGTTCAAATTCATATAAGGGATCTATGTAAATGTCTACAGGGAAGAGGACATAAAGTATATGTATTAACGTTTCTTATGCGAGGTTTAAAGTTTAAATTTATTGATGGTATACCAGTTTATAATATATTGATCCCTCATATTTTGTATAGGCTTCGTTATCCCTTCGTATTACTTTATGGGTTACTCCTATACTTCTTAATTAAATGGTTAAAGATTGATGTTGTTCATGCTCATGATTATTTACCTGGATTAACTGCTGCTTTTGCTGGAATGCTTAGTGGTAAACGTGTTTTTATTACATTTCATCTTCCTATTCAGTATACATCTGGGAAACCTTTACCTGGAACTAAGCATATTGAGGCAATTATTAGATCCTTTTTGCTACGATATGTAAGTAAGATAATATGTGTTTGTAAATATACATTTAATGAGGCTTTAAAAATGGGTATACCTACCTATAAAATGATGGTAATATATAATTGGGTACCCTTAAATGTACTGGAATTAGCGAAAAAGATGAATTTTAAACCTAGTTTTAGCGATATTGCTGAAACTGTAGGTAATGAGAGAATTATAGTCTCTGTTGGTGCGCTTGAAAGGAGGAAGGGATTTGATATTTTAATTAAAGTAATAAAGCTTCTACGTGATGAAGGATTAAACGTAACTCTCTTCATCATTGGTGAAGGAAAGGAAAGAGAGAATCTTATTAAGATGGCTGAAAGATATTTGGTTAAAGATAAGGTATTATTTTTAGGAAAGGTTTCTGATGAGGAGAAGATTAAAAGGATTTTAATGGCTGATATTTTTGTTATTTCCTCGAAAGTTGAGGGTTTACCTCTGACGTTGCTGGAGGCTATGGTTTTAGGTAAAGCTATCATTGCGCCTAGCGCAGGCGGTATACCTGAGGTCATTAAGAATGGGTATAATGGCATTCTCATAAATATTAGAGATAGTTTGATTGTAAAATCACTAAAAACATTGATTCATAATGAGGAGTTACGTAGGAGACTTGGGATTAATGCTTACCATACGGTTTACGAGGATTTCGCATATGAAAATTGTATTAAAACTGTAAAAACACTTGAAGAATTAGTAGAATAAAACTTTGATCTACTTTTCACTATGACTAATATAGTTTATATTATTGATTCGTTATCTTCATTTAAACTGTACGATTATAGGATACTTAAGGAGATGGGATTTAAAATAAAGATTATAGAGGCGCAGTCGCTTACTAAGTTAGTAAGTAAAGGTTTTATTAATGGGTTTAGGGGAGGACTTTTTTATGCATGGTATGCTACCTCGCCTGGTTTTGTAACAGTAATTCTAAGTAAATTTTTCCGGAAACCAAGTATTATAAATGTTGCAGGATTTGAAGTTTGTAAACAGGAAGATATTAAATATGGTCTAAGAATAACCAATCCTGAAAAAGTTAAATATGTAAGGTATACTTTACGGAATGCTACAAGGGTTATTGCTATTTCTCGGCATGTAGCTGAAATGATTAATGAAGTTGAGCCTAAATCAAATATTGAAATTATATATAATAGTGTTGATACCTCTAAGTTTTCCCCTTCACAAATCTTAACTAAGGAAAAGCTGCTTGTAAGCATTGGATTTCTATCTAAGGGAAATATTATTAAAAAGGGTTTCCATACTCTACTTAATGCTATGCCAACCATTTTAAAACATGATAGAAATATTAAGTTAATAATTATTGGAAAGAAGGGTGAAGGTTATCCGGTACTACTTGAAATGACGAAAAAATTAGGAATTGAGAATAATGTTATCTTCACAGGATTCGTTGATGAAGAGATGTTAATATCTCTTCTAAGAAAGGCAATGATATATGTACATCCAGCTGGTCATGAAAGCTTCGGTATTTCCATAGCTGAGGCTATGAGTTGTGGTTTACCAGTTATAACAACTAGAAGGGGAGCTATACCAGAAGTGGTTGGTGATGCTGGGCTATATGTCCCATTCAATGATGAAAACTCATTAGCTGAAAACATTTTAACACTATTAAACAATGAAGAGCTTAGAAGAGAATTATCTATGAAAGCTAGGGAGAGAGTTGTTAAAATGTTCGATGTAAGAATTAGAGCTAGAAGATTAAAGGAGTTAATCAATAAGATTACAGCTTAAAGATTTTCTTTAACTATATTAACCACTCTTTCATAGGCTTTTCCATCACCAAATGGTGAGGAATATGGAAGTTTTGGTGGTTCATTAAGTACTTTTCTCATCTCTACTAATACTACAATAGGATTTGTTCCTACTACTTTAGCGAATCCAGCTTCTACAGCTTCAGGTCTTTCAGTGGATGTTCTTAGAATCAATACTGGTTTACGTATATATGGATGTGTTGCTTCTTCCTGTAAACCCCCTGAATCAGTAAGTATTATTGATGCATTCCTCATTAATGCTAAGAACTTAAAGTATCCTTGGGGTGACATTAGCTGAACATTATTTAGGTTTCTAACTATATCTAGCATACCATACTCTTCAAGTCTATTTTGAGTCCTAGGATGTATTGGAAAAACAATAGGTATAGGGGATTCTCGTAATATTTTAGTAAGGTCTTTAAGCACCTCTGGATTATCAACATTTTCAGCTCTGTGAAAAGTTACTAGAGCATAATTCTCAAACTTTATCTGTTCTAGTACTTCATCCTCTACTTCTTTAATCTTATTTACATATATGTTTATTGCATCTATTACTGTATTTCCAGTAACAAATATTTCTCCGAACACTTTTTCATTCTGAAGATTTCGTTTTGCGAGTTCTGTAGGTGCGAAAAGATAATCTGAAATGTGATCAATCATTCTTCTATTATGTTCTTCAGGCATTCTCCAATCATGACTTCTTAATCCAGCTTCAACATGTCCTATTCTTACATTTAGTCTAATAGAGGTCAGTCCGGCTGCAAGCATACTATTTGTATCTCCTTGAATAAGTGAAATTTTAGGTTGACTTCTTAATGATGAAAGAGCTTTTTCAAGCTTAATCATCATTTCCCCTATTTGTGAGGCTGGCTTCCTACTTTCAAGCTGAAAACTGAAATTAGGTTCTGGTAATTCAAGCTCGTTTATAAATAGTCTACTTAAATTATAATCATAATGCTGCCCAGTATGAATAAATATGAAATCAATATTTCTACTTTCAAGCTCTTTAATCACTGGAGCCATCTTGATAACTTCCGGTCTTGTTCCAACAATAACTGCAACGCTCATAAAATCTTTCCGAATCCTACTCCATAATATTTGAATCCATGCTTAATGACAATATATGGATCTAATATTCTCCTACCATCAACTATTATTGGATTTCTCATTAGCGAGTATATTTTAGCTAGATTTAACTCTTTAAACTCCGGATGATCAGTAACTATAACTAATACGTCGGAGCCTTTTACTGCATCCTCAATACTTAATGCTTTCGCAGCATTAAACGTTTCCTCAGTATATGGATCAAAAACTACAACATTAATTCCTCTTTCAGTAATCATATCTATTATTGTTTTCGCAGGGGAGCTTCTTATATCATCTACACCTCCCTTATATGCAACACCCAAAATCGCAACTTTAGCTTTATCAAGCTTTAAGCCGCTTTTTTCTAGTAATTCAATAATGATTTTCACGATATGTGTAGGCATGTAATCATTTAGGGATCTGGCTAAAGCTATCATTTCGGAGCCGGGAATGTTCCTGCAAATCTCGTAGAGAACATATGGATCCTTAGTAAGACATGGACCACCTACACCAGCGCCGGGCTTATGGATGAATACTCTACTATGTGTATTTGCCAAGCGAATAGCTTCATCAACATCTACACCTATTTTTTCAGATATTAATGCTAAAAGATTAGCATACGCAATATTTAAGTCTCTAAATGTATTCTCAATAAGCTTAACAAATTCAGCTGTAGTAGCATCTGTTACTATTAGATTTGGATTAACTCTACTATATAATTTAAAGGCTTCTTCAGAGGACTTAGAACCTGCTCCACCTATAATTCTAGGCATAGTTAAAAGCTCATTAATAGCATTTCCAGGACTTAATCTCTCAGGAACATATGCAAGATAGATGTCCTCCTCTATTTTTAATCCAGATTCTTCAAGAAATGGCTTAACAAATTTATTTATAGTACCGACAGGTATTGTAGATTCAATAACAATAAGCTTTCCTCTACTTAGCTCTAATCTTATTTTCTCTAGGGCGTTCTTAAGAAAACTAAAATCAACACTATGGTCTTTCAAAGGAGTTTGAACTGTAACTATGATAGCATCGCACTCTTTAATAATATTATAATCAGATGTAACTTTAAATAAGTTACTACAAATAACATTCTTTAAGAGTGAAGTAAGCCCAGGCTCTCTAATATAGCACTCACATTTATTAATCATTTCAATTTTTTCCTTATCAGTGTCAATACCTACTACTTGAAGACCCTTACTGGCAAAAACTACAGCTACTGGAAGACCTACATGTCCTAAACCTATTACAGCCACTTTGGAATACTTCGTAGCCATAAATTTTGTTCTGTTAAGCTTATATATATTTTTGCTTATAGGAATGCGTGAAGGTAACTCTTATAGGAGCTAATCCTCGGAGAATGACTAGGTTAAAGCTTATAGCTAAATCTCTAGTAAAGCATGGATTTGATGTTAATGTCTTTATACCTAAAGTTAATGTAAGGTTTAAACCGGTAGCCGCATCAGCATTTCTGAGATATTCAGCATTTATTATTCAGGAGTTATCTGTGAGTTCAAGTATAATTCACTTCTTCAATATCCCGGACATATATGGGTTAGTACCGCTCTTAAAGAAGAGTTTTGGAAAAACTAAACTAATCTACGATGTTAGAAGTCCTTGGGGTGATGAATTAATAGAGTTTGGCTATAAATCATTACATGGTTTAGCTGAAAGCATAGAAAGAATGCTGACAGTTAAGGCTTCACTGGTTACTACAGTTAATAGCATACTTGCTGAGAGGGCTAAGAAATGGGGGGCCAGAAAAGTATATATTATCCCTAACTATCCAAGTATAGATTTTAAGCCCTCAGTTAACCCTTTAGAGTTTAAACGTAAACTGGGTTTGGAAGGTAGAGTATTGCTTTTTGTTGGTTCATTTACAAATATTGAATGTGCTTTAGACGTTGTATTCATTTTTTATAGAGTTCATAAAAGGATGCCTGATGTTAAATTGGTGATGGTTGGAGATGGAGATTTAATGCCTGAAATTAGGAGGAATATTTTAAAGCTAGGGATAAAAGATAAAGTAATACTAACAGGATGGATTCCTCATAAAGATGTTGCAAACTGGATTTCTATAGCTGACCTCTGCCTCCTACCTAGAAAGGAGGGAGGAGAAGCATCAAGATTTTTCGCTCCTGAATCTATATTGAAAGTTAATGAATACTTAGCCTTAGGTAAACCTGTGGTTGTTACTCCTGTTGGAGGCTTTAAGAATGCGCCATCACCACCATTCATTATAGCTCCATTTAATAGACTTAGTGATGCTATAATTAAAGCTTTAGAGGAACCTATTAGAGTTGAGGACCAATTAAGATATACATGGAATACGTCGGAAGAAATACTTATCAAGGCATATAATGAGTTACTTGAAGAAAGTTAATACATGTAGTATACAAATCTGATAGCTGATTTAAACATAATTATAATAAGCATTTTAATGAAAAATTATTATTTAAGCTTTGTGGCTTAATATTCATTTCTCGTAATCTATATCATTAAATACTATGGTTATAGGAATGTTTATTAAGCTTTTCGTAATTTATGTAAACTTGAATTTGCAAAATTTCGGAATTAAGCCACAAAGCATTATTTAACTAAAATAAGTTTCAATATGGCTGGTATATGGATTAGCTTAACATAACATAGGTAAATTGATGATTATCGATAAGTTCTAAATATTCTGAAGTTGTAGACTACATCGATTAAGCTAATATTAATATATTCTGAATTAAGCTTAATAATCCCACCTTTAAGAATGGGTTTAGCCTCGATGGGGAGGTCGTCAATATTCAGAATTAAAACTGTAGCGTTGTATTTCTTAATAATACTATAGATGCCTGTTAAATTCGTATTTCTTGGAATTGCTACTATTTTCCTATCAGTTATCCAGGCGAAGGCTCTTGATGGACCATGGATGGCTATGATTTCCTCATTATCAATGCTACTCATTACCTTATTAGCTAAATCCGTTAGCTGCCTTGTTGATGATTGATTTATTGTTTTTAATACGTCTTGGTATTGATGTGTATGGTATGTTAGGGTTAGAAGAGCTATGATGAATATAGCTAGCAGTAGATTTAAACCTTTAATTCTGAATGTTCTGGATCCTCTAGTGATTTTAATTCTTACTTGAAGTTTTGAAGATGCTATGTTAATTATTGATGATGATGTTAACGTCATCATTATGAATGCTGAGAGGAGAAATCTTCTTTCAAGCCAGCCAAGCGGGAAGTATAATGAGTATAGTAGCATATGCGAAACTATAAATATTAATGGTATAGCTTTAATCACACTATTTACTTGGGTTAAGTATAGTATTGTTAGTATCATGAATGGAGGGGTTATCCATAAATTTACATTCGATATATAGTAGCTTAGTCTATCTACAACATCGATATTAATACTTGAAAGAAAATAGAGAGCAGAAGCTGCCTCCTCTAATGCTAATGGATGCTCAAGAAGACCTCTAATGAGAAATAGCTGGGATGCTAGAATTGCAGTAATATAGAATGTTAGAATATACTTATTTTTGCTTCCCCTACTATATTTAAGGATTGATATGGATAGAATTACTAGAGGAATCCATAAGTGAATTAATCTATAAAACCAGAAACATACGAATATCGATGGGAAAACAATAATTGGAGTCATAGCATTCATGATTCCATCTCTCCTTAAAAGAATAACGGATGTAATAAGTAGTACTAGTAATGTTATTGATGTCTCAGGACCCCAACATGTATTAAGAGAATTTAAAGATAAGCCTGCAAGAACGGATTTTCCAATACTGTTTTCGTGAATGGCGTCGATAAGAAATATTATGGTTATAAGCGTGTATAGAATACTTAGTATTTCAGGACCGAAAAGCATACTTGAAAATAGAGTAAACATCGGATGTACTATATATAGAATGCTTGAAACTATACTTAACCCATTCTTAACAATTCTCCTCTCAAAATCGATAAGGGGATATATGGTTAGAGTTGATATGAATAAAGCAGTTATATTAGCGGAGATCTGCGATACGCCGCCGAAAAGTAGGAATAAGGAGATTGTTATAGGTGTTCCTATATGTGCTAAAAAATCATTTAAGATATTTGTTTTGAAAACACCTCTTAAAACAATGTTTCTAGCTATATCACAGTATAATGCTCCATCAACAGCAACTGATGAATAGCTGAAGTTCAATATGTAGTAGAGTGATAATGTTATAGATACGATATAGAGTATGGATATAGGCTTCCTGAAGCTTAAACATAAATCCTTTAAAACCGATATAAGCCTAATTTTGGTTAGAGATAGTGCTAGAAATATTAATGTAGATATTAAAACATATATTTGCATATTGAATATATTCATCCAAGCCATATATCCGAAACCAATAAGTACGAGTTGTAGTGAAAGCCCGATAATAGCTGAGTAGCCATAGAAAAGATCATTGGGAACATTTACATTAAGAATTCTGATTAAAACTCCACCTGGAATAACAATAAATATTAAAACTCCAATAATCATACATAGTGATGATAGCTGAATAAATTGTAAAGTTATATAGAGAAGCAATAGTGAAAACAATATCAATATATTTTCTAGATATCTATTCACCATATACCACTCTGTAAATTATGTAGTTTGTTTTCCCCTTAAAATCAAGCATTTCCAGAAAGCCTACATGTGTATATAGCATTACTTGACCATCCTCATCCTCTCTAACAATAATATCTGTATTCAAACCTCTAAAATATATGCTGAGGATGTTGTCCCTCTGGCTAAGCGGCACCATAACGGAAACGCTTAACCTAGAATATTTATGGTTAAATACTATATCCGTATGAAAGCCATTACTGAAAAACACTTCGATACTGAAATCTCTAAACTCGTAAATAGCTCTATTATCTTTAATTATCCAGTTTTTTAAGCTACTTAATGCTACTTCATAGCTTAATATTATAAAATTTAACGTGGAGTTCTTAGACTTCACATCATAAACTATACTATTATTAAGTACATTCCTAGCAACTATAAAATCACTAGTTTCTATCCTTCTGCTCTCCGGTACTTCTTGAATAAATTGAATTCCATTTCTAGAACCTACTATCTTTACTGAGACGTTACCTACAAGTATTATTTCTCTACGTTGAAGCTGCTTAAGAAAGCTACTTGGCTTTTCATCAACTATATAGCTAACATTAAGATCCCTCAGTAAACTTCTTAAGGACCCCATCCACGGCTTATACTGTGATTTCCTAGCTGATGAAATTGTTAGTATAATCTCGATATCTAGAGGTTTTACCGAGGTGGATGATATGTTAAGTATGTTACCCAAAGGTTTAACATCTACATTCCCGCTGGATCTAACCATTAAACTAACCGTATGTTTACCCGTCATCATCATAATGTTACCGTCTTCAACTAGTAGCTCAAAATCACCATGGACCACTAATGGTATTTCAATTCTTAATGTAGAGCTAGTATTTGCTGAGTATGTAATGCTTAATGTTGGACTCCATTTACTTAAGGATTCAACCTTTTTTACGGTTAGTAATGGATGTTTATAAATTGTCGTTAATAGGAGGAAATCGCTGGTTTCATTTCCATAAACATCAATAATATAGCTATTATGAAGATTTATTGTATTATTAGATATTGATAATGATATTTCACCATCATTAACGGAAATTAAATTTATATATTCATAACCATCATAGACCTTAACTTTAGATGTGTATTGATATGATATTGGATTCGTATCATCAACTATAATGTAGCTATTCATAAGCCTATGGTTTGTTGATGTTATTGTATTCATATCAATATCGTAACTATAAATACTCAACATATCCATGCCTGTTAAAGCCTCAATCCATACGGATAAATTTAATGGAGCAATAACACGGCTACCTATAGGAATTAAATCCCTAATTTCTCTAGATAATTCACGTATACGTAAACTCTCACTAGAATACAATTTGTAAGATGATGTGAAAACATATGTATTGTATATTGAGGAGAATATGAGGATTGCGATTAGAAGTATTGGTGTTAATCTATCCAAATCAATATTTACCTCATAAACATCATCCATAACCCTAATACTCTGAATAGATCCTCTATGAAGGGTGGATAGAAGTGAGATTAACGGTATGGCTGGAATAAGTAGAAGATGATTAATTGTAATTGGAAGAAGTATAATTACTGATATTAGTGGAATTACAGTATATGGTAGGGTATTTCTATAGCTTCTAAAAGCTAAATACATTCCAGCTATAGTGGAGATAGTAGCTAGTATTATTAATGGGTTGAGCATATTTAGATTTGGAGGCTCTATTATTAACTTATTAGTTAGGCTATAATATATTGTGAAGATATAGCTTAAAATAAGGCTTGGAAGAAGAATTAAGCTTTTCCTATAATTATAAACTATAAGTAATGTTAAAATAGCTGATGTTAGAAAACATATTTTTAAGTTGGATAGAAACATTAACAATAATGTAGCTATTAATACAGCTATATAGTGTTTAGATCTTGAAGCGTGTAATTTATAGAGAGATATTAATAATACTGGTAGTAATAAGAATAATGGAATTTCGCTAACATATTTTAATGGTGTGCTTAGCAGGTTTATTGTTAGAGTTGATGTAAGGAAGGCGGATATTAAAGCTGTAGATCTGCTCTTAAACAGGTTATACGTAAGGAAATACATTGATAATGGTATTAATGAGTAGAGTAGAGCTACGGTAAGCTTAATTGATAATATTAAATTGTAAAATCTTAGAAAGATAGATGATAGAAGTATAATTGGGCTAAATAGGCTATACTCAATACTTTTCGTTAGGAATATAAGCTGTATAACGTGGTCTTCAAGCCCAAACGGTAAATCAAGCTGAAAGATAGTTCTCCAGGCAAGAAAGGCTGAGATCAAGCATGGAATTAATGAAATACTATGATTCCTCAATTTAAATGCACCAGAACTAAGTTAGTTAAGATGCTTATAAAAATTGGTGGAAATTAATGGGTATTAACTGCTTTCTGAATATCTAGAAATATTTTCTCCGCTCTCCTCATAGATGCTTCTAAAGCCTCCATTATGCCTGCTTTCAATCTGTATTTTTCAAGTATGAATAGCCCCTCTATTGTTGTTCCTGCAGGAGTTGTTATGAGATCGCGTATTTTAGCTGGATGTTCATTAAGCTCAAGAATAAGTTTAGCTGTACCAAGCATTACATATGCTGATATTTTAAGAGCTAAGTCACCAGGTAACCCTATCTTTAAGCCAGCATCTTTAAGTGCTTCAAGAACTAAAAGAACATATGCTGGACCACTACCATTTAAAGCCGTTAAAGCATTCATCAAACACTCATCAACAACAATACATTCACCGACAAGCCTGAACAATTCATAAACAGCCTCAACATCCTTATCGCTAACTCCAGGACCTGGAGATATAGCCGTAAATGATGAGTTTAACTTAGCAGCTATATTCGGCATCGCACGGAAAATTCTTGCACCAGGAAACATCTCCATAAGGCTACTAATAGATACACCTGCAGCCACAGATACAAGTATTTTACCGTTTACGAATTCACTAATATCTCTAGCTACAGCTGGAATCTGTAATGGCTTTACAGCTAATATTATAATACCGGATTTCCCTACAGCCTCCCTATTGTTTCTTGTAGCTTCAATGTTTAGAAAATGACTAATATAGTCTACTCTAGACTTGGAACGGGCAGTAGCTATAAATCTACTATTTGGTAGATGTTTAAGAAAGCCTTTTACAAGAGCTTCCCCAATCTTACCACAACCGATAACAGATATTTTAAGATCCTCACTACATCCTATCTGGAATCATAACACCTACCAAGCAGAAATCTATATAGCCTAATATAAAGCTTACTATTAGGTTGGTATTAATTTGTAATATGGTAAGCTTAAACTACTAAACATAGTAAAATAACTTGAATGAAAAATAGCTTGAAGCTATAGTAAACTTTCTACTCAAGTATCTTGTTTATTCATTGATTCCTCATTATAACACGTTTTTGATTAAAGCAATCAAAATATATACTACTAGAATTTAGATTGTTTGTGGGTAGAGTTTGGTTTGATCTTGTTGCCCCTAAGGATGTATTATATTTTGAAAGGGCTATTAATAAGTTGAAGCTGAATGGATGTGAGGTATTGGTAACATCTAGAAGATATTATGAATTGCTTCAGTTATGTAGGTTAAGAAGGATTAAAAGCATAGTTATTGGAAGACATGGAGGACCTGAACTAATAGGTAAGCTGTTAGCTAGTACTAGGAGGATTTTAAAGCTTACAGATGTTGTTTACAGGTTTAAGCCTAAAGTAGCGGTTTCATTCGCATCACCTGAAGCTGCAAGAGTAGCATTTGGACTTAATATTCCACATATATGTGTTAATGATACGCCCAATGCTGAAGCCGTTGCTAGACTTACTCTTCCACTATCATCAAAGCTTATCACACCATCAATAATAAGTAGGGATGTTTGGGTTAGATATGGGATAAGTGGGGAGAATATAGTATCCTATAATTCGCTGGATCCTATTGCATGGATTAAGACATTTAAACCTAAAAAGACAGTTCTAAAAGCTCTTGGGTTGGATATGAGTAAGCCAATAATCATATTAAGACCTGAGGAAACGTTTGCGTCCTACCTTATTGGGATTGTGGACTTGAAAAATATTTACTTAGCTCCATTAATAAGGGATCTTCTGGAAAGGCTTAGTAGTATACAGGTAGTGGTTATTCCAAGATATCCTGAACAAAGAGAAGCATACTGTAAGCTTATTAATAGATTAACATTAGGTAAAGGGAATAGAATTATAATTACTGATAGGGTTCTAGATGCTCAGAGCCTCATATACTATTCTAGTGTTTTTATAGGTGCTGGTGGAACGATGAGTTGTGAATCATCACTTCTAGGAACACCTACAATTTCATGCTATCCAGCAGAGCCGACAATAATTGATAAATACCTAATAGATTTAGGGCTACTTAAAAGGACTTCTGTAGTCGAGGCTGTAGATCATGTTGAAAAGATGTTTTCAGAGGATATAGTTAAAGTTAAGAGGAAACTTAGGATTAAGGCTAGAAGGATAATATTGGAAATGGAGGATCCTATTGAGGCTCTCTTAAAATGTATTCATCAATACTTAAACCATTAAGAACACCGTAGAGTTCATATTTGTAATTTCAGGTTCTTATTTAAAGCTTATAAGATCTTATCCTATTACTTCCAGTATGGCTGGAGAAGTAAAGTTAATTGTTAGTGAAGCTTACCAACGGGATGTTGGTAGGAAGATTGTTAGGATTCCATATAACGTTATGGAGAAGCTTAATATTAGTAGCGGAGATATTGTTGAAATTAAGGGTAAGAAGACAACATGTGCTATTGCCTGGCCTCTAAGCTCTGGGGAGGTAGGCGATAATATTATACGTATGGATGGAGGATTAAGGAAGAATGCAGGCGTGGCTTTAAATGAGTATGTTTCAATTAGAAGAGCTGATGTTAAAAATGCATCTGTAATCTCCCTAGCTCCTACTGATGTTAGGTTAAGCTATGTTGATGATGAGTTTATAAGTTATGTTAGAGATAAACTACTAGATAAACCAATAGTAGCTGGGGAAATCGTACCAATTCAGGTTTTTGGGGGTGAGACACTACATTTAACAGTTGTTCAAACAAGACCTGGAGGAGTTGTTATTGTTAGGGAGGATACTAAGCTTGAAATAGAGGAGAAGCCTACAGAAGCTAGAGTTGTTCCAAGAGTTACTTATGAGGATATCGGTGGGCTTAAAGAGGCAATACAGAGAATTAGGGAGATGGTTGAGCTTCCATTAAGACATCCCGAGCTTTTTGAGAGACTTGGTATAGAGCCTCCTAAGGGCGTACTATTATATGGTCCTCCTGGATGTGGGAAGACTCTTCTAGCTAAGGCTGTTGCTAACGAGGCTGATGCTAACTTCCTAACTATTAATGGACCTGAAATAATGAGTAAATTCTATGGTGAAAGCGAGGAAAGGCTAAGACAAGTATTTAAGGAAGCACAGGAGAAGGCACCAAGCATTGTGTTTATTGATGAAGTTGATGCGATAGCTCCTAAGAGGGAGGAGGTTCATGGAGAAGTTGAGAGGAGAGTTGTTGCTCAGCTATTAACATTAATGGATGGTTTACAGTCTAGGGGACAAGTTATTGTTATAGCAGCAACAAATGTACCGAATATACTTGATCCAGCATTAAGGAGACCTGGAAGATTTGATAGAGAGATTGAAATTGGAATTCCTGATAAGAATGGAAGGCTTGAAATCTTACAGATACATACAAGAGGTATGCCTCTAGCTCAGGATGTTGATTTAAAACATCTTGCTGAGATAACTCATGGCTATACTGGAGCTGATTTGGCGGCATTATGTAGGGAGGCAGCTATGAAGGCTTTAAGAAGATACTTACCTGAAATAAATCTTGAGGAGAAAAGAATACCGCAACATATACTTGAGAAGATGGAGGTCAGAATGGATGATTTCATGAATGCATATAGAGAAATAATTCCAACAGCTATGAGGGAGGTTTACGTAGAAGTTCCAGCAGTACATTGGGATGATGTTGGAGGACTTGAGGATGTTAAACAGCAATTAAGGGAAATGGTTGAATGGCCATTAAAGAAGCCGGAGAAATTCAAGAGAATGGGGATAAAACCACCTAAAGGCGTACTATTATATGGTCCTCCTGGATGTGGGAAAACATTAATTGCAAGAGCTGTAGCAACTGAAAGTGAGGCGAACTTCATATCTATTAAGGGACCTGAAGTATTTAGTAAGTGGGTTGGTGAAAGTGAGAGAGCTATACGTGAAGTATTTAGAAAGGCTAGAATGGCGGCTCCAGTAGTAGTATTTATTGATGAAGTAGATTCCATAGCTCCTAGAAGAGGATTTGGATACTCAGATTCTGGAGTTACTGAAAGAGTTGTAAGTCAGCTACTAACTGAAATGGACGGTCTTATAGCTATGGAGAACATAGTTGTACTAGCAGCAACAAATAAACCTGAAATACTTGATCCAGCATTAATGAGACCTGGAAGATTTGATAGATTAATTTATATTCCACCACCAGATGAAAATGCAAGACTACAAATACTTAAAGTACATACTAGAAATATGCCTTTAAACAATGTAGATCTTGAAGAAATAGCTAAAAACACTAATGGATATTCTGGAGCTGATCTTGAAGCATTATGTCGCGAAGCAGCTATGAATGCATTAAGAAGAGATTCTGAAAAAATTGAAGTAAAAGACTTTAATGAAGCCTTAAAGAAAATAAAGCCAAGTATTAAAAGAGAAGATTTAGAGAGATACAAAAGATTTATTGAGGAAGTTGGTTAGTAACTATTAAAATATTTTAACATTCTATTAATACTTAATGGAGATGAATAAAGGAAACTAAAAATAGTTTAAAGTATAGACCATTAGAATATATATGAATGAATTACTAATAATTCTTTAGCTACATATTAAACCAGTACTAATTATTTTCTCTACTTCCTCAATATCTTTATGTGTATCTATACTTTTCCATATTACTTCATGATATTTAACTGCTTTAAGCTTATTTTCACGTGCAAGCTGCGGAAAAGCTGTCTTTTCAATATCTCCCTTATTGGGTAGATAGTTAAAAATATCTGGTTTAAATACATAAACTCCAGCATTTATCCAGTAATCTAATATTTGAGGTTTCTCACTAAAGGATTTTACAAAATTACCATTATTAACCTTAACAATACCGTAAGGAGACGGTAGAGGTATAAGAGCAATTACTCCTACCGTAGAGCTATCAAATACTTTAAGAAGCTCTATTGGGTTTAAATTTGTGATTACATCACCATTTACAACATAGAAAAATTCCTCACCCTTAAGAAGATACTCAGCATTTTTTAAACCACCACCAGTTCCTAGAGGCTCATCTTCAACAACATATGCAACCTTAACCATAAAGCTTCTACCACTTCCAATCTCCTCAATAAATTTCTCCTTTAAATGACTTACACATATTATGAATTCCTCAACACCGAATTTTTTAAGCCACTCCATTTGATAAGCTATAATTGGCTTACTATGAATTCTAATTAGAGGTTTAGGTATTGTTTCAGTAATTGGCCTTAAACGTTTACCTTGACCGCCAGCAAGAATAACAGCTTTCACATAAATAAGATACAATAGATACTTAAATTTATTTAGCTTCAGGTAAATAATTCTGAATATTAGTTTCAAGATAATGTAAAGCATTAATAATTGAGATTGTTTAAAGCCTAAACTAAATTTAGTCATTTAAATGTTATGTAAGAATTAAAGAAACTACAATTCTTACAGTATTCTACTATTAGATGTAAGACCTAGAAATGTTATATACTGTAAAGCTATTTCCTCTATATACATTCAGAGATATAATGTTTCTGTATTTATGTTTAAATGCTAAGGAGGAAATGCAGAGAATTAAACTAATCGAAACCTATATATTACTAATGCTTTAAATATTTTATGGAGGGAAGGCAGGGAAGTTATGTATGTCCATACTGTGGCTTTACATGTTTTAGTAGTACTGTTCTTAAAACACACTTAAAGGGGCATGGATTTAAAGAAGAAGTCAATTTGAAAATGAATGAATATGAATTGGAAAAACATTGGAAAGCCTCTCTTGATGTTTTAACAATTTTTCGAGATATGACTGTACATTTAACAACAGTTGATGGTGTAGAATATATTGGAGTACTCACATCAATTGGTAAAGATACAGTTATACTTAGTACAGCATATTTAAAGAGAAATAATGAACTATATAAGGCTGGAAAATTAAAAATTGAGAAGAATAGGATTTCACATATAGGTTTCTATAATGGAGAAGCAAAGATAAAAGCAGATAGGAATAGCTTTCTACATAGAATAGTTAATCTATTTAGAAGTATTTTTAGATCGTGAATATAAATATACTACAGCTATTGATAGAATTAGTAGAATTATAGCAATTACAGTAATTATTTGCTGAATACTTTCCCTACTTAAACTATTCTGTACTATAGTTAATGTTTTAGGATGTGGAGTTGATGTTTGGGGATTTGGTTCTCCAATATACGTAACTATAGGTATTGAAGCTGTTGTATTAGTAGTTCTCGATATTATGAGAGCCGTTTTTGAGTATGTTGCTGAGAGTATGTAGTAGTATAGCTTCTCCGTATTGCTTACTGATGACTGGGCAAGTTCAAGATAGCTTAAAGATAAAACCGGATCTAGATCTGCTTCAATAGCATTTCCGATAGCATTATTTGCAATAGATGATGAAGCATCAATAATTGCTTCAATACTACTTGTAAATGCTAAATGTATAGCTATTGTTGAATATGCTACTGATTCTATTGAGTATCCAATTGTTAAATAGTAGTCTCTAGATATGAATGCTTGTTTTGCCTTATTATATATTTCAGAGGCTTTATTAACAATTTGAGAGGATTGTCCTATATCACTATATAGTGAGGAAACATAGCCTAAAACACTTTGAGCTTCATAGAGAAGTATTGATGAAGACTTCATCAAGGTGGTTAGATTAACAGACACTCCAGCTATATTAAATTCAAGCCAAGACCTAGCTGAAATAGCTCTCTGTCTTGAATATGCAAGATAATATAAACACCCGTCATACATATTTAATATAGCACCACTACTCATAGCGTTTAAAGCATTATTCAACATTTCTAATGCTTCAGCATATCTTATTTTAGCTCCAATATATGCTTCAATACATTTAATACTTGGAATCGTAGAGTTTAAAATAGATCCAATTTCAATTATGGTTTTATTTATATTACCTATTAAATCACTAATATATTTCTCCTTATTACTGGATTTAAGATATTCGTCAGCATACTTAACATAATACATTATACATAAGGCTGAAAATGCCCGGCTAGCAGATACGTATGGAGAAGTATCAATCATACTTCTAGCTTCACTAGCTAGCTTTGAAGCTTCATTTACTGCATTTGAAAGCCTGGAATCATACTTGTAAGATATTAAACTATCATATTCTCCTAGAAGACTGATACTCCATGATTTAAGCTTCTCCCTAACCTCTACAGGCATGAATACAATATATTTCTTAGTTTTAAACTCATAGCCTGTAAGATATTTAAATACATCATATATTGTTAATGCTTCAACAACCTTAACTCCAAGCTTTTCACCCTCACCAACTAGATCTACCTTCTCCTTTACAGTTCGAATAATTCTAAGTGGACCTCTCTGTTCAACAATTGTTTTCTCAACATAATCTATGGACTGTCCGTAGGGTACTATGAATACTTTATATCCCTTCTCAGCGGCTGCCTTCATCTTAGCATATAAACCTCCTACAGGACCAATAGTTCCATCAGGATTTATCATACCCGTAAGCGTTACATTACTTCTAACAGTAACTTCTTGACCTTTAATATTTAACATAGCAACCATCATAGCTGCCGCTATCGCAGCACCAGCTGAGGGGCCACCTATAATTAATGATTCGGATTCAAGACTTACAAAGAAATCATATCTTAAGTACTCATCTCCAAGAACTGAGGAGGAAACTAAAGCAGCTATTCTAGCTGTTGCTTGTGTATCAAGCTCAGTTAGTGGAGTAGCACTAAAGTAGACTCTACCACTGCCAGGATAAGCTACTACAACATTTAATCTAGATAAAACTCCTATCAACCCATTAGAAGTTTGAGATACTGCAGGAACATCTAGATTAACTTCTCTAACAATATCATACTTAAAAGCATTTACATGAATAGCTGAAAGTATAGTTATCAAAATAAGTACTATACATAGCTTCCTCATAAAATCTGAAGGTAGTACTAAAATTTAAACTTTTAGCACAGATAGTATATCTTCATGTATTACTAAGAAATCAAAGCTTTAAACAACTAAAGTCTTATGCTGGCCTTAGTGGATGTGGTAACTTAAGATCACTTTCTAGATGGTTGTAGTATAGATAATTTTATGAATAGGTTCTATTCAATTCCTCTCTTATCGTTTGGGATATTGCCCATTGTTGAGAATACTATTGTTCTTTGCTGAATGATAACGTATTATTCTATTATTCTCTTGGTTTCCACATAATGTTTTAATACTTCACAAGAATTGTTAAATATCGCGATGTTCCTCATATGCTTTCATAGCCATCATCTCATTTCTATCAACATCCATAACTACATAAACCTAGTAATTCTACCATTAACCCTAATCCCAGTATTATTTATAGCTCTACCAGGATTCTGATTAATACTTATCCTTCCCAAGCTTATCTACCTACTTACTAACAGTATTTAGAAACCTTATGAATCTCAAACTCTAGAAAACTCCCAAACTAGACATCTGAATATAGAAAGCTAACCAGAATCTTAATCTAATAGTATTACTCTCTTAAAACTCCAAGATCTCTACTAAACTCCTAATGCTAACATGAACAATAAACAACAAATTCATATAGCTTATTGAGTTGCTAGGTCCGTTTTAGTAGCATATGTATGATGAATTATTTCCAAATGCTTCTACCTCACTATATAAGATCAGTAAACTCTTAATACCTTAAGTTTATGTTGAAAATGTCTAGGTAAACATCATTAAAATACTTTATGAAAAGTAGAATTAAACTCCATTATATATTATGGATTGAATAGTGTATGTTAGGTCTATTCTGAATCTATTATGAATTAAGTATTAAGAATTACTGTTAAAGCTTATGTTTATGGATTTCACTTATAAATGTGGTAGCTTAACATATTATAGCTTTCTTCTTAGTCGCTAAACCTTACTTATAGATTGTAGGAATAGAATGCTAATAGATGAAGTTTAGGGATATGAGTATTTAATAGTGAAGGAACCTGTTTCAACATTACTATCATTAACGATGTGGTGGAAGCTATATCCTCTTCTTGAAACTGAGGCTAAACTATTCAAACCCATATACTTTATATGGTATAGAATATCACTAAATCTTATTTCAAGTATATGGATATAAACATGATATAGATTATTATCTATCCTGCTTACAGAGGCTTTTAGCACTACATCGAATCCAAAGTATTTATTCTTTAAATTGTTTTCTGAAAAGCTTTTAAGAAAAATAAGTATTTTACTTGATAACATATTTATGGAAGTATTTGTTAAAATATAGGATTTAATAGTACTGCTTAATTGTTCATTAAACTTATTAAGAAGTGAAATTAATGAATACATTCTCGCTGGATGAATAGCTTTCAAATTAAAAGAATGATTAATAGTGAAGTTATCCTTTATAATTATTACTTCTAGCTTTAAATTATAGTTTATTGCACCAGTTAATATGTTGGAATATGTATTTAGTGATGAAGTTAAAATAGGATCAAGATCACCTCCAATATATTCATTTAAAACCACATCAGTTACATAAACATTAACATGTAAACTCCCTGGAAAATAGCTTTTAACAATACTAATAACATCATCATTAATCTTTATGACTCCAGGTACTTCATTAATTTCACTTAATGTAAGCTTTAACACAACATCTCTTTCAATCATCCAGAAAACCTCTTCATTTAATGTAAACAGAGAAATGTAGCATTCATCATCAAGAAATCTTAAAAACCACCCTTCATACACACTATTAACCTCATATTTAACATTATTTATAACACTAACATAGAAGAGAAGAGATACTACTAAGAGAGAGGTTGTACATACAGATATTAAAGCTTTACGATTCATAACTAACGGTAACCACCAATTTCAATACACCACGAGAAGTAGTAAGTAGAGTATAGGCAGCTCCATAGGTTCTAGATTTAAATCCGTAATTAGCAATAGAATCATTGTTTAAATACAGTTCAATTCTACATTTATACTGTTTAGGACATATTGAAGCAATACTGTTTAAAACTGTACTCAATGAATCTATTGAGTTAAGCTCAATAAGCTCAGAAACTCTATGTATATATCCCTTTGAGTAGGAGATAAGAATCATTTTACGGGCAACTTCATTTAAAAACTGTTTAAACTCGTAGCTTCTTAACTCCTCCTGAACCCTACATAAATTCTGCATATTAGCAATCAGTATTAGAATTGTTACTAGAGCTAATACTACAGCTATTGTTGAATCCCATGAGGATATTGAAGACAACTAATCACCTAAACCAATAATTACGATATCTAAACCACTACTTGAAAATTTAAGCATAGGAACTGTAAAGTTACTATGAGTATTATTCATGAAGTCTGTAAGAATAAAGTTATACCTATTAGAAGATGTAAGAAATCTGCTTGAGGAGTATGTTTTTAGAAGCTTATCAAGTATTGTACTACTTGAAATCAATGCTTTAACTTCATTATTTATAATTGCTTTAGCTCCTATGTAGACTCCGAGAACAATCATAAATAGAATAACTGTTAATGTTAGGCTTAAAATATCGCCACGACTATTCATCATAATACCTCCTTGAAGGCTATAGCTTCACCATTAAGATAGATAATGTAACTTTTACCGCCGATTAGTACTGTATTGACTAATGGAAGCAGATATGAAATGTTTTCAGTATAATTCCTATAGCTAATATAAATACCTTCACCAGTTACATTGATTAAAAATCCTGGTTCAAGATTGAAAACAGTTTTTAAACCTTCTAGACAATATACATTTAATACAGTTCTAGTAAATTTACTAGCTACATCTCTAACCTTTAAAGCATCTATCGAGTACGTTGTAAACATGTTTAACGTGTAGGTTAATGTAGCAATTAAGGATCCAATAGCAATCCATACTATAAGCTCAAAGCTAAACTCAACTATACGATTCATATTCTCTAATAGTTAAGTCTTTAAAATAATATTTTAAGATAAAAAATATATTGATTTAAATTATCCTACTTAAAGCCTTTTTTAGAAAGTATTCATGTAGTCTTAGATCACTTGTAAGTTCGGGATGGAAAACAGATGCTAACATATTATTCTGCTGAGCTAAAACAATTTTATCTTCAAGTTTAGCTAGAACCTCAACATCACTACTTAAAACAGCTTCAATTACAGGTGCTCTAATAAATACTGCATGGAATGGTTCCCTACCTATTCTTGGTATGACTATATCGACTTCAAAAGATTCTCTTTGACGTCCAAAAGCATTTCTTAAAACCTTAATATCCATAACGCCAAGAATTGGCTGATTTGTTACACCAATTTTTGCATCATGAACCTCCCTAGCAAGCATTACTACACCGGCACAAGTTCCGAAAACAGGTAATCCATTTAGAATAGCGATTCTTAAGCTACTTAGTAGCCCAGATTTCTCTGCTAAGCGACCTATAACTGTTGATTCACCACCTGGAATAATTATACCGTTTATGGATTTTATATCACTAGCCTTCTTAACGATTAAGACTTCACTCTCAACCTTAATGTTTTCCAAAGCTCTACTTACAGCTTCAACATGTTCAGTAACAGAGCCTTGAAATCCTAAAACACCAATTCTAGCCTTCAATATTTCAGCCTCTACACACCTCTAAGCTGCATTAATTGTTCAGATTTTAGAGCTCTTATATCAATACCACGCATACTCTTAACTTCACTACATATTCTACATGCCTCAGCAACAATTTCAACATCATCCCAGTATGCAGTTGCCAAAACTATTGCTTCAGCTCTCTGCTCAGGATCTGCTGACTTAAATATTCCTGAACCTACAAAAACACCATCACATCCAAGCCACATCATCAGTGCAGCATCTGCAGGTGTAGCAATACCTCCAGCTGCGAAATTAACTACTGGAAGACGTCCAAGTCTAGCTGTCTCCCTAACAAGTTCAAGCGGAACCTTAAACTCCCTGGAAACATCTAAAAGCTGTTCATCACTCATTGCTTTAAGCTTTCTTATCTCACCCATAACAGCTTTAACATGCTTAACTGCTTCAGCAACATTACCAGTACCAGCTTCACCCTTAGTACGTATCATAGATGCCCCCTCATAGATTCTCCTTAAAGCCTCTCCAAGATCTCTACATCCATTAACAAATGGAACCTTAAACTCCCATTTATTAATATGATGATGCTCATCTGCAGGAGTTAAAACCTCACTTTCATCAATCATATCGACACCAATAGCTTCAAGAATCTTAGCCTCCATATAGTGTCCAATCCTACACTTAGCCATTACAGGTATTGTTACATGATCCATAACATCCTCAATAACTTTAACATCACACATTCTAGCAACACCGCCAGCAGCTCTAACATCAGCTGGAAGCTTATCAAGAACCATAACAGCAACAGCACCAGCATCCTCAGCTATTTGAGCCTGTTCAACACTGGTGACATCCATTATAACACCACCCTTCTGCATTTGAGCAAAACCACGTTTAACAGTAATAGTGCCCTTAACATAAGAGTTGGCAATACTATAGATGGATTTCAGTTCAGACATTAACTTCACCTATTAAAGTTTAAACTTGTATACTAGAGACTACTTGTATACTTACATATAAATCTTATCCCAACTAGATGGGCTTTGTTAACTTTAGATTTATTTGGGAGTTCTCTCCCTTGTTTACGGTGAATCTATGGTTAAAGTTGTTAAGTTTGTTAGGTAGAGAACTCCATTTACTTTAGTTGTTATGTTGCTTATATATGTTTTCGTTCTTCTAGGATGGCTTCGGATATTTAGTTTTATTGTTTTAGGTTATGTATCTATATTATTGTGGTTTATCTTAAGCTTCTATTGATTTTGATAGGAGGGATGTTAGGATTTATGTTGATGATACTATTATAAGTGTAGGTTCTAAGAGTAAGGTTATTTATGTTGTGTTTGAGCCATTATTAAGAAGGATTCTATATGTATGGGTTTGCGATGTTGCAAACATAATTACATCACTAAAATTCCTTAAAAAGGTTAAAACTACCTATGGTTCTAATATAATTGTATTAAGTGATGGAGCTCATTATTATAAAGCATCATGTAGAATATTAAAATTAAAACATGAATTGTATGGTTTAGAGGTTAGAAATCTAATGGAGAGAATAATACAGTATATTAAGGATAGAACTAGATTATTCGATAACTATATACCGTGCATGAAAAATAAATGCGATAATGAGCATGCATTAATGCTTATGAAGTCAATAGCATACATACTAAACAAACATGGATAAGGAAAATAAAAGCTAAGAATTCATAGAAGATACAATACCAAAATAGAGGTGATAAAACATGCTTAAGTTAACAAAGCCACTAGATGTAACGTAGTAACTTAAGTTCACCTTTAGATGATTGTAGATGAAATGTTATTGTTAAAAGTATAGTTATACTGAATGATGAGTATTCACTATAATTCTCTTACTGAAAGTTTTAATGTATAATGTTTAAGTTATCAAAAGTTTAGAAAGCTATGATGTACTATCAATAAGAATACTGATTCCCATCACAATACTTTAAACCCCATCGAGAATTCTGATACCATAATATTCCTCATAGAATAGGATTTTAACTATCTAATCTATCAATATCTAAGCATAAGCCAACAATCATACCGTTATTCCATACCATATAGAATTCATCCATATTCTTCGATCTCCTATGAAAACACAATATATTTTAGAGGTTATCTTCATAAACACTAATATTTAAACAAAGTCTACTATATGAGTTTAAGGCTACAAATAGTATATTAATTCTAACTTAGCTACTGAGCCTACTCCTCTTAATGTTACAATGTTACTATTCCAATATTTTCTTAGATTCATCAATAATAATATTTTACTGGTCTCTATTAACTCTCTAATTTCTAAATTTACTCCACCTATCAAATTCAGCCTTACAATACTCTAAACCTAATTAAACTATCAACAACTCCTAAATAGTATTTACTTTTCAACTTTAAATATTACACAGTAACCTTAATAGCTTAACATTAGAATCATATTCTTAACCCTGGAATACACTCTACATAGTATATCACTAAATTCACAGTAGAATATATAAAAGGGTAGAGAACTACTTAGAATATTAGGACATAATATCAGTTACAACATTAAAGATATTTAGGATTGCATAGTGTAACCTCTAATATTCTAAATATTCCATGATTTCCATACCATTCCCTCTTACCATTAACTATTTGAATGCTCTTCTTAAACATTGGAGCATCAATACAGAATGTTTCAAATTCCCCACCTTCACCACAAGGATTAATACCATATTTTAAACTTAGATTTTTTATTTCATTAATACATTTATCATCTATAACTCTACCAAGCCACTTCTCATTAAACCCAAATGCAAAAACACCTGTAATTATGCTTTTAATACCGTTTTTCAATTCATCACTTAACACTTTATCAGGTTCCATCCCCCATAACGGAGTTATAGACTTCAAATTCAGCTCTCTACATATATTATCAATTCTAGTTTTCTGGTAGTTTGAGCTTATAGCTCCAGATATAACTGCTTCAACACCATATTTTCTCCAAGCATGTCTTAATGCAAGCCTTAAATCTTTAAGTTCAAATTCCTTAACACCGTAAGTAAATCTACGAATAATAGGTTTACCCATAAGATATGCTTGTAAAGGTACCCAGTCAATATTTGGATAATGAAACATGTAGGATTCACTAGATAATGGAGATACCACTACAAGACATGATAAATCGAAACCATCTCTTAATCCAATATATATAGCATATGCTGAATCTTTACCTCCAGAAAATAGAGCTGCACACCTCATAACTATTCTTAACCAAACCAGTAGATAAAAGCTACTACTTACGTTTCGGTTAAACTCAAAGTCTCTATCTGGGAGAAACTAAGACTCTAACATTTATACATTAACAGTATTACTAATTTCTAATAGCTTAGATGGTATGACTGCAAGTTTAAAATATTATTACTTCATCTAGGTCTGCATGACCATAGTATACTGAAAAACTTATATTAAGTAATACTATTTATAACGTAGTTAGTGTCTACTATGAGTAGTAAATACGTAGAAATGGAGGAGGTAATTAGAGAGATAGTAAATTGCCGTAAATGTGAATTATGGAGAGCTAGAAATAATCCTGTTCCAGGTGAGGGAAGCTTAAATGCTGAGGTAATGTTTATTGGTGAAGCCCCGGGATACAATGAAGATATTCAGGGAAGACCATTTGTAGGGGCAGCTGGAAAACTACTTGATACATTAATAAGTGAATTCTTAAATCTTACAAGGAGTAATGTATACATAGCTAATGTATTGAAATGTAGACCACCGGGAAATAGAGATCCTCTTCCAGAGGAGGTTGAATTATGTACGCCATACTTAGATAGACAGCTACTTATAATAAGACCTAAAGTAATAGTTACTCTAGGAAGACATTCAACAATATATTTAATGCAGAAAGCAGGAATAAAAGTAGGGGAAATATCGTCGGTTAGAGGTAGACTTTATAGGGTTAATATTTTAGGGTTAAGTATTAATTTAATACCAACATTTCATCCTGCAGCAGCATTATACAATCCTAAACTTAGAGGAATACTTGAGGAGGATTTTAGAAGGATAAGAGATGCTCTTCAAGTAAGAGGAGTGAAACAACTAGGTATTGAGGAGTTTCTTAGCTAACTACTAATATTTAGAATTCTAGGAATAATCATTGGCATTAAAATCATTACAACTACTACTAGTGTAATAAAGTATGCTGCCTTTAACGCAATAATACTTCTCTCCTCAATAGACTTCTTTGAAGATATTTTCCCAAGAATAACCTCAATAGTTTCCTTAACGATTAAACCTCCATCAAGAGGAACTATAGGTAAAACATTTGTTAATCCAATCATTAAGTTTAACCAGAAAATCCAGTAAGCAGTATTTAGTAGAGGCCAGAAAATATTTGATGGAATGGGGGTACTGTAGAATTCAGGATATGGAGGCTGGATTACTGCTAGCCCTATAAATGGTAGTCTTAAAAGCTCAAGAAAGGATTCTGGAAGAGTACTAAATGGATTAGCTAGAGAGTATATTATGCTAATCCACCTATTAGCAACACCTAGAAATGGCTTATCTCTATCGCTTTCAACTCCTGTATATTTAAATCTCTCATCAAGTGTTATATTTAAAATAATCTCAGCTGTACTATTACGAACAAGTAGCTTAACAGTATCGTTAGGCTTAAACCTAGACATTAACTGGAAGAATTCATCCCAGCTCTTCACGTAATCACTATTAACAGCTACAATCACCATACCGGGTCTAATACCAGCATTATATGCTGGTGAATCCCTAAAAACAGTATCTACAGCAACCCCTATAGGAGCAAAGCTAACCATAGATATTGAAGAGGTAAAGATAAGAAGAAATATTAGTGAAGACATTATATTTACTGCTGGTCCCGAAACATAGACTCTAACTCTACTAAGTCTTGAAGTCTTCTTTAACTCCTCATCATCAGGCTCAACAAAAGCACCTAGTGGAACAATAAGGAAGAGAATTCCCATAGACTTAATTCTTATATTACCAACTCTTGAAGCAATTCCATGACTGAATTCATGGAAGAATACAGAGAAGATAAGCCCTACAATACCATACCATAATGGTATGAATGGATTAACACCTGGAATACCGATTAGCATTTGAGGTGTTGGAGCAGCGCTTGCAGGAATTCTAAAGCTAGCAATAGCGCTATTAATTATAAGCCATAATGCAATAATGAATGATAAAATATAGATAGCTATAAAAATATTCATAGCTATAATCCATGGAAACTTATACCTTGATATTCTATCTATTATCTGATTTCCCCTACTTGTTTTCAACATTATAAAGGGGCCGTAGAAAGATACATTTCTACACTTACTAAGAAGCTTTTTATAACTAGCAATACTTACCAGTATAGTATATATAATTATTAGAGTCAGTACAAGCGTTAACAAATCCATTCAGCCATTCACTTAGCAATCTAGAGAAGCACACTATTAAACTTTATGGTTAGCATGATGTAGTCTATCGACTTTAAATGTTAAGTATTGTGTTTCTACTTATACTATAGGTATGTTCATTGTCATGGTTTCTTGTAAAGGTAAGAAAACCATTCATATTTTATGTTATACTCTTTACTAACTTCTATTAAATGTAGCTTCAAGTAAATTTAGCTATTAACTGTAGAGACTGTACGTAGATGAATTCATAAACTCAGTGATTTAACATCATTTATTCGTATTGGTTAGGAAATGTATGTTGATGAATATAATATCATTTACTATATGATATGGATGATTTAATAGAAAAAGATAGTTTATATTCATTTATCAGTCTAACATAAAATCTTTTGAGGAATACTTATTCTTCAAAAGATTTTAAGGAGAAGTATACAGTCAATTTCAACCCTAATTGAGACTTATCGGAAAACATAGTTGGAGACGGTAAGCATGTCTAAGTTTACAAAGCCTCTTAATTTAGTAAAAAATAAATATTAGTGTATGTATTATTATTTCGGTTTTGTATGAGTGTTCATGCTTACATATTCATACATACTGATACAGGTAGAGCTGTTGAAGTTATGCTTGAAGCTAGGAAAATTGACAAGGTTAAGGAAGCACATGTTATAACTGGGGTTTACGATGTTATTATTAAAGTTGAAGCTGAAAGCATTGAGGATTTGGAAAATATTGTTATTAAGAAAATACAGGGAATTAAGGGTGTGAGAGGAACAGTAACATCGCTTGTAATTCATTAATACACCAGTAGATAAATGCAAGCAGCCTACAATTAAATATTATACTAAATCGTAAACATTTATTCTTTCTATTTTGTAAATTGAGATATTAATTGATCCAAATCTTCATATACTTTCAACATGGAGATACATATTTACAGCTAAGCTAAATACATAGATGTAAAATATAAGGATCTATAGTCTAATATTCTGTGATTATATGGATAGGCTGGTAGCTGAAAAAATTCTTAAAGCTTTAAGAGTGGAGTTTGAAAAATTTAATGTTGAAGAGTTTATAGCGTTAAAGGCTATACAGTCTAAAAACCCATTTCAACTACTTATAGCTGTAGTTCTAAGTCAAAATACAAGTGATAGAAATAGTTTAAAAGCCTTTGAAAATCTTACTAATAATCTGGTTGATATAACTCCCTGGAAAATTATAGAGACACCAATAGAAAAACTAGAAGAAATCATAAAACCTGCAGGAATCCATAAAAGAAGAGCTGAAGCATTAAGGAGAATATCGATGGAAATCATTGAGAAATATGATGGAGATCTCAGTAAAATACTTGAACTTCCACCTGAAGAGGCTAGAAGAGAACTTATGAAGTTACCTCAAGTAGGAGCGAAAACAGCGGATGTTTTAATACTATTCTTAAAGGGGGGATATACAATACCCATAGATACACATTTAATGAGAGTGGCAAAGAGGATTGGTTACGCTAATAGTAAAGCAGATTATGAGGAAATCAGAGGAAAACTCATAGATTTATTTAAACCGGAGGAATATCTTGAAGTACATCTACTACACATACTTCTCGGTAGAAAATACTGTAAAGCTAGAAAACCTAAGTGTAAAGCATGTCCTATAGCAAGATATTGTGAATATGAATTTAAGGTGCTTTAATGGCTTCCCCATATATTAAAGGTAGAGCGTTTGAACATTATGTTAAACGTAAACTTGAAGCTAGAGAATGGATTGTTACACGTAGTAGAGGAAGTAGAGGAGTTTTTGATCTATTAGCTGTTAGAAATGGAGAAATAATGCTAATACAGTGTAAATGGAATAACTTCATTGATGAGGAGGAGAGGAGAAATCTATTAGTTAAGGCATTAAAAGCTGGGGGTATACCAGTATTAGCAACACATATTAACGGTAAAGTTAAACTCATTGATATTAGAAATGGAAAACAGATTAAAATCTAGCAGTAACGTACTATATCTATTTTAAGTTGCTCCACTATAACCTACATGGACAATTATAATACCTACAAGTTAAAAATCAAACTAATCCTTAAATCCACTAACTAGTGGAATTATAAGTAATGCTAGAAAGCCAATTATAATGTATGATAGTTCAGGATTAAAAATATCTGCTACCATACCATTTAGTAAAGGACCTATTGTAAAGCCAAAGCCAAAAATCGCTTCATAAAGTCCAACTCCAAAACCAAGACCTCTTAAAGGTAATCTATTTGAAATCATGTTAAGAGTTAATGGGAAAAATGATCCTAAGGAAAATCCAAGCATAAATAATGAAATAATAAATATAGAAGTTCTAGGAAGTAAACCTATAAGCATCATTGATCCAAACATAAGTAGTGATATGATAAGTAGAAGTTTAGATAGATTAAATTTAGCGATGTATGGTGTAAGATAGTAAGAAATCATTCTAGCTAGTCCGAAAATAGTAAATAATACACCTATTTGAAATTCGTTTAATCCATGTAGATTAGCATATCCGGGAAAAATGTAGACAGTAGATGCGTAAACCATACTATATGGAATGATTGAACAATATATTCTAGTAAGACTAAGATTAAAGCCAAGTCCACTACTATGTAAAGTCCTTATGGACCTATATCTTCCACTAATCATAACAACAAGTATTGTAGATAATACGATTATCAAGCATGAAAACATGAACAAGTCTTTAAGATTTAAAAACTGTGTTAAAACACCACCTATAAGTGGGCCTATAAGGAAGGCTGAAGACCATGAAATATTATACTGACTATATGCTCTAATCCTCTCTTCAGAATCATTAATTTCAGAAAGAATGGTTTCGGCAATAGGCCAGAAGAAGGATATACCAATACCTCCAAGTATCTGAGCAACATATATGTATGTTAATGTTTTTGAAAACGATAAGATAAGCATCGATAATGAGTTTACAGCTATACTAATAAAATATATGAAAATCCTATTAAGTCTATCTGAAAAGTAGCCTGCAACTAGGGGTATTACCATGTAGGGTAATGAGCGGGTAAGACCTAAAAATCCGAGATCAGAATAGGATGCACCGAAATACTGAGCGTAAATCGGTATCATATACATACTCATTGCAAGACCTAGTGAAACCACAAATACTGAAGCATTTAAATAATGAATCCAAGACATACCATTACTAATTAAGCTAAAACCATACTGTTAAACTTTACTATAGCTGTACATTAATGAGTAGATTTATAATCCCTGTAGAATAAATAATTTAGTGATGTTATGAATAGGGAGGAGGCATTTTATGTTGGGGAGGCTCTTATAGGTATTGGTGATGAAGTAGCACATATAGATTTAATTATTGGACATAAAAATGGGCCTGCAGGTATAGCTTTTACAAATGCTTTAACAAACATTTCAGCTGGACATACACCACTCCTAGCTGTTATTAGACCTAATCTAGCTGTTAAACCAAGCACCATAGTAATCCCGAAGGTGACTGTTAAAAGCCTTGAGGATGCCAATAAGATATTCGGTCCAGCACAAGCAGCAGTTGCAAAGGCTGTTGCTGATGCTGTTGAGGAGGGGATTATACCCATGGATAAGTGTGAAGACTGGGTTATTATAGCATCTGTATTTGTACATCCTAAAGCTAAAGACTATAGGAAGATATATCAATATAACTATGGAGCAGCAAAACTAGCTATTAGAAGAGCACTTCAAGGATATCCTGATGCATTAAAAGTTCTTAGAGAAAAGGATAGAGCTATTCATCCAATAATGGGATTCAAAATTTCGAAACTATGGAATCCACCGTATCTTCAAGTAGCATTAGATATAGACTCACTGGAGCAGGTTGAAAAAATCATTAAAGAGCTTCCAGTAAGAGAGAGAATCATATATGAAGCCGGAACCCCGTTGATTAAGGCTTATGGAGTATATAGTGTTGTTGATAAAATAAGAGAGTATAGAAGAGATGCATTTATAATAGCTGATCTTAAAACAATGGATGTTGGAAGAATGGAGGTTAAAGAGGCAGCTGATGCTACAGCTAATGCTGTATGTATTTTAGGAGTAGCTTCAAAAGCAACTATTGAAAGAGCAATACAAGAAGCAAAGAAGCAGGGGATATATGCTGTTTTAGATATGATGGAGGTTAAAAACGTAAAAGCTAGACTTGAAACATTATCAATAAAGCCTGATATAGTTGTTTTACATAGAAGTGTTGATGTTGAAAGGGAAATAGCTGAGAGAGGATTAAAACCTGAAACAGAATGGGGTGATATTAAAGGTATTAAGGATGAGTTTAAATGTAAAGTTGCTGTTGCAGGAGGCATAACACCTGAAACAGCTATAAAAGCACTTAATGGAGGAGCAGACATAATAGTTGTTGGGAGATATATAGTGAGAAGTCATGACCCAAGGAGAGCAGCAGAACAATTTCTCGATCAAATGCCTCCCGATGCGGATACGATGAGGCTAATACTTGATGAAGATGAAGTAATTGGAGAATAGAATCTATACTATCGATATTATCTTAACGTAATGTATTGGAGTATCACGTAATCCATAAGTTAATATTACCATATCTCCTCTTGAAACATAGCCTAGCTCATTCAGCTTCTTCAATGAAATTTCCAATCCATCTTCATAATCCTTAGCTTCAACATAGAATGGTTTAACATTATGTAGTATATTAAGCTGTCTTATGGTCTTTAGACTTGATGATGAAGCATAAATTTCAGCTTTAGACTTAAATCTAGCCATTCTAAAAGCTGTTAACCCTGTTTTAGTATATATTAATACTTTAGCATTTATATCCTCAGCAAGCCTAATAACACCTAGAGCAAACCTATCCTTAACACTTTCCAGACTTAAATTTTCCCTATTAATAGTTTGAAGTCCAGCATCGGATTTTTCAGATATTTTTCTAAGCCATTTCACAGCCTCCACCGGATATTTCCCTACAGCAGTTTCCCCAGTTAGTAGTAGGGCATCAACCCCATCAAGAACAGCATTATATATATCTACAACCTCAGCTCTAGTTGGTATAGGGTTTTCAATCATTGATTCAAGAAGTTGGGTTGCAACCATTACTGGCTTACCGTAGTAAATGCTTTTATCGATTATTAGCTTCTGTATGCTTGGAATATCTTCAAGGTTAAAGTGAAGTCCAAGATCACCTCTAGCTACAAGAACATAGTCACATTCATTAATGATTCCATCAATATTTAATATAGCCATCCTTGTTTCAATCTTAGCAATAACCTTAACATTTAGTGAATTAAGCTTACTAAGAATTTCCCTAATACATTTAATATCCTCTGGAGACTTAACATAGCTTGCAGCAATATAGTCTAAATCCTTATTAACAGCAAATTTTAACGAATTATAGTCCTTCTCAGTAATTGATGGGAAACTATACTCCTTACCCTTAACTACAAGAACCTTCCCCCTCTTCAGGAAACCGCTTGTTAAAGCTAATGCTTCAACGCCGCTTCCATTAATTCTCTTAACCTCTAACTGAAGACGGCCATCATCAGTTAACACTATATCTCCAGGCTGAATAACATCGAAAAACTCACGGTTTGGAACAGGTACTCCATCACTACAGTTACTACAATACTTAAAATACACAATACTATTACTTGAAACCTGTAATGTATTCATTAATCCTATTCTAACACTAGGACCTTGAAGATCCCCAATAATTGTAAAATGCTTTCTAAGCTTATCTTCAAGACTTCTAATAGTATCAATATATTTACTCCACTCATCCTCACAGCCATGTGAAAAGTTGATTCTAAAACCATCAACATATAGAGCAACTCTACCTAAAACCTCAACATCACTAGTAGCTGGACCTAAAGTTGCAATACATTTAACTCTACCCATAAAATACTAAGTTGGAGCATTTATTTAAAGATTTAAATTCTACTAGTAAATGGCTGCTTCAGCGATTTCTAATATGGATTAAATCTTTAAGTATTAGAATATTTCAGTTGTACTAAGTATGTGTTGTAGGACTAACTAAATATAAACAGATAATCCAGGAGTTCGCCGATTACCTATTTGAAGATATTATCCTCTAAAATCATGGTTGATTAAGTGAAGAGATTTTAATAGTATTATCTTAATGTAAGCATTTAATGAGTTGACTAGGAAGGTTAAATGGGGTAATACCGAATTTTAAGTCTAAAAATAATTAATACTAATATGCTCTAGTCTCTTCCTTAGCTTTCTGTATTGAAAGTATATCTGAAGGCTTTAAAACAGATACTCCAGTAGTACTACCAATAATTTCTATCTGAACTATTTTATCTGGATTTTTAAGATCAACTTTACGATCTACTACTTCAGCAACATACCTTATTAAACTCATAGTATCAATATCGCTTATTCTCTTATTAACAGTTATCCTGAAGGTTTCATTCCTATCAATTTTTGAGGTAAGTTTTGAAACAGCCTCCTTAATCTTATCCTGATCGGTTTCAACACATAAATCTATAGGTACTACTTTAAGAGTGTAACGCAGCTCCCAAGGTCTTTCATCAAGAATTTCTCTAAATTTCCTAACAACGAGAAACGGATCTAAACTAGTTTTCACAGTAACTAATCCTGGTGGACCTGCAGGTCTTATTTCAGCATCTTCATCACCAAACTCTCTAAGAAAAGCCCAAAGTTCACTGCAACATTCATCCTCCCGTCTACGAATAGTAGAAACAAGTAAATTAAATATTCTCATAACATATTTTAAGCAAAGCTTTTAATAAGCTTTACCTAGATTAAAATATCTAATCAATCTAGTACTCCACTACACTATTAGAATATTTAAGGTTAGCATAATACTATATATGTGACTGGAGGATTAATGTGAATAGAAGACTAGATTCATCATTAATACTTAAAGGCTTAGGATTTGAATATTACTCCTATACTGAGGAGAGAGTTAGTCCACCTCTCACTAATGTATCGTTTAGGGATTTAATTCCTGAATTTAATGGATTACCAATATGTAACAGCTTACTCTATAAGCATCAGCTTGAAGCATACAATCACTTAAGCTCTGGAAAGAATATTATATTAAAATCTGGAACAGGCTCAGGTAAAACTGAGGCATGGCTTCTCTATACATTTAAACATAGAATTACAACAATGGTAATATATCCAACTCTCGCCTTAGCTAATGATCAAATTAGAAGAATTAATGAATACTCTAGGATTCTTAACTATAAAGCTATGGCTATTGACTCTATGAGGAGAACTGAACTTGTTAAAATCCATGGTAGAAGCAAGTTGAGATCAACCCTGTCAATACAGAATATCCTAATTACAAATCCTGCCTTTCTAATGCATGAAATTAAGAAAATAGCTACATATAGTAAAGGAATACTTCTAGATGGATTTATATCTAGAATGGAGCTTCTAGTTATTGATGATATTGATTTTTACGGTCCTAGAGAAATAGCTTTACTCCTTTCTCTAATTAAAATTTTAATACTGATTTCTGAAAGGAAATTTCAAATAGCTACCCTAACAGCTACTATTGAGAATCCTGAGGAGCTTGCAAGATTCCTCAATAGTATTAATAATAGAGAAACAATAATCGTTAGTGGATTACCGTTCAGGGTTGAAAATAGAGTATATGTTGTACTAGGTAGAAACCTTAAAGCCCTATGGGAGAAGCTAAAACTTGAAAGAAGTCGACTTATTAGAGAGGGAGTTGGGGAGGATATTCTAAAAGCGCTAGACAACTACAGCATATTTAAAGAACAATACTATAAAGTTATTGAGGTAGCGCAGGCACTAAATATTAATATAGGATCATTAGAAGTAGATCCATTAGAAATAATTCAGCAATACATTAATGATTCAGGTGTAACTCTTATCTTTACTAAGAGTATAGCTAGAGCAGAAGAAATAGCTAGAAGACTAAGAAATAACTTACCAGATAGTTTAAAAGACTGTATTGCAGCTCATCACCATCTACTGTTAAGGGATTTAAGAAGGAGAATAGAGGATGAAGCTAGAGTAGGTAAAATTAAGATACTAATCTCACCGAGAACTTTAAGCCAGGGAATTGATATTGGAGATATTGTAAGAATAGTTCATGTTGGATTACCTGAAAGCCTTAGAGAATTTTACCAGAGAGAGGGACGTAAAGGTAGAAGAGGAAGTATTGAATTCTCTGAAACAGTAATTCTACCAGGTAGTAGATGGGATAGAGATATTCTCTCTAGAGGTGTGGAGTCATTAAGATCATGGCTTCAACTACCATTAGAAAAGGTAATTATAAACCCTAAAAACAAGTACATAATGCTATTTGAAGCATTATTAAAATACATATCTCCAAAATTTAAGCATAAGCTTAGCTTGGAGGAGTATAAATTTCTTGAAGATATGAATATAATACATAATGGCGAACTTACAGTAAAGGGTAGAGAAACATGGATAAATCTAAACTTTTATGAGTTTGCACCACCCTACGGTATTAATAGAGCTATGATTAGCGACAATGGAGAACACTACCTAGAGGAAATATCGCACTGCGATCTCGTTGAGAAGTTTCAGCCAGGATGTATAGACTATACATCTGATGGAATTATTACTGAACATAGAATTGGTGGAAGAACTGGAAGAACTGTAACAGCAGTTGTTGAAGAGAAGATTAGTGAAAAAACATTATGGAAAAGAGATCAGCTAGCTCAAGCCTTAGAGGAATATGAGGAAGCAAAAATTAAATGGGGTGAAGAACCATCAATAACTAGAGACTACGCTCATGGTAGAATACATTCAGAAGTTATATGTGTAGTCTACCCTCCTAGAAAAGGATTTGGAAGATATATTAAGATACCTAATAGAGTTATCTGGAGAGTTATAAGTAGTAAACCGAGAATTAAAAGAATAAATGATAAAACCTTGACATTTAGAGATTATAAAACCATATTGGTTCCAACAGCAACCTACGGTAAATATTCTGACTTCACTTATGGATCGCTCTACGAGCTTGAACCAGATGAAAACCTGACATTACTAAGAATAGGATTAGCATTGGTAATGGTTGTATTAAGGAAGAAACTAAGGATACCGTTTGAAACTATAATGTACGATTTAGGTAAGATTGGAGAGAAAAAGCTTATGAGTCTACACGAACCTGAAAGTGCAGGATTAATAGAGAGTATAGATTGGCTTAACATTAGGAGAATTATTGAAGAATATAGACCTGAAGACCTAGACGAGGTTTTAATAAAGCTATTTGACGAGTATGCATACTCAGACCTTATAACCCAAGGATTTAACTGGGAGCAAATTAAGAGAGCTGCATTAAAAGCCATAGACTACATATTGGTTAAGGAAAGAATACCAATAAAGTTTAAAGACTTAGAATTAACAATCCCAAAACCATCAAAAGCATTAAGAAAAGCATCAATAGATATAAACTATATACCATTAATTGAAGATGCAAATACAGGACTTATAAGTATAGGGTTATTCAATGGTGAGGATGAAGTATCAATAGTAATAGATAGAGACTTCAGCCACTTAGAAGATACGTATCAGCTTGATATAGAAGTTTCAAAGATAGTTAATGAGGACTATACAGTACTAGTATATGACTGGAACTCAATACTTAAAGCACTTCTAAATTCAGGATTGAAAACATTAAACCTTATACTGAAATCCCTACATTTAGAAGGAAAAATTATTGATGTAAAGAAAAACATAATAGAAACTCTAAACATTCAGCCAGCGCCACTAGAGGAAGTTGAAAAAGCTATAGGTATAAATAGGGAAGTAACAATAGGAGATTTAAGGTTTGAAGTTGAAAACTCAATAAGGAAAATATCTGAAACCCCTCCAGGTGAATGGAAGAAATATACAAAATATCTTAGAGAAAAACTTAAAAAACACCAACTAGAAAACTGTAAATCAACATATATTCTTTATCTCGTAATGGAAGAATATAAAAGAACTCTAAATTAGCAATCAACATTCCACTATAAATATTTAATTCTACTTTAGCATTTCATCAACTCTATCAGGATACCCTACATATATACGCTTAGCAAGACCTACAAATAAACCACATTCAACAACGCCAGCTATAGAATTTATTCTATATTCTAACTCTTCAGGATCATTTATTACACCAAAGTAGGCGTCAACTATAAAGTTTCCATTATCAGTTACTATTGGGCCATCCTTATACTCCCCCCCACTTCTTAAATATGGTTTACCGTTAAGCTTCTCAATTTTCTTCATAACATAACGCCAAGCATACGGAAGAACCTCAATTGGTACGGGTTTCTTCTCACCAATTTTACTTGAAAGCTTACTATAATCCACTATTACAATATATTCCTTAGCCATAGATGCTACTACCTTCTCCCTTGTTAGGGCTGCACCACCACCCTTTATTAAGACCATTCTACTATCAACTTCATCAGCTCCATCAACAGCTAAATCTATACAGCTAAACGATTCAAGGGGGAGTACATTTAAGCCAAAATCTACAGCTAAATGTTCAGATTGATAAGAGGTAGCTACACATTTAATATTTAAACCAGTACTCTTAACCATTTTTGCTAGAAGCTCAATAAATACCGCTACTGTTGATCCTGTACCAAGACCCAAAACAATACCATTCTTTACATGGTTTAAAGCTTTCTGAGCGGCTTGAAACCTACAAATATCTAACATATTCACAACCATACTTAAACATACAGATATATATGTTTGGTTCTGTAAACTTAGATGAGGTAACGGAAATATTAAAAAATCATTACAATGGAAGATAACTAATAGCTTAAATTTACAAGATGCTTATAAATTATAGAGAGCTACTAACTGAACCGTATGGGGAGCCGTACTTTTTAACGTTTTCAATAATTTGCCTAATACTTTCAGGTATTAGTTTAATACTATGTAGATTCTCTCTAAGTTTAAGAACCATTTTTGGGGTATCTATGTTCATTGGACATTTAACCTTACATCTTCCACATAAAGTACATGTAAACGCTATTAGAGATGCATAGTTAAGCTCTCTATCTATAAAGGCTGTCCATATAGCTCCTATTCCTCCAAAATATGTATATCCAAAGTTACCTGCTACAATTTGATATATTGGACACTCGTAAAGACATGCCCCACATCTTATACAGTATAGTGCTTGACGGAATAACGAATCTTTAGCAACTTCACTCCTACCATTATCTAGAAGTATAATATGAACTTCTCTTGGTCCATGTACACCTAAAACCTGTGTCTTCTCAATATCGCCGGTTTTGCTTGGACCGGAAATTATTGAAACAAAACTTGGCATATAGTAGCTTGCATATCTACTTACAACCTCAACTAACATTGTTGCATCAATAAGTGTTGGAAGAATTTTCTCTAACCCAGCAATAACAACGTATTTTGGAGGTGCATTAGAAACATATCTTACATTTCCCTCATTCTCAATAAGTACTATAGATCCTGTATTTGCAACAATAGCATTAGCACCGCTTATTCCAATATCTGCTTTAAAGAATTTATCTCTCAAAAAGCTTCTAGCAAACATAGTTAACTTAGGTATATCTGGTTGTAGGTTTTCACCAGATATCTTTGAGAACAATTCAGCAACCTTCTCCTTAGGAACATGAATTGCTGGACTTAAAATATGCATTGGCTTCGAACCTAAAAGCTGTATTATTAGCTCGCCAAGATCAGTTTCATAAATAGTGTTTCCCTTAAGCTCAAGATAGTGGTTTAAATTCAGCTCTTCAGATGTTATCGACTTAGACTTTACAATCACCTTATCTGATCCAACAATTTCATCTAAAATCTTCAATACATCACCAGCACTTCTAGCATAGTATGCATAGCTATTATTAGACTCTATAGACTCCATTGTTTGCTTAACATAGCTATTAAGATTTGATAAAACATGTTCCTTAACCTCTATAAGCTTTAAACGCTTATCCTCAACATCACTATATCGTTTAAGAGCTTTATCCCTATTAATCCTGAAGGAGTCAACAGCTCTCCTTAAAGCAGTTCTAATAAAGCTATTATCCATAGCCTCATAGAGTCTTAGCTTATAAGTCTGGAAAACATCATCAAGCATTATAAGACACCTAAAGCCATACCTAATACATGAATAATATCATACACCCTAATATTTAGACTATAAATTGAGGAAGAATCTTTAAAGTTAAGATAGCAGAAAGGACAGGAGGAAACTATGGCATCAACATCTTGAGGAATCTCTCTTAAAATCTTTTCATAAGCAACTTCAACAGCTAAACTTGGAAAGACAGCTTTAACCAATCCTCCACCACCACAACATGTTGAAGATCCCCTATTAAGTCTAAATTCGAAGAGAGTTAATCCAGGTATTCTCTTCAATAATTCCCTAGGCTCCTCAGTAACCCCACAATGTATAAGTTCACATGGATCATGATATATAGCCTTTAAATTAACCTTACATGGAAAACTACTAAGCCCTAAATCCAAAATAAACTGTGATAAATGCTTAACCATGAAGCCACTATAGTGCTCTCTAAAAACCCTAAAACATCCAGCACAACTAGTAATCAATACCGATACATTTCTGAAGTGGTCAGTATTACTCTTAATAACTTCTCTAAAACCTTCACTATCCCCTGAAAGAAGTAGGGGCATACCACAACATCTACTACCTAAATCAATCCATTCAATACCTAAATACTCTAAAATCCTAATTAACGGTTCCTTTAACTCACTACTATACTTCTCCAGGGTGCATCCTGGGAATACAGCAAACATTTCAAATCCTATCCATCTCAGCAGGACATACTTATAAACACTCCTATAACAACTAGGTAAAAAATTCAAATTTGGCATGCATAAATGTATAAATTACATTTTGAATGATTTAGAAGTATGGAAATCATAGAATACTTTTAAATCTATCTTTATACTCAACATATTTCTTAATTGCTATTAGAGATTTAGCAGCATCTTCAGGCATGAAGTATACAGGTATTTTAGCTTCTCCAAGCCTCCTAAAAGCCTCCTCAATATCACTTCTCATAAAACTCCAGACAATAATAAAGGGTTTCCAAACATCATTCTTTAACCTTATCATCAAATCTGTAAACTCACCAACTCTAAAAAGCCCTGGAGCACCTATAATAACAGCATCTACATTATCATCCTCCATAACTATTTTCACACATTCACTATAAAGCTTAATATCTTCAACAACCGCAAGCGTCATATCTATAGGATTTGAAACACTAGCAAACCATGGTAGAGCTTCTCTTAGCCTTCTCCTTGTCTCCATACATAGCTCAGGTATTTTAAACCCTACAGCTTCACATGAATCAACAATACTTACACCAATACCTCCAGGACCTGTAACTACACCAATATTGACTCCTCTAAAATCTGGAATTGTTAATGAAGCTATAATGTAGTTTACAAGATCTCTTAAGCTATAAGCTCTTATAGCGCCTACCTGCTTGAAAACAGCATTATATATCTCATCAGAGCCAGCAAGAGCACCAGTATGTGAGTAAACAGCCTTTTTACCTGACTCATGTATTCCAGCCTTCCATAAAACTAGAGGCTTTAAAAATGAAGTCCTCTTAGCAACATCAATAAATCTTCTAGGACTTCTTATCTGCTCAACATATCCTCCAATAACACGTGTTGTATCATCACTTTCGAAATATTCAAGATAGTCTACAAATTTTAAGTCACATTCATTACCTGAACTTACAATCTTTGATAGTCCGTAGCCTCTACTAGATAGTAAGGATGCAAAGGCAATACCTAATCCTCCACTCTGAGATATAAATGATGTTTCACCTTTAATTCTCGGTAGATTTGGATCATACGATATTCCAGAGTATGAACAGTAAATACCCATACAATTCGGACCTATAATTCTAGTACTGGATCCACAAATGGCTTTAACAAGTTCAGCCTCTAGAGCAGCTCCCTCACTACTAGCTTCACTAAAACCAGCAGTTACAATAACAACTCCCTTAACCCCTTTTAAAACACAAGCCTTAACAGAATCTAAAACCATATGTGTAGGTATTGTAATAATAGCTAAATCAATACTTTCAGGTATGCTTAAAACATTTGAATAACATTTAAACCCTAAGATTTCACTATAGTTTGGATTAACAGGATATATTTTTCCATTAAAGTTAGATTCGATTAAAGCCTTCAAAGCAATGTTTCCAGGCTTACCAGGATTTGAGGAAGCTCCAATAACAGCAATACTCTCCGGGTAGAATATTGGATTGAGATCCATATTAATACACTAACAGCATCTGTAGAAATAGTTAATAAATCTTAACATAGCATATTAAGCTATTTATAAATATAGCTAAACTTAATATACTAAACTGTTAGGGCTTTGGGACAATATGTATTGAATAGATATATTATTAGAAAGGCTGTTAATGGAACTGTTACATTATCATCTATAAACCTCCACTCAAAATGCTCAATAACACTACATATAATACTTGCAATAATGCCAGCGTAGCCAAATACAGCTCCAATTGGTAGAGTTACTGTAAGCATTGCTAAATTACCCCACCAAGATTTAGTTCTCCTTTTAAAAAGCATATTTCTAACAATTCCAGTAACACCATCACCGACAGCCATAAAAAGTACTGGAACAATACCGAACCAGTAATTTCTAAAAACAATCCATGCTAACGCTATTGTTAAGCCCCATGTAATGCAGAAATGAACTTCATAAACGTTATCTCTAGTTTGAAACCAGTAAAATAGCTTACCCCTTCTATGTGGGAGATAGGTAAATACAGCTAAAACTATTGAGAATATAAATGGTAGTATAGGTGTTGTGAAGAGATAAGGTACAAGAACAGCTACTAAAGCACCAGTAAGAATATGTATAAGCTTCCTATTATAGTATACAGCAACGCTATGTGAAACCCTACCTACAATAGCTTCATAAAACCTCTTCGATACTAGTAAAACCACAGCAGCAACCCAAACAAACAGTATTACTGCATAGAGCAACTCGTAAATTAAGCTAGTAAATATATTCATGCATTAATAAAACTAAAGGAGTTAAATAAATTTAACATTTAAAAGTTAACTAGATATTAGTTAACAATAAATAATTGTATTTTATAGTAAACTTATGACTTTAAAGTCTAGATATGTATATAGAGGTAAAATCATTAATGTTAGAGTAGATGAATTTGAAACTGTTAGTAAACAATATATGAAGGAAATAGTTGAGCATCCTGGAGCAGTAGCAATTATACCAATTTTAGATAGTGGAAAAATCATAATGATTAAGCAATATAGATATGCTGTTAAACGTGAACTTATTGAAGTTCCAGCAGGAACAATAGAGAATGGAGAGAAACCTGAGGAATGTGCCTATAGAGAGCTAATAGAGGAAACAGGTTACATTGCGGGTGAAATATTTAAAATCGCTGAATTCTACCTTGCACCTGGATATAGTGAGGAAGTTTTACATCTATTCATAGCTAGGAAGCTTGTAAAAGGGGGAGCTAAACCAGAAATAGGTGAAAAAATAGAGAGTGTAATGGCCATTAGTCTTAATGAGGCTATTGAGATGGTGAGGAGGGGAGAAATAAGGGATGCAAAAACAATATGTGCACTATACTACTTACTACTAAACAAATTTAAACATTAGTGAACTCTACCACCTTATATAGCTGCTCTTCCAACTGATTATTGAGATTTAAAATTTCACCATTAATCCTCTTCACTACCCTAATATTGGGGTTATCTATTAGCTCACCTATTATTGATGACTCAATACCCTCATCCATTAAATCCTTAACAATAGATTCAGCATAATTCCTTTTCGCAGCTATCAAAAGAGCTCCAGACCCTATAAGCATAAGTGGATCTATTTTAAGAGCTTTACATATTTCAGCTGTTTCACGCTTTATTATCATTTTATCTTCATAAGCTATAACTCCAAGATTAGATGCTAAAGCCATCTCCTGAATACATGTAGCAACACCTCCTTCAGTAACATCATGCATCGCCGTAACCCCACCAGAACCTACAGCTTTCAGGGCCTCCTTAACAACACTTATATAGTTGAAGAATGTTTTCCCGTTTTCAACAATATCTAGACCGATAAGATTTTTCAACTTATATTCAAGCTCATAAGATAATATAGCTGTTCCCTCAATTCCACATCCCTTCGTTAGTATAAGCTTATCTCCAGCTCTACCACCACCAGTTTTAACAAAGTTTTTTCTCAATCCTTCACCAATAACAGTACATATAATTACTGGTCTTGAAAACCCTAATGTAACCTCAGTATGCCCACCGATTACTGTTAAACCTATGTACCTGCATGCACGATCAATATCCCTCATTATGTCCTCAAGATCACTAAGTAAGCATCCTTCAGGTAGAAGTAACGTTAGTGAAAGCCAACGTGGACTAATACCTCTAGAAGCTATATCATTAGCAGCTATATTAACAGCAAGCCACCCAATATGTTTAACAGCACCAGTTATAGGATCACTATGTACAGCAAGAACATGGTCACCAAGATCAATTATGGCTGCATCTTCACCAATAGATGGACCAACAAGAACTCTATAATCTTCAACTCCAAGATACTTATAGACAACATCTCTAATAATATTTAGTGGTGGCTTACCAATACTTAACCTCAAGTAAAACACCATTAACCCGCTTTCAAAGCCCTTATTAAAGGTTTTGAAAATATTACAGCTATAGATAATCCAACTATTACTTGAGCTATATTAAATGGAACTTCTACAATAGAGGCCCATCCATATCCTAAAATATAGAACTCATAGAGGAAGTAGCCTAAAACCATTAATGAACCACCAACTAGGCAGCTAAGAACTATAACCCATGTTACAGGTTCAATGTTAAACCCAAGATACAGAAGAGCTAGAAATATGGCTATTGAAAGCATAAGCCATGCATACCATGGAAAGCTAAGGCTTAAAGTTGATAATGGCTGAACTACTCCAAAACCTAAACTGTTAAAGTTAAGCTCCAATACATCACCATAATAGATTAAGCTTGCTGTAAGAAGTACTAGTGATGGAATAATTGAAAACGTAAACACAACAGTTCGATGAGAAACTTTACTTAGCGATTTAAGCTTCACATAAATTAATCCAGCAATAAAACCCTCAACAGATTTAATTATAAAAGTACCTGGAGCAAAATAGTAATATCCTGAAAATACATCAGCTAAAAATGAGCCGAAACCACCAGCAAACCCACCTAAATATGGTCCAAGAAGAATCGCGGATAGATAAACCATAGCTTCACCAACATTAAAATATCCTTTAGTTGCTGGAATATATATCTGAATAGTTAATGTTAAAATCATAGTTAAAGCAGCAAACAGAGCTACTAGGGATATTTTTAATGTTTTCCTCAACTCAAACCCCAACTTGTATACAAGTACAAGCTTAAATATCTTTTGTCAACCAGTAGACTAGTTCATAGCTATTCTGTTTAATCACTAAGATACTAGAAAGCAGTATCTATATTGTGACTTAGGTTCATCAGCTATATATGCTTTCACATCTAGAGTTCGTAGAGTTGTAGTACCGGTATTAAAGCTTTTAAGCTTTAGTATCTAGGTAACTATGGTTAAACCCAATGAATTAAGGGTACGCTGCTGAAAAATGATGAGTTAGCCCTTTAATGAGGGTAACTCTGCATTAATTAAAATAGATAAAGATGGGCTTTGTTAACTTAATCATGTTTTATTACCTCTATTTTGGTATTGTATCTTCTATGAATTCTTAGCTTTTATTTTCCTTATCCATGTTTGTTTAGTATGTATATTAT
>JAWBQF010000020.1:0-49230 GCA_038845975.1 Methanomethylicia archaeon
GGGTTACGCGTATGTATGGGAAGAAGAAGCGCTACATTAAGATCCACTTCGCAGTAGACGTTAAGACTAAGGAGGTTTTAGCTATGGAGGTAACAACTGATGACGTTCACGACTCAAAAGCGGCATTAATCAAGGATGCCTCTAGGGAGGGTTTCTGAAGCTGTTATGGATGGAGCTTACGATAATGCTGAAGCCTACAATCTTCTTAGAAAGATGGGTGTAAAACCCATTATCAAGCCTAGGCATAACGCCAGAGCTGATAAAGGGCCTCCGGAAAGACGTAGAGCGGTTAGGCTTATCGAAAAGGTGGGTGATGAAGAGTGGGCGGGGATGATGGGCTACGGTAGACGTTGGGTTGAAACAACATTCTCAACATTCAAACGCAGTATGGAGAATACTGCATGGCGAAAAACATGGAAAGCATAAAGAAAGAACTAGAAGCCAAAGCATACATATACAACATGCTAATAAACCTATAAAGCAAAATCAAAAAGAAAACATAAAATCAAAGAAGAGACCTAGACAACAAAGAATTAAGCCACAAAGCTAAATTTTTACTAGTGATTCATCTTTAAAAGCTCTTGTATATTTCATGTATATTCCCTCCGCTAATTTTATGGGACTATCTGTATGTAGAACTTCTTTAAAGAAGTCTATGTAGCCTCCTCTAAAAAGTAAATCTCCCTCAAATCCATGAACATATATATCAATGTATTTGTATATTTTCTCAGCTACATAAGGAAGATAATAGGCCTGAGTCATTCCAAGTGTAAGTAAGACTGATAAATTAACATATTTTCTTATTTCATCATATTTAAATGGGATATAAATATTTCTATAATTTCCTTTTTTACTTATCAGATAAGCTATTTTGCATTCAAGTGTTTTTAGTTCGCCATATGTATAGGTCAATATATTGTCTTTAGATGGGAATGCTGAAGCAGTAATCCTCGAATCTAAACCACCACTTAATGAAATTCCAATCTTAAAATAGCCGTACCTTTTAAGAAATGATGACACGGCACTACGTAAAGCATTTACAAAAAGATATGCCCATCTATTCTCATCAGTTATTTGGGGATTAAAACAATAGTCCCAGTAACTACTTATCTTAAAATCTAAGGAATTTAAATCTATACTTAATATTGATGCATTTCCAATATGACTAATACCTGCAATAAGTGTTCTATTTTCCAGCACTTCACCAAACCTCAAAAACTCCATTAAGGAATTCTGATCCAAGTAATAATTCTCATTAATAATGCTGAAAAGCAGTGGAGAATTTGAAAACCAGAACTTATCATTAGTATAATAGTACCAAAAAGTTCTCAATCCATATTTATCATTAATAAGCTCTAATCGGTTATGAGTATATTTACATATTGAGAAACCGCCGTTTAAGGTGTTAAGCTTGGCATTACCATATAAATCATACATGTTAAGATATTCGGCAGAATAATTATCTATAAAATATCCTTCAAAGAATAAAAATCCATCAGATATTTTTATCTTTCGGTTAATACCGTAGATATCATTTTTACGGTAAAGATGAACAATGATTAGATTCTTATCAATTAAAACATCTTTATAAATAAATGGAAAATTAAACCTTAAAATCTTTCTAATTAACTCATTAGCTTGCAGCCCATTACAGTTAGATTGCTTGCTGGTTACGAAACCAAATATCATACTTCTAGTATTATGAATACTGATTTAAAAATTACGTCTTATTATTTGATGTCGTCAAGTTTTCTGCTCAGTAGCATGTTATATTAAGCTATATAGGTTTTCAGGAAGGCTCTTAGGCTTTTGATAGTGGAGTTATAGGAAAATTGTATAGAAACACTTTGTCTGGATTTAGGTTTCCAACGTCTATGAAGTTGCGCAGGCCGGAGGTTTGGTGCCTCCACTTGAGGTCTAAGTTGCAGGACTTGTGGACATCATAGACTCTTATCCACCTATGGGCTTATTAGATAAGATCTTCACTAATTCTCTGCAGGAACTCTGTGTTAGAATGCTTTCCCTCCAATGGATTCTATAGGTCAAGTTCTTCCTAGTTTGCGAATCCACAGCCGTTAAACATAGAGTTACTAGTTCTTCAACTTGAGCTTTACTTCATCCACAGCTATAACCCTTCTACGTCCCCACTCAAGTTTAGAAGGATCTCCTTTAACCCTGAACAAAAGCCTAGCCACTTCATGGCTGAACTCATCCTCAAAACTTTGGCAACTCATAGGAGAGACCTGAGTAGTAGAAAGAGGCGAAAAGGACCTTAACTTGAGGAGGTCGTTGATTCCAACGAAATACTTTGAGCCTCACATATCCACCAAAACTGAAAAGAACTCAACTCAAGTCAATTGAAAGAGAGCCATGCTAACTAAACTTGACAACATCTATTATTTTATAGCTTATGTTACAAAATCAGATGTTATATATAGATCTGATGGATAGAAATTTGTTTTAAAATATGTTAAAATTAATCCTTAATCTAGTATAAGCAGAAACTTCCTTCTACAATAGAAGCTACATCTAATCTGCCTCTCTTTAACTTTAGCTTTCTTTATTTTATGATTTAATCTTCCTTTAATATTTTTATATAGATCCAAAATATTAAAAACTACTTAAGTATATTTAACTTTATGAGGATTATAGTGGTTGCAAATCCCTTTTTAGAGCTTGGTGGTGGTGCAAGAAGAGCTTTTGAAGTTGTTACACGTTATACTAATCATAGTGTTGAGCCAATACTATTTATACCATACAATGGATTGTACCGTGCTATACTAGCTAAAAATACGTACTGGCTTAGTTGATAAGAAAACTATTCTAAATGAATTTAATAAAGTATTTAACTACTTATCCATAATGGGAGTTATTATACCTAATAATGTGTGGAGTGTACTGGAAGAGATTTTAAGTGTGGTGAAGAATGATCTTAAAAGAAGAATAACAATTCATAGATTATTAGGAACTAAGAGGGTTGAGTATGAAACTTCAAATAAGTATTTAGAAGATGTTGAAGCATTTAATGTAGACTTTGTATATTCTCTCCATGAAGTTATTGATGCTGTAGTTATGGCAAGCTATATTGCTAGTAAGATTTCAAAGCCCTTCGGCATTCTACTTCAGTCAAACCCCTACTATGAAGATTTAAAAACTGTATTTCACCTTCTTTCTATGGAGGGGTGGAGTATACCTAGGCTAAGCATAAAGCATCTCTTAGCCTCATATACTAATACCTATATTAAAAAAATATATTTAAACGATATTGTTAGAAACCCTAAATTAAGATTCATAGTTTCGGTTTCTGAAGCTCCATTTATGTATTCAGGGTTAAGGAAATACTGTAGATGTACTAGGTCTCTACATCCAGCTAATGCTTATGATAGTGAATTAATTAAGTATAGAAATACATCTAATAAAGATGATTATGCTGTATTTTCAGCTAGACTTACATGTGAGAAGGGAATTCTAGAGATACCATATATTTGGCGTAAAGTAGTATCAAAGCTTCCAGATGCGAAACTAATTATAACCGGTATTTTCAGTAAGCAAAAGGTAAAGACTGAGTTTGAAAAACTGTTAATTAAGTTAAATCTTAGCAGGAATGTAGAATATTTAGGATATGTAAGTTGGAACGATAATGCTAAGATTATGTCTAAAGCGAAAGTTCTTGTATATCCATCACATATAGATGCTTTCCCTCTAATTGTTTTGGAGAGTTTAGCTCTTGGAACAACTGTAGTTGCATATGATATTCCAGCAATAAGATCTATTTATAAGGATGTTAAAGCTGTTCTAACTGTTCCGGAGTATGATGTTAACGCTATGGCTTATAAAGTCATTAACATCCTTAAAATGGATTCTAATAGATTAGCTAAACTGCATGAGGATGAGTTAACTCTAAGATTTCTAAGTACTTATGGATCATGGGATGAAGTTGTAAAGGCTGAGATTAGAATGATTAGTGAAGCTATAAGAACTAGTTAAAATTCCATTAAGAAATTCATATAAAACTGTTTAGGTCTATAAGGTTTAGGCTATAGTTTAAAGTTTTCTGACAATAGGTTAAGATAATTAAGTCTCTTCTATTTTTTAGGACTGAAACAAATAACTTGAAGCTGATGATGAGGATTGCAATCCATATTCTTATATGCTAATAACAGATTATAGATGGTAAGTATTTTTCTAATCTACTCTTCCAAGTTTATTGCTTTAGTTAACTGCTATGGTGTTTATGTATTCTATTTTTCCTTACTAGTTTAGGTCTTCGTGAGCTTTTAAGTCTATGTATTTAGAGTTTGCAGAGCTTAGGAAATCTAGCTAAATCGTAAATTATAGGGGTGTGGCCGCTTAAGTTCATCCTCTAAGTGTTGTAGATGATATGATAGTTTATGGATAGGTTCATTCAATTTTTCCCTTATCATCTAGCTTTTTAATTTTAGTTTATGGTTTAGAAAGGTACTGATTATGAACTTGTTAGATAATAGCTCTTAATTAGTTTTAAGAGCTATGATTGTAGGATTAAAGCTTTCGATTATGATGATTATTTTCTTAGCAGTAAGCTAAATAAGATAATAGGATTAAAATGGAATATGTTAACTCGAAATTAGTTGATAGTTTAAGTTATGGAGGTTACTGTGATGAATTAGTATGCGAGTAATTTTGTTTTAAGGTTTTAGAAGAATGCAGCTTCTCCATGTATTGAATTGGTATCCACATATTTCTATATTTTACTCTTCTCTTAAGGGTTTCTGATAGAAGCCTATTTATTTCCTCTTGATATTCTGTATTTGCATGTATTACTATGCCTTCTGTTAATGCGTCGAGAGCTGTCATTCTACCATCAATTATCATCTCTCTAAATTCTTCTGGTGTGTATATATGTGGGTCTAATGGTAAACCATCTATTACCTCATATACTAGGCTCCATCTATCCCAGTAATTTTTCGGAATGTATTCTGGAACTATGAGGAGATCTATATCGCTTCCACGTGTATAGTCACCTCTTGTAAAGCTGTCATAGAGAATAATTAGTAGTGGCTTTAATGTTGGAATTACGTATTGCTTCACGTATTGCTTAACTGCTTCAATAACTCTTTCATGTAACTTAGAATTTTCTGAGCCGAGATAAGACATAACTCTGCATCCCTCTTAGTGTAAAGCTCATAAGCTGGAGACTCAACACCTGGATGTAGATTTAGATATCTTGGTGGAGAATAATGTTTATCAAGAAGTTTTGCATCCTCAATTAACTCCTCCACACTCCTATTATATATCTCATTTAAAACTCTCAACAATCCTGTTATAGAGTGGCCTTTTGCCTCTATACCTGGAGCATAAAGACAGGCCTTAACAGTCTTCTCACCTGCCTGTTGTGAATGGAAACAGCTTGCTACATAATGTGTAGAGGAAATAAGATCCTGAGCAACCTTAAGATCCTCATCAGCATCAGCTATCCATCTTCTAGCTTCAGTAATCCACCTAGACATAATACCACATACTAATCATTTAAATACAACAATATAAATCTTTATAATTCTTAAAATCCCTTAATAAAACCTTACAATCCTTTCATGCTTAAATATCATTTCCACTAAAATAATATTTTATGGCTATTCTAAGGTTATGTAGACTCAGCATTCCCCATAATTTACACAATGTTACTACGATTTATAAATGACTATACGTATTCCATATAGTACTAGAGTATTTTAGTGGTTGTTATGTGTCTCATATTCATCCTAATACATGGTATGTAGTCATCGATGTTTTTATTTCTAAATCTTAACTCTGATATATGTAATGTTTAAGTTTACAAATCCTAACAGCCATAATGATTTTATTAGAGAATAATTTTGATTTCAAATATAATTTACAATATTTGGAATTCATGATATTTTTATTTATGGTATGGTTTATCGTTAACTACTGTTAAGATTTATAAAATCTTAGAGTTAGGTTTATATTGTTTATTGGAATATTGACAGGATGAATAGGATTATTGAGTTTGCTAGAATGATTAGATGTGTAAACTGTAGTATGGCTGGGTTAGCTGTTATCTTCACTATTTTCGTAGCTGAAAACTATACGGTTAGTAATTATACTAATATTGTTATAGGCTTCATTACAGGGTTTCTAGCCTCATCGGCTGCGATGCTTATTAATGATGTGGTTGATTTAGAGGTGGATAAAATCAATAAGCCCTGGAAGCCACTACCAAGAGGAGTATTTAAACCTGAATCTATAAGGAATGTTAGCCTAATACTCTTAACATTAGGAGTATTAGTAAATGTTTTTATCTCGTTCATAGCCCTCATAATAGCCCTCATATACTCCATAATAGCCTATATCTATAGCTTCTTGAGAAGAAATCTGTACAGTCAATTTCTAGTTAGCTTAGCTGTAACAGGTCCATTCATATACGGTTTAACACTAGCTAAAACCGAGAAGACGGTATTTATAGTGTTATTTTCAATAGTGGTTTTCCTAATAAATACTTCTAGAGAGTTTATTAAAAGCATAGCTGATGTAAATGGGGATTTAAAATACAACTATAAAACAGTAGCAACAGTATATGGTATTAAAAATTCAGCTAAAACAGCATTTCTACTATCATTAGTAGGAGTTATAATAGCTATAGTAATAGGTTTAACTAAAATAGCAGGATTAATATATACATTAACTCTAGGAGTATGTGGTGTTCTCTATACTCTACTTACCTTAAAGGTAGTTTTGAATCCAGCAAAAGCTCAAAACGTAAAGAACATGATGATATATTTAATGCTAATAGCACTTATAGGATTCCTACTATCAAATATAAGCTAGATTCCTTTAACTATATGGCTACGTTCTAACTATCCTTAAGATATCCACTCCTAGCTAGCCCATATAGATGTATTTTGATGGAATGATGTTATTGATTTTTATATGGTTACTAATGATGATGTGTTAAGAAGCTTAATCAATACTGTTTAACGGTAAAGTTCCTACAAAAGTTTACAGCTATAATAACTGTCTTATTAATGAGGTGGAGGTAAGTTTTTAAAATATTCATCATAGAATACTGTATGTATCAGATACTGTATAAGTTAGAGATTCCATATCTACCTACGCCTAGCAATGTTGTTTTAAGAATGCTTGAACTTGCTAAGCCTTTAAGAGGTGAGCTTCTAGTTGATCTTGGATGTGGTGATGGTAGAATACTTATTCTTGCTGCTGAGCTGTATGGGTGTAGATGTATAGGTTATGAGATTGATAATAATCTTATTTGTGAAGCAATTAGGGAAATTAGAAGTAGAGGTATTAGAAATGTTAAGATATTGAGGAAGGATCTTTTTAAAGCTGATATTGGTGATGCAGATATTCTTACATTATACTTAACACCTAAAGCATTAGAGGTTCTTAGTAAACGTATAGTTAAGGAGATGAAGAGTGGTGCACGTATAGTATCTCACGACTATGAAGTTCCAAAACTGAAACCTTTAAGAGTTGAATGTATCGATACTCATGGTATTCATAGCCATAAAATATATTTATATAGAATTCCTGATTCTCTGGCTGCTAGTATTTAGCTGTACTTAGTAAGCTATGATGAGTCTTATTGAGTATTCGAAATCTATATTTCTAGATGGTAGGCTTATAGAGAGCCTTAGTAGTGTATTTGGGGATAGATTAAGAGATATTATTGAGGCTTTAAGGAAGCCTCCAAGTAGATACTATGTTAGGGTTAATACTTTAAAAGCATTTACTGATGATGTTTATGAGGGTTTATTATCTAGAGGTTTTGAGGTTTATAGGGATTGCTTAGTTAGGGATACACTCTACTTTAGGGTTAGAGGTCCTAATAAGCTTCCTGTAGCTAGTAGAGTTGTTGTTGCTGATAAGTATGCTTCTGAAAGTGTTTATCAGGGTGCTGATCTCTATGCTCCTGGTGTTGTGAGAGCTGATGGTGTTTCTAAAGGTGACGAAGTCCTCATTACTACACCCTACGGTGAACCTGTTGGTTGGGGTATTGCTGTAATTAATGGTGATGAAATGATTAAGCATAAGTATGGGCTTGCAGTTCATGTATTAAAATCTGTTTATGAGGCTCCGAAGATTCAGGATCTTAAAGAGTATAGAGATGGCCTTATATTTGATCAGAGTCTACCAGCAATAATTACAAGTATTGTTCTAGATCCTAAACCTGGTGAAGTTATTGTTGATATGTGTGCTGCTCCTGGTGGTAAGACAACACATATAGCTCAGCTTACAGGCAATAATGCCCTGGTTTTAGCTTTCGATAATTCTAATCGTAGAATTGATAGGTTAAGAAGAGAGATTTGTAGAGTTAATGCTAGCTGTATTCGTGTTTTTAAGGCTGATTCACGTTATCTAGATATTTACTATCCATGGATTAAGGCTGATAGGGTTCTTATAGATCCTCCATGCTCAACTATTGGTGTAAGACCTAAGCTTCAAGATATTAAGACATATAGAGACGTTAAGGCTATTGCAGAATATCAGAAGCAGTTTGTTAAGGTAGCTTCTAAGATAGTTAAGAATGGAGGTGTAATTGTGTATTCTACATGTACAGTAACACCTGAGGAAAATGAGCTTATTATTGATTATGCTGTTAGAAATCTTAATTTAAAAGTTGATGAGCAGCCTATCTATATTGCTTCAAGAGGCTTAAATATTGTTGAGAATTACAATTTACTACAGAGATTTTACCCTGATATTCATGATACATCAGGATATTTCATAGCTAGACTTGTAAAGAAGGCTTAACCATATTCTGTAGCTGTATTGGAGGGTTAAGTGCTATAGCTATTGCTCCATACAATACTACATCATCGCCTAGTGGTGTAGGAATTATTTTAGGTATTCTATTTATAGTATATTTACTTATGTTTCTCCTTATTATCGGTATTGTAAGATCAATATTTCTAAGAATTACAGCTCCACCTACTGTTATTAGTGTTGGATCATACATGTTTATGATGTTAGCGAAGCCTATAGCGTTTAATTTACCTATCTCCCTAACTATTCTTAGGGCTAAATAGTCATTCATTCTAGCATTTAGAAATATTGTTTCAGATGTTAGGTTTTCAAGCTGCCTGTATAGGGGACTTTTTCCAGCTTTCTCCTTACCTATTTTCTTCAATACTAATCTTGCATACTTCGGTATATTTCTACCTGAACAGTATGCTTCCCAATGTCCTCTTCCACCACATCCACATTTAAGCCTACCTCTTAAATCTATCACCATATGTCCAGCTTCATGAGCGTTTCCATCCTTACCTAATAATAGGCAGCTATTAACATATACTCCACATCCAATACCTGTACTAATGGTAACATATACTAGATTATCTATGTTTCTACCAGCTCCAAAAATCTTTTCACCAATAACAGCAGCAATCCCATCATTGACTAGATATACTGGAATTTTAAACTTATCTATTAGAGGCTCTACGATAACTATTTCTTTAAATGATAGATTTGAAGGCTTAACTATTACTCCTCTTCTAATATTGATTGGACCTATTGATCCAATACCTACTCCAACTATTTTCCTAACGAGTTTTTCAGGTATTTTTCTAATTAGCCTAATTATTTGGTTAGCAATTGCATACTCATCTCCTTGATTGACTGTTCTCTCAAATGTTTTAAATAGGATTCTATTAGAGTCTCCAATAGCAATTCTAATATTGGTTGCTCCAATATCAACTCCTAAAGCTAAGCCATCCACAATACTTATAAATTAAACTATTTAAATAGTTTAATGAATAATTGTTAACTATATTTTCTCTTTTATTGTTATTGGTAGTTGTACTGGTACTTCCGGTAGTTTCTCCTTCATTTTCTGTTCTGCAACTACTGTTGCTTCTCCAAGTATTTTCTGTGCTTCATTTGATGCTTCTACTTCAAATCCTGTTTGAACAGTAATTCCAGCCTCATTAATCATTGTCTGTAGGCTTTCACTAATTTCTCCAAGTTCACTACCTATTTGAGGCATAAATCCTGAAAGCTGACCTCTTAATACTCCTACAACCTTCGATACTGGAGCTACTACTGCTGCAAGGTTTCCGAAGTCACGTATGGTTTCAAGTCTTAATGAAACCTGCTCTAGAGCAAGTTGGCTTCTCAGAATCAGTCTTGTAATCTTTCTAAGTTCTACAATCTCATTTGCATATATTCTAGCTCTAAGGTCGTCTTTTGATGTTAATGCATGAACGCATTTCTCAAATAAATCTTTATCACGTTGTAGGAGCTTATATGATTCCTGTTCAAGCCTTGTTTTTAAGCTATTAATTCTAAACGTAACCATTAATATTTCCTCACTAAGTAACCGTTTTGATTTGAATAATTCTTTTACTCGTTTAAAAATAGAGTCTTCATTTCCACTCCATTTCCTACTAAACTTTTCCGACATGCTCCCTATCAACATATCCAGTAGAAAATATATAGCTTATCAAACTTAATTCAAAATAATACTAGGTATAAGTAGAATTAGCAACTCTAATAAATACTCTATATTGCTTTAGAGCATATAATGTTTAGGACGCATTCATTACATTTAGGTTTTCTAGCTTTACATGTATGTTTTGCGAGAAGCCATAGTAGCCATACAATTCTACTCCACTTCCAGCTTGGAATTCCACTCCAAGGTATAGAGTTTATTAAAGCATTTTGTACTTCATTATATCCTGCATTTCTACTAGCTATACCTAAACGTTTAGCTAGTCTATTCATATGGGTATCTATAGCTATTACTTCACGTGGACTATATATACTTGATAAAACTACATCAGCTGTTTTATTGCCTACACCTGGAATCTGTTTAAGTATTTCCCGCGCTTTCTCTCTTGGTAGTTTTAATACTTCATCTAGTTTACCATCTAGTTTTTCAATTATGTATTTTGATGCTTCCCTAATTCTTTTAGCTTTAACTCTATGTAATCCACCAGTCTTAATAGCTTCAGCTATTTCCTCCTCACTAGTATTCGCTAGAGTTTTAGGATCTATTAAAATCTTTAAACTTAAACCTCTATATGCTCTATAAGCATTTATGCTTAAAGTATTCTGTGAGAGGATTGTAAAAACTAAATTTTTAAATGGATTATGAAATATCCTATTAAACTCTTCCTCCTCTTCTCTACTCCACCAGTATTTACCGTATTTATCTTCAAGCCTATCTATAATCTCTAACGGTATCTGCATATAGTATACTATATTTCAGTAATAAATTCTTTAATTAAATATGTAAGCTTATAAAAGACTATATAAAGCTTAAATATTGTTTTATAACTGAGCATTTATGAAATATTTTGACATTATAGTACAGACTCTATTTCAATGTAGGGATAAGGTTTTAGATTGTATGAAGTATTCAAGCTATAAGCAGCCTATTCGACGTAATGTTTTCGGTGATGAGATGAAGCTTATAGATCTTGTTGCTGAGAAGTCTATTATTGAATCGTTAAGGAAGTATTTCAGTAATGCTACTGTTGTAAGTGAGGAGAGTGGAGAAATTATTATTGGATGTGGTGGACCTCCATATATTGTTATTGATCCAATAGATGGTAGTGTTAATGCTGTACGTGGCTATCCATGTTTTAGTGCTTCAATAGCTATTGCTGATGGAGTTATGTTAAGTAGTATTATTGCTGGTGGTGTAGTAAATATTGTTAGTGGAGATGTATACTATGCTGAAGGAAATTATGGAGCATATTTAAACGGTAAGTCTATTAGGGTTTCAAGCATTGAGAATATTAGGGAGGCATTAATATCTGCTGATTTAAATGTTAAAGGTAGGATTCCAGGCTATATCGCTAGGATTTCATCAATACTTGAAAGGGCTGCACATGTAAGGTTTTTAGGTACAGATGCTCTTGAGGTTTGTCTTGTAGCTTCAGGTGCTGCTGATGCCTTTATTGATTTAAGAGGTTTTCTTAGAAGTACAGATTTAGCAGCTGCTGTATTTATAGTTAGGAAAGCTGGTGGTATAGTGGTTGATGTTGAAGGTAATGATCTTGAAATACCTATCTACCCTCCATCGACAACTCCATTCATAGCTTCAGCTACAAGAGGATTACTTCTTGAAATAATTAGTGAGTTGAGGCTTAGTGAGAGTTGTAGGTATTGATTTAGCTGGGGTTGAAAGTAGAGATACTGGAATCTGTTTGCTTAGAGGTAGTTATGTTGAAACCTTAATTGTACGTCGTGATGATGAAATAATATCAACTACTATATCCTTTAATCCCCAGATTGTAGCTATAGATGCTCCATTAGCATTACCTCTAGGTAAAACTTTAAACTCTAAGGAATGTATAAGAAGTTGTGATCGTGAGCTTCAACGTATGGGTATAAGGTTTTTCCCAATAAATTTTGCAGGTATGCGGAAGCTTACTGAGAGAGGTATAAGGCTTAGAACTATACTTGAATCTAGAGGATTAAAGGTTTTTGAAACATATCCTGGAGGTGCTCAAGATATACTTAAACTACCTAGAAGTAAATCTGATCCTGAAATGTTAAGATTAATGTTGAAGAATAGATTTAGTCTTTATGGAAGTATTGATTTAAAACTTTCAGTTCATGAACTTGATGCTATTACATGTGCGGTTACTGGTAGGCTTTACCTTGAGGGTAAGGCTTTAGAAATAGGGGATCCTAGAGAGATTTTAATGATTCTACCTAGACCTGGTGGTTTAATTGTATGATTTTAATATTCTGATAGTATTGCTTTTATCTATGATGCCTATAGTTGAAGCTCGTGGAAGTATAGTTTACGGTATAGCTATTGGATTAAATCCACTTCAAGTATTAGCTATCTCAGTTATTGGAAATCTAGTTATAGCTCCAATATTAATTCCAGTACTTAACCTTGTAGAGAGGGTTTTAAGAAGATTAAATGGTAGAATTAAACATTTAGTAGCTTTATATCTAAGTCTACTAGACAACATTAGGAGTAGAGGACGTAAATACATCGATAAGTATGGTTTACTAGGATTAACAATATTTGTTGCAGTACCTATACCTGGATCCGGTGCATGGACTGGATCCATATTAGCCTACATAGTAGGTTTTAAATATATTAAATCAATAGTAGCAATAAATATAGGTGTTTCAGCTACTGCATTGATAGTATGGCTTTCAGCTTTAGGTATAATTCGTGTATTCATCTAGAATTCTAAGAACTTCCTCCCTACTTCCCTCCTCAACATCCATTTCCCTTAAATAGTTAATAAACTCTCTTTTCTTCTCCATATTTACCTTTACAATAACAATTCCCCCCTCACCCCATAGTGGAGGCTGACCATAAGCAACCACTGAGTTTTCAGGTGCTAGGATAACTACAGGTATTACAAGTAGATCCTCCTCTCCATCTACTAATACTAGAACATCTCCATTAATCTTTAAAGCTTCCCTTAAAGTATTCCACGCATTAATACTTATTGTACCCGGATGGTTTTCAACTCTAAAAATACGGTTTGATCTAAAATCATAGTATCTACTTATACTTCTTAGGGTTTTTCCATCAACTACTACAATATCTATATGGAGTTTAGCTTCATAAAGAGTTGATGAAACAACATCACCAATAGTAACTATCCTTACTGGATTAATATTCTCAATGTATTTTTTAGCTTTAAACTCAGCATTAGGTCCAGCTATGAAATAACCTAAAGGCTTTCTTAAAGTCTCCCTTAATCTACTAGATACTTTAAAGCAAGTATACATAATAACTATGCCATACCATAATTTAAATACTTAATCATTTATGATAACATTATACAAGTAAGAAAACACTTAAATATGGAGTTAAAAGCTACTGAAATCTTCTAAGATATTAGTAAGAAGCTTTGGAGTCCTTACATGGAATACTATCTATTGAGAATTGTTTTCCTAACTTTACTTAATATTAATCTATGTAGTCTACTCCAAATTAAGCTATTAATCAAATTCTAAGATTTCTAACTTGTAAGAAATGATTTTCGTATTGTAAGCTAATTACTATCTATTCCCACTCTTTAAGTCTTAATTTAATTATTAAAATCTAGTATAGATATTGTTGTCTATAGACTTAAACCATCTTCTAAATCTAAATTTACAATTTAACTTCATGAGGGTAATAACTATTTATCCTAATGGATCCACATAATAGTATTAAGCTTCTCTACATCATATCTTCTCAACTCTTAAAGAGCTACTATACTTAAGCAAGATACTAAATCCTAACCCCTTAAAGTTTAAGAGTTAAATTTTTAATAGAATGGGAGGCTTGAATTTAAGTAAAGCTTATTAGGTTTTTATATAGTATTTTATGTGGCGTCTGAGTTAGAGTTTTCAGGTAAATGTCCACGCTGCAGTTCAGTTTGTGTTAGTTATGGTAGTGTTCTATTAGGTATTGGTAAAACTAGAAAGCTAGCTACTACTCTATATGTTTGCGGGAAATGTGAACTTGTATTCTATGAAAAATCTAAACCCTAACAATTTTTATAAAATGAAGTTTAGAGTTAGTTTTGGAGTGGATAGATATTACTACTCATGGTGAGACATTCTAAAGATGTTTAAACTCTTAAAAGTAATACATCAAGATACTCTCCACTTGAAACCTAGTTATATTGATGATAATCACTTCATCTTGTAGATTTTAGATGTAAAACATTATAATTGATTATTTAGTTTGTGAAGATGATTAAAAGTTAGAAATATTTATTAATAGTTAACCTAATGGGGTATGGTTAGAGATTATATATGTTGATTTCGTAGAGCAATTCATTTCAGAACTGAAGCTTTAGGTTTCCCGTTGAGCCTTATGTAAAGCCTACTTGAAAGAAAGCTTAAATCTATCTTAATCATGAAGATAAAATTGCTTAACATCTTACACATTTAATAACTGTTAATTCCTCAAAAAAGAACTTTCTGGATAATATTCTCTCAACGTTTTTAAATCCTAGTTTTACTAAATGGTTTTTAATATATTTAATTTTTGAAAGGCTTGAAGCTACAATATATAGTCTTCCATTTTCTTTAAGAAGTCTCCATGCCTCTCCAACCATTCTATATGTAGCTTCTCTACCTGTTAATCCTCCACTCCATGCTTTATGAATCCAGCCTCCTTCTTCAACAACTGGTATATATGGTGGGTTACATGCTATAACATCGAATACATAACTTTTTAATGATGACCCGGAGTCACATCTAACTGTATATATGTTACTTATATCGTTAAGCTTAGCGTTATATGCTGTAAGCTTTAATGCATTTGGATTTATATCTACAGCAATAACCTCATTAAATCTTTTAGCAAGAATTAAGGCTATGAGTCCACATCCACATCCAAGATCTAAAGCTTTCTCCCCCTTTTCCCCCATAATAGCCGATATAAGTAGGTATGTATCCTCTGCAGGCTCATAGACATCTCTTGAAACTTTAAATTTTAAATCTCCATAACTTCTATACATCAATAATATTATCTAGTAGCTTCCTATATTTCTACCTAATAGATTATAAATATGTTGGCGTAGATGCTTATTGAAACTATAATAGTAGAATGTTTTTCCTTTTACTTTTTTCATCAAATACTTCTATAATACCCTTATTGTTATCAATATTTATCCTCCACCTTCTACCATTATGTCTCTCTATATTTAGCTTAAGCATATTTTTTAGAAGTCTACGAGCATACCTATTAAGATACTTCATTAGGATTGTTTAATTTTAAAAGCTATAAGTTTTACCATTATGTTAATATTAGCTTCATAATGGTTTGAAATTAGTTTACTAGTATACTTATCTTTAGAATAGGTATTTGGTTTAATATTTAATTTAATAATGTTCATGATGCTAATGAACCTTAAGCTAGACTATAACTTATCCTCTTCTAATATTCTGAGCATACTTTATTTTAGTTATTATTTCAAAATGTTAAATATGGATTAAGCAGCAAATATAAAGAGGCTATGAAACATAATTAAGCTATAAATCTAAATTACTGAAGTATTTTTAAGTATTTGTAGGTATTTATAGCTATAGGTTGGGTTTGAATTGTCAAGTGATTTGTTTAATAAATTGATTATAAAGGCTAAGGAGTTTATTGAGAAACATGGTATTGTAACCTATGATGAAATGGTTAAATGGGCTAATACTGAAAACATATCATCAATCATCCTATCAGTAATTATAGAGGAACTTCTATCTAGAGGAATTGTTGAGCCTGAAGGTGAATTCTTTACTCCTCCAGAACTATCTTTCCCATTGTTTAAAAAATCAGTTCCTAAAGCTATAAGAGTTAAAGGTTTAGAACCTAGTATTACAAAGCCTACTATCAGTATAATTCATCCTGAAGGAGATGTTGCTAAAACTCAAGTAGATACTAGAATTGGAAAAATTAATGTTGATGAGCTTTTAAAAGATCCTGAAATGCGTAAAGTTATTGAATATTTAAGTGAGCATTGGAGTGTTGGTGATTTAAGGATTATGAATGATCTTGAAAAAATGGGAATACAGAATCCTAGAAGACTTATAAGGAAGCTTCTTGATCTTGAACTTATAACATATCATCCAAACGGTGTCTTCGATATTACTGATAGGTTTCCGAGAATTAAGAAGAAAAAAACTTTAACAGATTTTCTAATTTAACCATTCTACTATATTATTAGCTATTTGATTACTGATTTATGCTAGTATTGTTAGATCTATTATTATTAGACTTGTGGTTTTGTAGGTACTACTGGAACAAATTCAACACCTGGTCTTCTAGGTCTTATCTCCATCTTATATAGTCTCATTAACGTATATACTTCTTCAGGTATTTCTGTTTTAACACATTCTCCTAAAATCTTTTTTATTTCTTCAGGAAATATTGGCTTATCATGCGTATATTTTCCACTTACTAATTCCTCAATAACTTTTTTAGTCTCCTCATAACCACATTTACCTGAGAGAAGCCATTCTACAAATGTCTTCATCTGATCAATTGCTTTACGCGCCTCTTCAGCTAGTATTAGGGTTCTATCATCAATATTATTAATATCCTTCTTCTCTAATACTTTAAGTATTGAAGCTGCTGAATATGATCTGTTTTGATCAATGATTTGTGGATCAATGGGTCCTAAAACAGCATGCGGATCCATTAATATCTCATCTGCTGCTAGAGCTATTAGGGTTCCTCCACTCATAGCGTAATGCGGTATTATAACTGTTTTCCTACCTGGATGTGCTTTAAGTGCAGCTGCTATTTGAGCAGCTGCTAAAGCTATTCCACCTGGAGTATGAATTATAAGATCTATTGGCGTATTTGGAGGCGTCATTCTTATAGCTCTTAGAATCTCTTCACTATCCTCAATATCAATATATCTAGATATAGGTATTCCTAGAAAGGCTATTGTTTCCTGTCTATGTATTAGCGTTATAATTTGTGATCCCCTCTTTCTTGAAAGCTTCATTAAAATATTTTTCCTTGCAGAGTTTAAAGTATACCTTTGAATTATCGGTGTTAAGAAGAAGAATAGGAATAGTATAATCCATAAATTACTAATAATAAAAGATACTAAATCCATACCTATAGCTTGACTAATAATTTTCATCATACATAAGGATTTAGAATATAAATATATATTTAACGTTAAGCCTCCAATATGGTAGTATAATATTAAGAAGCTATAATTAGATTTACTTAATAATTTCTAGAATTACTAAGCATGGTGGAGAATTTTAGTTCTTAAGTGGTTCTACTAGTTTACTATTAGTTTAATACTGAGTTAAAACATAAAATATTAAATAGCTTCTAAAACAATTTCACTAAAATGTTCTGTTGGAGGTGTTTTTTTAAACTTTACAATAACAGCTCCATTATTACCGTGTGTTCGAACTATCTTACCTAAATACTTCTTTCTCTTAAATATAGCTATAGCTCTTCTACCTATTAGCTTCGCTGCTTCACTAGCACTATTACATCCATTAAACTTCACTATACATTCTCTAATTCTACTACTAAGCTTCCTATTACCTGTACTATAGCCAATCCTTAATATTACTCCACTAACCATAGTTAGCTAAACTAAAGTTAAAGCTTTAAATTTTACGTTTAACAATTACTTCCACTATGTTGCTTGTGAACTTAAGCTATCAATACATATATTCTATGAATTCATCTGAAAACTCTTTAAATATTGTTGAGACTTAATTAAGTTAATAAGTTAACCATCAATTAATTATGGAGTTTTCAGATAGACTCTATATCTAAGTTCGTATAGTCCACTATGCTATGGGAAAGTATTTTAAGGATTTTTCCTAAATTTATAGGGGGATAGTGAGGGAGATTTTCTGGCTAGTTGATGTATCAGCTGAACAGGTTAATGGATTTGATGAGATTTGGATATGGGGGCTTACGAGAGATGGTAAAAGATGTATTTTTAGATGTTTAAATCAGAAACAGAAATTCTATTTAGTAATAGGTAATGATTCTGATCTAAATAGGGTTTTAAGCATTATTAGGGATTTACCTGGTATTATTGAGTGTAAACCTACCGTTAAGAGAAGTTTCGGTGATGAGAAGAACACTATTGAGATTTCATGTATACCTTCAAAAACTGAAGACGTTATTAAAGCTATTAAGAGTAGAGTATTTAATGGGGAGCTTTTTGAGGATGATATACGTTTCTCTAATAGGTTTCTACTAGATAATGATATTTCCCCCTCATCATGGTATGAAGCTGAAGTTGAGGATTCTGATGTTATGTTTAGGGATGGTATAGATAAAGTATACATTCTTAAATCTATACGTAGAATTGAAGTTACTTCTAATCCAGACTTGAAAACTGTAGGAGTTGACTTCATATATTACTCTGAGAAAGGTTCACCGAAGCCTGAAAGAAATCCTATTGTAGCTATTTCAATAGCTAAAAGCAACGGTGAAAACATACAGTTTTCAGGTAGTGAATATGAAGTTTTAAAGTCCTTTATAGAAGCTATTAAAAGCTTTGATCCCGACGTAATTGTTGGGTTTAAGTTAAACATGTTTCACTGGGCCTTCCTACTTAAGAGATGTAGTAAGTATGGGTTAAAGCTTGAAATAGGTAAGATCAGTAGTGAACCCCATCAAAGCCTATACGGTCATTTCTCAATAGCTGGTAGGATAAACTTCGACTTGAAGGAATATGCTGATGAGATAGCTGAGCTTGAAAGAGGAACTATTGAAGAGCTTGCTGAGTATTTAGGTATTAGAGTTGATACTGAACCTATAGATGAATTCTATCATTCAGAATACTGGGCTAATGAGGAGAGGAGAAGTATGCTTTTAAAATACTCTATGTGGAGAGCTAAAACATATCTAGCTATTTTCAACATAATATCAGACTACGTATTTAGCCTCTCAGCAATTACAGGTATACCTGCAGATCATGTTTTCACGGCGGCTGCAGGCTTTAGGCTTGAAAACTTCTTAATGAGAGAAGCTATTAAACATGGTGAGCTTATACCTAAAGTGAAGGGAAAGGTTTTTCCAAGCTATCCAGGTGGAAGAGTACTTACACCTAGAATGGGCATACATGAGTGGGTTGCTGTTGTTGATTTTAAAGCAATGTATCCAAGCCTAATGTTGAAATACAATATATCACCAGATACTGTAAAGCCCCTACCATGCGTAGGGTTTAAAAATGTTATTGAGGTTAAGGATGCTAATACATGCATAATACAGGATAGAAAGGGCTTCTTCACCTATATTCTGGAAACTACTGTAAGGGAGAGGGAGAGGGTAAGAGTAGAGATGAATAAGTATTCTAAGAATAGTGTAGAGTATAGATTTCTAGATTCAGTTCAGAAGATACTGAAGGTTTTAGCTAATGCTATGTATGGATATATGGGGTGGATAGGTGCTAGATGGTATCTTAAGGAGGGGGCTGAAACAGTAGCAAGTCTAGGTCGTAGGGTAATTTCTGAAACTATAAGGAAGGCATCTGAACTCGGATTAGAAATTATCTATGGAGATACTGATAGCATATTTATAAAGTATGATGAGGGGAAAATAGGTAAGCTTCTTGAATGGATTAATAAAGATCTTGGGTTAGAAGCTAAAGTAGATAAGATATATAGTAAAGTAGTATTTACAGAGGCTAAGAAGAAGTATGCAGGCATAACTATTGATGGTATTCTAGATATTGTAGGATTGGAAGCTGTTAGAGGTGATTGGTGTAGTTATGCTAAAGAAATGCAGAAAGCTCTTGTGGAAAAACTACTTAAAGGTGAAGGTAAAAACAGCTTAATAGATTTTGTTAGGGATAAAGTAGTTAAGCTAAGAAGTAAGCAGATTAATTTATCAAGTCTTATCATATGGAAGCAGCTTGCAAAGAGACTTGAAGAATACGAGGTAAACGCTCCACATGTTATTGTTGCTCATGCTCTTAGAGAGGATGGATGGATTGTAGATAAGGGGGATTATATAGGGTTTATAGTAACTAAGGGTACTGGGCCAATATATACGAGAGCTAAACACTATTCAAAAACTTCTCTAAACGAGGTTGATTTAGAATACTATGTTGAGAAACAGCTAATTCCAGTATGTGCTAGAATACTTGAAGCTATTGGAGTAAAGGAGAAAGATCTTGAGAAGCTTATTAAGTCTGCTGGTAGAGGTCTTGAATCATTCTTTTAATATATTAATTAACGTATTGAAGATATGGCTTGATTTAAATAATCTATAAATTCATCTACACTACCTATACATCCAGATCCAAACCAGTAAAGTCTATCAACATATTTTAACGTAATATATTTAAGAATTTGCGATGCATTCCAGTTAACATATACTAGAATTGTTTTTACATTAGGTTTTAACGTTTTAGCTAGTATAAAATTCATAAATACATTTTTAAGTCTTGGAGCATCAACTTCAACCTTTGCCTCAACTATAATAGCCGGCTCTACGTATTTATTGTTTTTAGAACCTATTAATATGTCAAATCTCACAGTATAAGTATAGCTGTTAAGTTTCCATATTGCTACATCTTCATTCCAGTAAACATCCATACTTCTCGGTATTCTTACTCTCCTTCTGATTAGTTGATATATGTATTCTTCAAGACTGTAAGCTCTAAACTGTCCTATTGTCTGCAGTAATCTTCCTAAGCCCCTCATAATATCTTCCTTAAACTCATAAATTAAATCTAGAAAATCGTTAAAATCATCTATGCTTAATGTTTCAATCCATCGACTATACGATTCTCTAAGTTTCCCACCTAGCTTATAATCGTATTTTGCTATTTGTTCTATGTAGTTTACTGTCTTCTTCCTTCTCAAATTCAAAACCGATGGATTCTATACTGCTAGTAGCTAGCTACCTTATTAACCGGTATCTCCACTATAGCTTCAAGAACTATTCTTGAAGCTATATCTACATATTTTTTAAGGTTTTCAGCTACCGGTATCTCCTTCCCGTTTTCCCTAGTTAAATTATTGCTTACAATTAGTAAAGCTCCTGTTTTAATTTTCCTTAATAATCCAATTATGAAGATCGCTGCACATTCCATTTCAACTGATATCATCCCTCTTAAAGCCCATCTCCTAACGAATAATGGATCCTCCGCATAGAATGCATCACTACTAAATATTGGTCCAGCAGTAAATCTTGCATTGAATATTTTAGCTTTCTCTATTAGCTTACCTAGAACTATAGGGTTTGGTACAGCTGCCATGCAGCCATCCGGTATATACATGCTTGTAGTATTACCGCCATATGGATATGATGCACCTGTAGGTATTACTATATCTCCTATTTCAAGATCATTAATGAGTGCTCCTGTTGTTCCAAGCCTAATAATTACCTCAACTCCAAGCATTTTCAACTCCTCAACTACAATAGCTGCTGATGGAGCTCCAACGCCATGTGTTGCTACGGTTACTCTTTCACCCTTATAGTATCCTGTATATGTTATATATCCTCTATTACTGTTTACTAGATATGGGTTTTCAAGCATTCCAGCTAATTGCTCAATTCTTGCTGGATCACCTGCAATAATAGCTCTTTTCGCTATGTCTTCAGGTTTAGCTATAATATGTACTGGCATCACATATATGCGTAGTTCTACAACTTAAATTTTTCCAGCTTAGATATCTACAGATGATCTTCTTGGAATCCTGTATTCAAGCTCTTTAGGTATTGAGCAGCATGACATTAAGTATTCACTAGCTCTACTAGGTATTACTACTCTATCAATAAGTCTGTTTTGTATGAGTTGTTTTTCAAGCTTTACACTATAGCTTCCTCTAGGTCTAGCGCATCCAAGTCCAATTTCAATATTTGGAAGCTTACTTTTAGCTTGCTGAAATACTTTAACCACATCTATGATGTTTGGACTTGAAGTATGCTCCATTTCTGTACCATGTATTGGTGAGAACACAACAAATATTAGAGTATCTAAATCTATATCTTTTAAAAGATCAATAGCTTCGGTTTCCCAATATACTTTACCATAATCTGCTCCAATCATAATATGTGGTGCAATGTATGGTGGACCGTAGTCTATAAGGTTTTTAATTGTTTCCTCCATAATTTTTAAATCAACACTTAAACCCATAATGTCTCTAAATACTCTAATACTATTAATAACATTTAAATCCACTATATCGACACCACAATTTCTCAATATTTCAGCATAATCTCTACTAGCAAAACCAACATGAATACTAATTATAAACTCTAAATCCTTCTTAATATCACGTATAGTCTGTATAAACGGTTTAATAGGTAATACTCCATCCCTACTAAACCCTCCACTAATTAGACAGCCAATAACTCCATTCTCTTTAAGCCTTCTGCATAAACTGTAAAGCTCATGAGGTGTATTAACTATTAACATGCCTTTAAGAAGCTTCCCCCCGCAATACTTACATTTTAAGCCACACCATTCCCCAGTTATAGATATTGCTGGAAATAGTGGGAGTGGCATGTAAGCTTTAACCACTAGCTCACCTATTATTACCTCCACGTTGTAAGGAATAGATATTATTTAAGCTTTAATAAATTATCTAGTTCTATAAGTCTTAGATATAGGATATATGTGATTATGGCTTAAGCTCATAGCAATTCATCTAGCTATGAATTTTAAATATGTGTTTGATTGTTTAAATTTGTAAGGTATTCATCCATATTAAAACCATAAGTCTCTACGTGGACTTATTTAATCTAATATTCTTTATTCCACCTAGCTTTATACTGTAGTTTAAGCTGGGAAATCTAGTTTAAATTATAATGGAAGTATCTATTGTTTTTTAAATTTCCCTATTACTATTAATCCTCCACCCATAATCTTCTCCTTAAATATTATTACTTTATAGAGTGTTTTAAGAAGCTTCTTTAACTGGTTGTTTTTAGGTAGTTTAAGATATGTTTCACTTAAAGCTATGTATTTCCTCCATTTCCTCCTAGCTATTATTATAGCTATTATTGGAACTATATATCTCCAGTAAATGTATAGTATGAAGCTTAAAATATGGTTTTCCGGTTTTCCCATTTCAATTATTAGTATGTATCCATTAGGTTTTAGTTTTTCAGTTAACATTTTAGTTGCTTTAACAATGTTTCTAGCATCTCTAAGAGAGAATGAGCATCCTATAATGTTGAATATATCTCTTCTAAACGGCGGGTATTCAAATACACCTATAACATTATGCATGTTTCTACAGTTTTTTATTCTTCTTCTAGCTTCTATATGCATTTCAATTAATGGGTCAAGAAGTACTGATTCTGAAATTCCTATTTTAAAAGCTATTAATGTCAGTATTCCTGGACCGCTACCTGCATCAAGCATTAGTTCTCCACCTCTTACAATCATTTTTAACCCTTCAACTCTATACTTAACATCTCTATTAAGCGATATTATTTTATTCATTAAATCATAGTATGGAATTACTTCCCTTAGGCTTTTGATAATGTTAATCCATGAATTGTTAGCGTTCAGTATTGTTCACCTAGTGTTGTTTGACTTGAATTATGGGTTAAGTATTTAAATTGTTTTAGCTTGGTACTGTATGGTTTCAGTAGCTGTTATTGGTTCTGGTCCTAGTGGCGCCTTGTTTTCACTATTAGCTGTAAAGCTAGGTTTTGACGTATTGGTTGTTGAACGTAAGGCTAAACCTAGCTCACATATTGTATGCGGAGAGTTTCTATTAACACCTAATGAAACTAGGAGGCTTTACATAGATAGCGGAATTATACGTGATAGTAAATATGTTGATGAATCCTATAAGTATATTGTAGGGGGGAATATTGTAGAGAATAAGATATCTCTTATAGAGATTTATCTAGATGGTGGAAAGCTACTTTTAGATATTAAGCTTGATGGTTACGTTATACGTAAGGATTTAATGATTCAGCAGATAGTTGATGAAGCTGAGAGGAATGGTGTAAAGCTGGTTAACTTTGCATTCTTTATGGATGCTAGATATAGAGATGGAATAATCGTATTTAAGGCTAGAAGGGGATGTAGTGAGTTAAGCTTTAATGCTGACTATCTTATTGGTGCTGACTCTATCCCGTCAAGAGTTGCTCAAGTATTCGGTATTGATAGTGGATATAGTGATAAAGATATTGCTTTATGTATTAATCAGAGGTTTTCAGGTCTTAAAATTGATGAAGATAAGGTTTATGTGTTTATATCGCCACGCTATGCTCCTGGAGGGTTTGGATGGATAATACCTAAGGGTAATGGTAGAGCCAATATAGGGCTTGGAATTAGAATGCATTTAGTTAAGAAAGGTTTAAGGATAATTGAATGTTTTAAAAAGTTTCTAAGTGATGTTGAACCTACCTTCCTTAAGGGAGCTAGACCTAGTGAGCTTTTCTACTTGAAAACTGTACCTGTAGGTGGAATTGTAAGCAATGTTGAAGGTAGGAATGTAATGCTTATAGGGGATGCTGCTGGAACATGTGAACCTATTAATGGTGCTGGAATAGTTAATGCTATGGTTTCAGGATGTATTGCATGTAACTGTTTAAAATCGATTGTTAATGGTGGAGGATTAAGCTATAGTTTAGAGCTTTATAGAATACTTGGAAAGGTTGTTGGAAACGGCTTATTATATAGGAAGACAGGTGACCTATTAATGTATAATGAGAAACTTATAAGATTAGGAGCTTTATTTCTTGGGAGGGAAACGTTAGCAAAAGTATTAAAAGCTGAAAACACACCCCATCTATTGCTTGCTAGGATTTTAAGTATGTTTACCTAGATTATGCGTAGGTATTTGAGCATTAATGTTAATCCACCTCTAACCCACTTCACCCTAGCTATCGGTACGCTTTTCAATTCCTCTCTTGGACATAGGATACTATACATCTCCCTTACATATTCTCTTAAACTCTCTAAACTACTGTTTTTAGCTATAAGTTCATCTATTCTTCTAGTAATGCTCTCTACGAAATCTATTCTCATTCTAATTGTTTCATAATGGTTTTTATCAATTATACCGTATTTAAATCTAATATCATTCATTGCTCTAGCAGCATTATATGTTGAATCTATAATTTGATTTCTACTCATCCATGCTGTTTCATAGTTTAAATAGTGTTTCCAGCTTGGTTTTTCAAGTGCTTCTCTATGTTCATTAAAGGTTTTAAACATGATTCTATACCCTACAGTATCCGGATTCTCAAATGCTATGCTTCCAGGATCAAGAAATGGTGCTAGTGGCGCTATGAATGTATGCAGTCTTCCATCACTATGTTTTGATAATAGTCTATCGCAGTAATTAATAGTTTCAGTAACTGATTTAGGCGTTTGTTTTGGTAGTCCTATCATGAAGAATACATCAAACTTTACACATCCATGGTTTAAGCTATTCTCAATCATTCTCTCAAGTTCCTCATTACTATAGAGTCTTCCCTGAGCTCCTCTTACATCTTCATCATGGCTTTCAGGAGATATTTCAATACTGAATTCACTACATGTCCGTTCAATCTCTACAATTTTCCCCATATCTATTGGTTTAAAAAGCTCAAATGTTATTGGATTATCTATACCCTCCCTTCTTATTAGCTTTAGTATTTTTAAGCCATGTTCATCACCATACTGCCAAATATCCCCGAGGAGGAATATTGGAGATTTAAAGTAGCTTTGAATAATTTTCATCTCATCTACAAGTACTTCAGGGCTTTTCAAAGCTATTTTCTCTCTACCATATATTTTACTAAAGCTATATGCTGATCCTCCACATGTAATACAGTTTTGACTACATCCCTTACATGTTATAAGAGCACAGTACGGATAACTAAGCCAGTCTCCATATGGTAAATAATCTTCAATATTTAAATGTCTAACAACATTTCTAACAGCATACTCATAGTTGATAGTATACTTATCGATTGATTCTGGAACATATGTTAATGGGTTTTCATGAATCTTTCCATTCTCTCCTCTCCACGTAATATTTGGAACATCTATTGGATGCTTATTATCCTCAATACACTCCATGAGTTTAAGTAGAGGATACTCTCCACTATCTCCTCTAACGATGTAATCTATCTCCAAGTAGTTTCTAATGATTTCTCTATGGAAATACGTTGATGAAAGCCCACCAATTATAACTGGTCTATTCGGCTTGTTTTTCTTCAATATTTTTGCAACCTCAATTCCGCCATGAGAATGGACAAGCCAGTGAATATCTATACCATATGCCTTAGCCTCTATTTTTGAAAGATAATCTTCAGGATTGAAGCCTCTTCTTCTAAGCATTTTAACAGCTAGATTAACGATATGTACATGGAATCCATTATATTCAAGATATCCCATTAAACTAATAAATCCAAGAGGATACATTTCAAAAATAGGAGTTGAGGGTATAACATCGCTAATAGGGCCGTAAAGTATGGTTTTCTCTCTGAAATCATATATACTTGGTGGATGAATAAGCACTAAGTCAGGTTTACCCAAGACGATCATCTCAGTAATAGCGCTAAACCTAAACATTCAAATACTTTATAAAACTACCGCAGTTTAAACAGTTATTATTATGATCATGGTGTATAGACAATGTTGAAAGCTTCCCTATTAAAAATGAATTCCATCAGCTTTAGATGTTAGATATGATGCTCTATATGTATTAGTATTTACAGAATTCATAGCTTAACTGTATTCTACATAAACCCAATCATAACCTGTTCTAATTTGTATTGAGTACTTTGAAGTTATAGAGCTAAAATGATTTAAAGCATGGGTGAATAAACCATCTATGATTATGGAGAGATAGAATATATCCAAATAATTTAGGATATATATGTAATATTATGAATATGTAAGTATATTCATAATAAACTCAACATTATACCAATACGTTGATTATGACTATAGGAATTTGTTAAACATAAATATTTAGCTGATTGTCTACATTTATACTAGTTTAAGCTAAGCGTTAAATAACATTATACATACCTCTAAGTATTAAATCTACTTATTTACTTAATTATTAATAATTTAACAGATAAACTTAACCGCTCCAATATTTTCTAGTGAAACTGCATAATGTAAGGTATTTATGTTTCTAGCTGTATTTATATGTATGGTTAGTAGGAGAAGTTTCCTTACTGTATTGTTTACAGTTTTAGTATCGTTCCTATCATCAATTCTATATGGTGCTATAGGTATTAGGTTTAGGAATTCTAGAGTTGAAAAACATGCAGAAACATTAAATCTGAATATTCTTAAGCTTCCTAAGCCTAAAACTATTGGAAAGGTTAGTGTTGAAGAGGCTATTGCTAAGAGGAGATCTATTAGGGAGTACAGGGGTGAACCCTTAACTATTGAAGAACTATCCCAAATACTTTGGGCTGCTCAGGGAGTTACTGATCCAATAAATATGTTTAGAGCTGCTCCAAGTGCTGGTGCTCTTTATCCTCTTGAAGTATACGTTGTTGTGAAGAGTAATGGAGTTATAGGTCTTAATCCAGGTATCTATAAGTATAATTCTCTAAATCATGAAATTACTAAGATCCGTGAAGGCGACTTCAGCTATGACTTGTTTAAAGCCTGTCTATCTCAGGAATGGGTTAAAAATGCTCAAGTAAATATTGTTATTACAGCTATATATGGTAGAACTACTTGGCGTTATGGTGATAGAGGTAGGGAGAGATATGTTCACATGGAGGTTGGACATGTAGGTGAAAACATATATTTACAATGTGTAGCTTTAGGTCTTGGAACTGTTGCTGTAGGTGCATTTATTGATGATCAGGTTTGGAGTGTTCTCGGTAATCCTAAAGATGAAGCTCCACTATATGTAATGCCCATAGGTAGAGTGTTATGATTGAGTTTTCCATTATACACTGTAAGTTAGCTGATGTAGCTGTTATTCATGGAGTATTAACATTACTAACAGGTCTTCTACTGGCAGCTATGAGGATAAGAAGAATAGGGAAGCATATCAGTAATGTAAGGACATTACATATAATACTAGGATTACTAACATCGTTTTACGCAGCTATTTTATACTTCTCCATGGTAAGTTAGATATTAGACGTAGCTTATATTTAAATTAGTTAAACTTAGGCTTAATTACTTCATTAATAATTATGCTTGATAATAGAAGAGCATATGTAACTATTCTACTTTTAGGCGTTGTTAATTTAATAGGTGATGTTGTCTATGAAGTTCAAGAGGGGTTATACTTGGCTATCTATATTTTCTTGGAGCTTCAGCATTTATTGTTGGATTTATTAGTGATCTAGGTGATTTTTAGGTTTCTCAGTTAGGCTTATTAATGGTTTTCTTGCTGATACCACTAAAGCCTATTGGCTCTTTGTTTTCTAGGTTATGACTTAATTATAGCTATTCATCTACTTGCATTTGCTAATTCATGGAATGAAGGTTACTGATTTAATCGATGCTGAAAACTTCAAGTTTACATAGGTAAACCTAGACTTCAGTAACATGTACTTACATTATTGCTAACATAATGTTTTTATAGCTTCCTCTATTCTACACTAACATTATGGTTGGAAATACAGCTTTATTTATGTTTAAAGATGACCGGGAAAATCTTAAAGAACATAAATCCATATATGTTCAAGATAGATTTCTGAGATTGATAGATAATTTAAATATAGCTGAATATGGTTCTGAAGGTATTGTATTTATATCTGAATACTATAAAGAATACTGTAAAAACCATGCTGTAAGTATGGAGTATTATCCACATATAAGTATATTACTAAGAGTTTATTCAGATTATTCTAGGGGTTTATAATTAGTTATGGAGCTAGATCCATCATCTATTCTGGATTATATAAATCTCTTACTTAAATCCAGCTTTGAAATAGGTCCAATAAGGCCTCCTAATGAGGGAGGAGGGAACTCATTACTTATAAGGGTTACTAGGAACTGTCCCTGGAGTCAATGTACATTCTGTTATGGTACACCATACGATAGGAAGAGATTTCAGCTAAGAAGCATATATGAGGTTAAAGTAGATATTGATACTGTAAAAATGATTACTGAGTGGTTATCTATGGCTTCATATGAATTAGGATTTCAAGGCGAAATTACATCTAGATTCATACATGTTTTATTCTCATATTATCCAATACTTAAATACAACTATTCCCTAATATGTACTGCTAACTGGCTTCTATCAGGCTCTAAGACAGTTTTCATTCAGGATGCTGATAGCTTAATAATGCCTACAAGTGATTTAGTTGAGGTAATTAGATATTTAAGGAAGGTATTTCCAAGTATTGTTAGAGTAACATCCTATGCTAGAATGAAAACTTTAAATATTAAGAGTATTGAGGATTTGAAGGAGATACGTAGATCTGGATTAAATAGACTTCATGTAGGGCTGGAAAGTGGAGATGATTTAGTACTGAGAAGTATACATAAGGGAGTTACTTCCTCTGAACATATTGAAGGTGGACGTAAGGCTATTGAGGCTGGTTTTGAATTATCCTTATACGTTATGCCTGGTCTTGGAGGTAAATCTAGATATAAGGAACATGCATTAAATACTGCTAAAATTCTAAATGAAATAAATCCACACTACATTAGGGTAAGAACGCTTGTTCCAAGACCTGGAACACCACTACATAATGACTATGTTAATGGGGTTTTTAAGCTTCTTTCACCACATGAATTATTGGAGGAAATTAAAATTCTTGTTGAAAATCTTAATGTTGAGAGTAGGTTATGCTTTGATCATTTCATAAATCCATCATATAAAGTTGATGGAGGTATTAAGCCATTGTTTAGACAGGATTATGAGGGATATAAGCTACCTGATGAAAAGAATGAAGTTTTAGATACTATAAGATATGGATTAACAATAAATGAAGCTAAATTCATACATGTTAAAGAACTTATAAATCTTCCTTCAATATAATGAGTATTTCGAGAAATATATTTTCTAGATGATGGAATGTGAATCTTATCTTCTCTACTAATTCCTCCTCTAATATTGTTCTCATAGCTAATTTAATGCTTTCTCCAACTATAATCTTGATGTTCTATGAAGTATATAAACATTAATAAATTTATCTAAAATTGTTTTTAGGCTTTATGTATGAAAGACATGTTATTGATAGTTTAAGTTTACAATGTGCTGAAACTATTGTTGAACCTAATAGCTTAAGAAGGAAGCTACAATATGTTAAGTTGCCACGTCATTATCTTCTAACCCTAGTTCTTAGACACCCTTTAAAAGTCCAGCGAAAAGGTTGCCACGTCATTATCTTCTAACCCTAAATATTTATATAGGTTAGGTATTTAATGCCTGGAGCTATGGTGGGTTTACTTGAACTTTATTGAATATTGGAAGATGATGAAGGATAGATTTGATAAATACTTGCTTGATGAACTATCTACTCTACCTTTTAATGATGAGTTTAAAACATATTTTGATGGTGGTAAGAGGCTTAGACCAATACTTACAATTCTAGTATGTCAGTCTCTAGGAGGTAAATTTGAGAATGCTATTGATTTCGCATTAGCTGTTGAACTTGTCCATAATTCAATGCTTATTCATGATGATTTCATTGATAGTCATACTCATAGACGTGGTCATGAATCCTTATGGAGAAAGCTTAATCCCAGAAGAGCTGTTTTAGTAGCTGATATGATTTTAAGCTATGCTCAAAGAAAAATTGCTAAGATCTCCGCTATAGGTTATACTACTCTCGCTAAGGCAATATATGATGTTACACTTGGAGCTGCTATGGAACCATTCAATATTAGTTACTTTATAGAAAGCTTTAAGGAGGGATCTATAAATACTAGATTCTATAGATTTCTTATAAGGCTTAAAACAGCTGCTTTATTTGCTGCTTCAGCTAAGCTTGGAGCTATAGCTGCGAAGAAGGATAGGAATATACGTAGTAAAGCCTACATGTATGGATTATATATTGGTGAAGCATTTCAGGTAGCTGATGATCTTGTAGATGTTTATAAGTTAAGAAATGGCGGGTTTGATGATGCAGTTCTTATAAGGCTTATTCCAGCATACGTATACTTCAGTAATTCGGTAAGTCTAGATGTTAATAATCTAGATAATGATGTTATTATAGATGGGATGAAGAAGCTTATAAATGAAGCTATAGAGAATGCATTAAAACAGCTTAAAAACTGGCCTAATAATGAATATACTTCAATACTTGCTGAAGCTCCTAAAACAATAACTGAGCTAATGCTTCAGGAATCCAGCTAGTTTATGTTTGCTCTCAGTTTCCTGGATATTGCTGGATTTATTGTTAACTTAATAGTTTTAAGACTTTATCTCTACTTATCCTTATGTAGTCCCTATCTATTGAATGGATTTCAAGAGTTAACGTATTACTGTATCCTATTTTGGAGATTGACTTGAAAAACCGATTCCACTCTATTCTTCCAGCTCCTATTGGGAGATGTAGATCCTCCCTACCCATATTATCATGTACATGTATATGTTTTACTTTCTGTTTTAAATCGTTGATTATTTGATCAATATACTCCATACTACCTCTACTTATGTATGCATGGCCAGCATCTAATGTAAACCATAATCCATCAATATCTTCAAATATTTCTTTAAGCTCCTTAAGAGTCATAGATTTATCATCTAGGTTTTCCAGACATATTGTAACCCCGTATTTCATTGAGTTTTTAACGAGTTCAGCTATGTTTTCCCTGAATTTTCTTATCATTCTCCATCTTAAGGCATTATAGTATATTGATGGAATTCCTTCAACAGGCTCAACGTGAACTGTAAGTTTTGAAGCATTCAGTATATATGTTAACTCTAATACCTTTAAGAACTCCCTCATAAATGCTTTACTAACCGATTTATATGGATGTGCAAGATGGAAGAACCATGGTGCATGTGTTATTAAACTCATATTGTATGACGATAATAGATTAACTATTTCATTTTTATCTTTAACTATCTGGTTCGGAGTTGCTTTAGGATATTCTACTGTTAACTCTATGAAATCCAGCTTCATTTCACCGAAGAGTTTAATCTCATTAACTACTGGAAGTGCAGGATTATTCATTGATCCAATCCTCATAAACTCACCATTCTAGCTAATACTCTTCATTCTACTTCTAACTTTATTAAGTGCTTTATCAACATCTTCTAGATCTAGTTTCTTCAGGATTTCTGATTTCGGTATTCCATATTCATCCCATCCAATAGCTTCATAGTATTCCCTAACTGCTTTCCTAGTATTTTCTCTATTAAGAGACTTCCCTCTACTTGGTCCTGAAGGTAACGGTTCATAGAATCTTTCAGGGTTATCATCATCTACTATTGGACTCCAATATATGTCTGGTCCTCCGAGAAGTAGTGTTGCTCTCTGTATTTGTAGTATTCTTAGAGCTATTTCTTCATACCATTGATTCCTCGATATATTCCATCCAGTTACTGAATTCATGAATTCAAAAAGTAAACTTAAACTCCAAACATTAAAAGCACAGACAACTCCTGAATCCGCCGCTATCATTGACAATTCAGTATTCCATAGTGGTCCATCTAATGGTAGTCCAGCTATTGATGTATGGTCTCCCCCCTGAACTGAGCATGCATACGATACTTGTTGTGGATAGTCAAGTCCACTTCTAACTCCATGTGCTCCTATAGCTATACCCTTAGATTGAATAGCATAACTTAATAGATTCATGTTTTTAATTCTACCTAGTATTAAAGCTGCTCTATATGTTCCCTCAGCCAGTACATTACCTATTCCCTTTCTTCTCGCAATATCCTCTGCAAGCTTTACAAATACTTTAGGATTACCCCACTCCAGTTTTAACCCGTTAAGATCTTTCTCGGTTAGTATTCCTCTCTGATACAGTTCACCAGCAAATCCTAGAACGTTTCCACACTGTATTCCACATAGTCCTAGATCATCTATAGCTGATGAAATATAGACGTTTCCTTCAGGTGTAAATACTCCAAGATTTGTTCCTAGATATGCTTGAAGTTCATAGTCCGGATTATCTGTTATAGCTCCTTTAAAGGGTCCGCTTTTAACTACTGCTATTTTTAAGCATGAAGTTGGGCATCCATAATCTGCCCAGTATCGTTTAACCCATAGTCTTCTTTCAAATTTATCAACTCCATATTCTACATTGTCATGCCATTCCTCTTGCCAGTTTCTTATCGGTTCACTACTTGTATCAGCTCCATAGCTATATCCTCCATAACCTGTTCCCCATCTACGCCATTCATCATTAGCATATGATAGCTTAGCAACTTTATCCATTAACTCTAAAACCCTATTCCTATCAGCTACTGGTGGTAGGGGTTTGGTTCCCTTAACAGCTATTGCCTTCAGATTTTTTGAACCCATTACAGCTCCATAACCCCCATAGCCTGCACCATGAGTCCACTTACTCATTACAGCAGAGATCCTAACCTTGTTCTCACCTGCTGGTCCTATGTATATTAATCCAGGCTCCCTCCATAAACCTACTCTCGGCCATAGTTTTGAAAGCTCTTCTCTAACCTCTTTATTTATTTTCATAACTGTTTTCTTACCATCTAAACCCCAAATATGACTTGAATCTCTAATTTCAACATTATCATCCTTTATAAATATGTAAACTGGGCTTGAAGCTCTTCCAGTAACTATTATTCCATCCCATCCTGCACATTTAAGCTCTAATGCAAATTCTCCGCCGATAGTTGAGCCAACAATACCATTACTCTGCGGGCTCTTACCGGAAATACATACTCTAGCTCCAGGATAATATCCTGTTAATGGTCCTGTTAAAGCTAGGAAAATGTTTTCTAACCCTAATGGATCTATTTCCTCCCATTTATTTCCAAGCCTATCCCATAGGATCTTTACAGCTAATCCTCTTCCACCAATAAATCTTTTTAAAACCTCTTCTTCAAGCTTAATCTCCTCTATCTTCTCTCTTGTAAGATCTACTTCAAGTATTTTACCGTTATATCCAAACATATCTACACCTCTACCTCAATTAGGTCTCCATAGAGATTAAACGCTAAATCCCTAGTCATTTCCTCAGGTTTTCTTGCATACAGTTTAAATGTGTTCTTGAAGAATTCCTTCTTCGTAATCCATAATGCATTCCATCCTCCTTCACGACATATTTTAACACATTGCGGATCTCCACCACATAAATCACATATAACCACATATTTCCCTCTTGGATGTAGATGTGGTATTTCTCCTGGACAGCTTTTAATACAGTTTCCACAGCCACTACACTTCTCCTTATCAACTACAACAGCTCCTGTTTCCTCGTTAATACTTAAAGCTAAGGTTGGACATGATTTAACACATGGATATTCTGGGCATTGAGTACATAAATGAATAACTTCTAATCCAGGTATAAGCATGAAAATTCTAATTCTAGATGCTTCAGGCCATATTTCCCCCTCATGATGTAGAGAGCATACTATTTCACATCTTCTACAGCCACTACATTTTAAATAGTCTCTTGCAATCCATATTTTCCCAGACATATAAAACACCAATACTCCATTCAGAAACACTTATAAATTTTCGTCTTTAAGCTTTTAAATGGCTTAATATATAGCCTTAAAGCCTCCAATATTTTTTCAGGTGATAATACTACATGTATTAGTGTTGATGTTAAAACATATATTGATGGTGTAAGTATTAATACATAGAAACTATACATTGTCTTATTCCCAGCAAAGTATACTAGAAGATATCCTGTAAATATTGTTGTAAACCATAATGGCGAAATTAAGTATTCTCTTGCTTTAATTGATAGATATGGTGTAAATATTAGCGATATTAAGGCTATTATATATATTGCTGGATTTACTGATGCTGATAGGTCAGGATTGTAGTGGAGTGGAAATGGATTTTCATTAATAAACCATCCCCAAGGAGTTGATGTTGGCGGCCCTTCCGGTCTAGGAGTTAAATGCCACTTCATCCCTCCCTCAATAGATTGTATCCACTGTTGAATGCCCATGTAGGCTATGAATGGTGTATTGATGAATATCCATACAATTATTGGAATATATATTGATATAAGTATGGCTTTTGATGGATGTTCCCCCTTCAGAATCATGTAGATTAGCAATGCCGGAATAGAGAATACGCCTGTTAACTTGGATGCTGCAGCTAAACCTATAGCTATAGCTGATAAGCAGTATTTCTCCTTTAACGTGAGAATCATAGATAAAGCTGTAAAAAACGTAGTGTATATTTCAAGCATAGCGATAGACGATAAACCTTTAAATATAGGGTCTAGAAATGCAAACATGAAGACAGTAAACCCTATAAATGGATTAGTAAGCTTAGCCACTATTAAGTATACTATAAATATTGTTAATGAGCCTAATAAAATACTTGGAATCCTCCAGCTTAAAGGCTTATCTCCTAATAGAAGCATTAATAAACCAATTACGTATTTGACAAGTGGTGGATGTTCAGTATTCAGGTAGTTCTCAATAACTTCATGATCACTATACATGTATCCTCTCTGAATAAACTTTACTTCTTCAATTCCCTTCAGCTCTAAAGGTTTTAAGGTTTTAACAGCTAAAGCTGGAACTTTACTATACTCATAAACAATAACTCCATCAATTTCCCGAATAACCTTATCTCTACTATAATCTCTATCGTTAAAGGATTTGAAGAATATTGTATAGTATATGTATCCTTCATCGTCAATATATAATGGCTGAACATTAAAAACCTCTCTTAAAATATTACGTGCAGAGTTAACATACCATGTTTCATCAGAAACATAGCTAAGAGTTCCCTTAACATCTAGAGCTATTTTAAAACATGTATAACTAAATATTAACGTTAAAGTTAAAGCTGTGATTAAGCATGCAATTTTAATTCTTCTAAAATCCATAAGTAAAAGGCCATATTAAACTTTTAAATTTAACCATATTGTACTAGCTGTTAAACAGCTCTATAATGCTATTCAGCTACCCTATGATTAAACCCCCCATGGGTACTGTAGAAATATTCTTTCTTTGCTATTATGTTAATGATATTCAAAGTAAAAGTATAGGAAGTTTAGAAAGGTTATGGAACCTATTAATGATAGCTATAAGGGAGTTTATGTGAATAACCTACTTTATTGGGAGAGTAGAAAATAGAATAAAATCGGAAGAGTGAAGATTAAACAGTAGTATAAAATGTATGGAAGGCATAAAACTGGATAATAAACACAATTAGAATTTTCTAATCTAGCAACTTAATAGAGAAGTTACAATATGTTAAGCTGCCATGTTTCTCTATGGATAAAGTTTTTATATTGGGTTTTACTATGGTTTACGGTGGATTGGTTATTTCAAACGTTTCAATAATGTATTGGAGTTGATTGTTCTTGAGAATCTTACTTATCCATGCTGATAGCTTTAGCTATGAGGTTAAGGAGAAAGCAATATCTCAGCCTGAACCATTAACAAACGATAGGGTTAAAGGATTTTTCGAGGAGGTTCTTGTAGTTTTTATTTCTGTTGAGGAGGATGATGGGTTTAACGTTGAGGAAATTGTTGATTCTGCTTCAAAATCCATTATTGATGTTGCTGAGAAGATAGGTGTTAAAAACATAGTTCTCTACCCGTATGCTCATCTATCCTCAAATCTTGCTCCTCCTAAAGTAGCTATTAACATACTGGTAAGACTTGAAGAGAATCTTAGAGGAATTGGAGTTAACGTTCATAGAAGCCCGTTTGGATGGTATAAACGGTTTGAAATTAAATGCAAGGGACATCCATTAAGTGAGCTTTCAAGATCAATAGTAGCTAAAGAAAGGATTGAACATGAGGAAACCAAACTAGTTGAATCTAAACCAAGTAAATTCATAGTTTTAGGTCTTAATGGTGTTGAATACCCCATTACTAAATCCAGTATTGAGGATTTAATAATTGTTAAGGATTATCCACTACTTAAACAGTTTATTCTAAGTGAGTTTACTGGTGGAGCTCCAGGTAAGACTCCTACTCATATTAAGCTTATGAGGAAACTTGAACTTGTAGACTATGAGCCTGCATCTGATATTGGTCATTTCAGATTCTATCCTAAGGGAGCCTTACTGAAGAGGCTTCTTGAAGAATTTGCATTTCAAGTTGCTGTAAATATTAATGCCATGATTATTGAGACACCGGTTATGTATAGACTTGACGAGAAAGATATTTCTGAGCAGGCTTCAAGGTTTCTTGAGAAAGATTATAGGTTTGAAGCTGATGGTAAAAAGCTTGTTTTAAGATTTGCAGGTGATTTTGGACTCTTTAAAATGATGAGTAATGCTGTATTTAGCTATCGTCAACTTCCAATAAGGATATTTGAGCTTTCCCCATCATATAGGCTTGAAAAAAGCGGTGAATGTGTAGGTTTAAGACGTTTAAGAGCTTTTACAATGCCGGATATTCACTGTTTCTGTAGAGATCTTAAGCAGGGTATGGATGAGTATAAGCTCATATTTAAAAACTATACTAAGCTCGCCGATTCTATGGGTATAGACTATATTGTAGTCTTCCGTGTAGTAGAATCATTCTACAATGAGAATAAGGAGTGGTTTAAAAGCCTTATAGAAATAGCTGGTAAACCAGCATTTATAGAGTTACTTCCTGAAATGAAGCATTACTGGATTGTTAAACATGAATATCAATTCATAGATTCTGTAGGTGGAAGTGCTCAGCTATGTACTGTTCAGCTAGATATTGAGGATAGTGAGAGATATGGAATTATGTATGTTGATGAAGATGGAAGCAAGAAAGGATGTATAATAGTTCATAGCAGTATGGGTTCAATAGAGAGATGGATTTATGCAGTATTGGAGCAAGCTGCAAAAGCAATGAGTGAAGGCAAAACGCCAACAATACCTATATGGTTAAGCCCAATACAGGTAAGAATAATACCTGTAAGCCATGACCAGATGGATTATGCGTTAAAGCTAGCTTCAAGAATTGAATTTGAAAACATAAGAGTAGATGTAGATGATAGAGAGGGAACAGTATCATCAAAAATTAGGGATGCTGAGAAGGAATGGATACCTTACATAGTAGTTGTTGGGAAAAAGGAGGTTGAAGGAAAGCTACTACCTGTAAGGGTTAGAGGTGAAGGAATACATAACCTTACAGTAGATCAGCTAATAGAGAATATAAAGAGTAAAGTTAGAGATAAGCCGTATAAGCCATTAACACTACCAAAACTTCTATCACTTAGACCGAAATTCATAGCTACATAACCTACATGTCGATATATAGCAATTCTAGATAGTTTTAATTCTAATATAAAATCTATTTAAGCTTTAATGTTTTAATCGGGTTCTCATAGGATATTTTTAAAGCTTCCTTAGCTAAATCCATTCTCTTAAGAGTATTTACTGCTTCAAATACTGCAAGTGGATTACTGGGGTCTCTTCCAGCATCACTATTTAAAATTATGTTTTCACATCCGTGCTGAGCTATTATATCAATTACGTCCTTAATGTTTAGCTTATCTTCTTGAATTGTTAATCCAGCTTTAAATCCCTCCGATATTATTACTTCAACAGTTTCTCTTGAGGCATGATCTATAATAGTAAGTTCAGGATTAACCCTACTCTTTTTAGCTATATTTATAATTTTATTGGTTGCTTGAAGTTTAAGACTTCTTGGAGTATGTATTATAACTGGCTTATCAAGTCTAGATGCTATTTTCAGCTGTTCTTGAAGTATTTCAAACTCTAATGTTGAACAGTTTTCAACTCCAATTTCTCCAAGAGTTAATGCATTATTGGTTGAGAGATATTCCTCAACGATTTTAAGTGTTTCTTCAAGCTTTCTTTTTGGAATACATCTTGGATGAATACCAACACCACTATAAGCTTTTAAACCAGCTCTTGCAAATCTTTCAGTTTCAGCTTCACAAAGCCATTTAAACATATCGTTAAATGTATCTGGACCACTAGGTCTAACTGGGATATAGGCAAGATTTAAAACGCCAATACATCCCGAATTCCTTAAAGACTCAAGAGTATTAAAACCGCTAAATTGATGATGTGTATGTGGATCAAACCACATAATCTAAACATAAACGCTAATTTTTAAATTTTCAGATACATCTAGCCTATTTAATATAGTATAAGCTATTAGGCTGTATTGTTTAGATTGATTATTTCATCATTTACATCGTGAACTGGAAAGGCTGGAACTATAGATCTCCCTATTCTAGCTCTAGCTGGTGATAGGATAACTAGCTTAATTCCTCTTACTACACATAATCCCTTAAGTATACCTACTATTCTTCTAGCTATGTTTAGTGCGAGACCATTGCTTAGTGATGTAAACCCCTGGAGATCTATAACTATGTAGTTAATGTTTTGGGGTATTATTAAATCTATGTTTTTCTCCAGTATTAATGGATTATCATATATGTGTATTAAATCATGTTCATGAGATGATATTTCTGCAAGCTTAAAGTCTGAGGTTATTAATAGTTTTGGAGTTAGTTTTTTAATAGCATCTATAATCCTACATTTACTACCATACATTAGTATTGCTCTAATCATCTTCAAATCTTCTCTGTTTATGAAGCTCTAAAAGTCTTAAAAGTATTACAGCTCCAACATGTGTACATACTTCTCTTCTTCTCCTATTAGACCATTGTTTTAATGGATTATAACAGCTACATTCATATCTTCTATTTTCCTCATCATATTTCACGATGTATATTTGGTCGTAGTCACCCATTCCAGGTCTTCCACGAATAAGCCATGTATTCATGTTTTTAGAGCTTTTCCTTACATCTCTCAATCTAGCTTTACATCTCATAAAGAATGATTTACTCTTCCTGGAGTATAGTTTTTCTAGATGTTTAATAGCTTCTTCAATTATTTTTCTATTCATAATTGTTAAATTACTCCCTCAACTACTACCTTGAATCTACAGCTTCTCGGCGGTAGTGATGGGCTATCTATTACTTCAGCTCTTCCCTCCTGTTCTTTAGATATTCTATGTAGCCATATTCTATGAGTTGTTCCATGAGCTAATATATGTCCTCCCGTCGGTAGGTCTGATCCTCCCCATGGAGTTGGTGATGCTTGAACCTCGTTTGTTACTGCTATGTATGCTTTAAATATTTTCGCTATTCTTAAAAGCATATCAAGCATGTAGTTTAGAAGCTGCTGTCTCTCTGCTAGCTTCTCCCTACCAGTAAGCTGTGATCTAGCTTTAGCTATTATTGAATCTACAACTACTAGCTTAACGTTTTGATACGCACATATTTCAGCTATATCGTTTACCGCTAGTATCTGTTCTTCAAACGTTATTGGCTTCTTTACGATTATAGCGTCAAGTACTGATTCAATATCACATTCAAATCTTCCAGCTATAGCTTCAATTCTATCAGGTCTAAATGTTTCCTCAGTATCTATGTATACAGCTATCTTAGACTGCCCTCCACTCCATAGTGTTTTAAATGCTGTAACACATAGTTGATGACATATCTGTGTTTTACCTGCTTTTGCAGGTCCAGTAAATTCATAGATCGCTCTAGGCTCTAATCCCCCATCAAGCATTAAGTCTAAGCTATAACATCCAGTTGTAAGTCTTTTAGCTTCAACCATTATTTTCCTTAACTCCTTAGCAGTATATGTTGTATGTAGCCCAACAAATTCTTTAGCATTATAGATTATTTGTCTAGCTTCAGATTCACCAAATCCCTTATCTACTAATTCAAACGTATTCATTAATGCAAGAATATACGGTGATCTTATACCTACTTCAATAAGCTTCTCTGCTTTAGCTTCTCCTACTCCACGTATCTTCATAAGCTCTCTCCTTACATTATCCAAATCCATTATTCATCCCTCTTTAAGCCTCATAATTATAAGCTCTAAATCTGCCTTTACAGCTCCAAGCTTTGATAAAGCCCATAATATAGGTTTACTTTGTTGCTCCTGTGTTGCTCTAATAATACAGTTAACTGTTGCCTCAGCAAACTCCCTCCACTTCTCAGCAGATATATCTGCTTCAAAAATTGTTTTCCTCAACTCTAATGATCTTTTAGGAGTTAATACTATTGATATCCTAACGTTGCCTTTAAACACTGAGAAAAATAGATGGATCCATCCCTTCTCAATAGGTTTTAACGGTATACTTACTTTTAAAGGTCCATGATACTTAACGTCTCCAATAGATTTACCTACGTTAAAAGCCATATCTTCACCCCCTCCTATCTGAACCGTCTACCAAGTCTCTAGGTGGAGTAGATTTATAATCGTCAAGCAATTTAAAACCGGAAGACGTAATTCTATAGTAGTATCTATAGTCTTTCCCAATTTCGTTTTTAATTAGATTATAGGCTGAAAGCTTCTCGATAAGTTTTACAGCTTCATCACTTCTCAATCCCCTATCATACATTATAAATGTTATTAGTGAATCTCTAGTTAATGCTCCATTACTTAATACTTCAAGAACTGCAATAGCATCTCCAGTTCTCTCTCCAAACAGTCTTGAAATTGCTGTAGTATGTTCCTCTATAGTTTCTTTAGGCAGTGGTCCAATCACATCTTCAACATTAAGTTTTTCAATAACTATTCTAGATATGTTTTTCAAGTTGATACTATATAGGCTTCCACTATTGAATTTAACATCAACTACTGAAACTTCTTCTCCACTAGTTAATTTAATGTTTTCCCTATCTACTCCAAGCTCTTCAAGAAATCTTAGGGTTTCAGAGTTTATATTTGATATTAATATTTCCTTAAAGTCCTCAATTATGTATTTAGCAGTTTTAATGCTTGATGATGATAATACAATATTTCTCTCTTGAATTCTACTTCTAAATTCACTTTTAAAGTAGGGGTTTACAAGTATTGGTTCCAGTAGGGATGAATCATCAACAACTATAGCTTCTCTAAATCTTCTCATTAGAGATAGGAGTACTAGTATCTTATGGCTGATTGATGGTAGTAGGGATAAATCTATAAGATTAAAACATGTTTTAGGTATGTTCTCTTTATTTAAGGCTTTACCTGTAATCCCTATTCTTAATGAGTTTAGGAATGATAATAGTAGATTTATTCGTATTCCTCCAGTGGTTGCTCCCCCATATTCTGTAATGTTGTCAATTATTGACTGTATATCTATGTTATTTCTAGTATATGACTGGTATAGTGCTTCATGTAAAGCTTTAAACTCTAAATCTCCAATATTTAATGCTAGCTTGAAATCTAAAGCTAAACTATAACATTCATCAATGTTTTCAACCCTAAATATGTTTATTGAAGCATTATGTCCAAGTCTTAGAAGCCTTAAATCCATGTTGTATCTATGTAGAGTGTAGAGTTTTCCATTAAGATCTATGATTGAATAGCTATCTAGATTCTTTAATATATGCCATATAATACTTAAACGTTCCTCTAATCCTCCAATACAGAGGATAATGTTCTCCATTATGTAAACACCTCTTTAAAGAGTATAGGGATTTCGGAAGCTTTAAGGATCTTAAATCCTGAATTAAACGATGATGTAATTCCTAATCCAGCAGCAACCTCGCTTACAACCTCATCGATAGTTTTACGTTTCAACAATCCACATGGTAAAGTATCTCTTGAACTTTTAACAATATTGAAAATCTTTAACTCATTACTTTCCGGATTTGTTGAAATTATAATTTGTCCTCTAATACTCATTCTTAACATATCATTAATTAAAGCCCCAATATGATCTAATCTATCTCTAGGTAATTGAAGCATTAAAACGCCAATACCTACAATATTAAAGAAGCCATATCTAATAACTACATACGGTAAATCCTTACTTACACCTATAAATTCAAGCCTAGCATTATCGATAATGTTTAATCTATTAATATCTATATGCTTTAAAATAGGAATTATAAGCTTTGAAGATTTATTTTTAGAACTCCGCCATTTAATTCTAGGAATTCTCTTAATTACTACATATACTACATATGGTAGTATAAGTATTATACCTACCCATCTAAGCATAAGGATTAGTGTAATGATTAGGATTAGCATTATAATATTCATTGCTCTCAAGGGATTAGATTAAAGCTCTCATAAAGCCCTTTCTGAAACAATTACTCCTAAATAATGAAACTTCTAGATTAAAATATTGAAACTAAAGGTTTCATGTAGTGGTTTTCAATGTTTTCTAGGACGTAACAACTTCAAACTTTATGAAAACCTTACTGTTTAGGTCAACCATCAAATCCACTAAAGTTTCAGATAGGTTAATAGAGCCTTATGAATTTAATCATGTTACTATTTCCTAAAGTCTCAACTTAAGATTTAAGTCAACAGTTACTTGTAAATACTAGATCTATTCTAGCTGCTAATTATGAACCTATCATTAACCCAATGTTTTCATATCTAAAGTTGTTAAATCAGTTTCTGAATAGACTAGGTTTTATAGATTTTTACTTCAATATGATTGATACTTGAAGCTGCTAGTAATGCTGTAGCCTTTAAGAGTTAAATATCAACTATACACTCCATATTTGCTTAAGCCAGGAGTCTATGATATTGATTGTTTCATGATGTATTCTTAGTTTATGTGTTGCATTAGGTATTATCTTTAGCTTCTTAGGCTCCCCCGCCTTCCTGAATAGTGTTATAGCATGTTTTACTGGAATTAATTCATCTTTTCCACCATGAATTATTAGTAGTGGTCTAGGCGAAATCTTATCAATCCATTTTATAGGCTCCATTTCTCTTAGCTTTTCAATTAAGCTATTCATATCCATATTTTCAATTCCCCTTAATGTTCCATGTTTCCTTGCATGTTCAAATATGCTTCTAAATAGAGTATTATTGATTATTGCTGGGCATGCTCCTAGAATTAATGCCTTAATTCTACCATCATGAACTGCATGGTTGAGAGCAATTATAGCTCCACCACTAAATCCTACTATGCATAGCTTACTTGTATCAGTAAAGTTTTGGCTATATGTGAAGTCTACAATTCCCTTTAAGTCATTCAGCCATAAGCTATAGTTAAATTTACCTCCACTTTCACCTACACCCCTAAAGTTAAAGAAAATGGATGCATATCCTCTAATTGATAGATTCTCAACAATTTCAACATATCCTCTATCTCCAGGAGTTCTAGGGCCTGCAGGTATACCATGACAAATAATTATCGTAGGGTATTTACCGTTTCTCCTAGGTAATGCTATGTAGGCTGCTATATCTACATCTAGTCTTAAAATATGTTTTTCAATGATAGCCATAGTAAACCTAATTAATACGAATATAAATACTAGCCGGTAGAGTTATGTTGTAATACTGGTGGTGATGTGTTTAAATATGAGGAATACGTAATTAACATAGTAGGTATTAAATGTAAACCCTTCCAATCAGTTGATGAAATAAATTCTCTCCTATCAAATATTGAGAAGATATCTACAAGTAGAAACGTTACTGTTCAGCTGCTTGATGCACATTATGTTGCAGGTCGAAAACATGCTCTTTTCTCAGTATTATTTGCATTAGATACATTAAGACACGGTAGAAAACATACTGAAAAGCTAGGTATGGAGATACTAGTTTATGCTTCGATACAGAAGCAGATAAGTACAGCTATAAGAACAGTAGGAGTTAAGGTAGGTATATCTGAAATCATAGCTATACTTATTGGTAAAGATGAAGAAAGCGTTAATACTGTTCTAAGTCAAACCATGATGATGCTTAGCGGTGTTCAAGATGATAGTGTATTAGAGGTTAGTGAGAGTAAGGTTATGGAGTTAATAAGCATCTATAATGTAAGCCTTAAAGAGTATGAAATTGTAAAGTCAATAAGTAGGGATCCTGAGGATGCTTTAGTAAAGATATTGATAAATAGAATGGCTCTACTACCATATACTTAATTTCAATATAGAGCAATACTTCATCGTATATAGAATCTAGAATTTTAGTTTGAAGTTTACGAGTAACTAGATAGTTTATCTACTTATCTTCATTTTAACTCGTAGACTATGTAGCGTAAAATTCTTAGCTATGGAATTTAATGCTTAGCGTATATTGTAAGGTGGAAGTTTGGCTAGAAATGGAATTAGGCTTCGATATTCAGGCTTCATTATATTTATAGCTAGATTGTTAAGTCTAGCTACTGGCTTAATCTTCCAGTACATGGTGGCTAGAGGAACAACCAGTCATGATTATGGTGTATGGTTTAACATGAATGATGTCTTAGCTTATTTTACAATGTTTGCTGGGGTTTTGCCATTCTGGATTATGCGTTTTACAGCAAGAGCTGAAAGAGGAGCTGGGAAAACAGGTATATTAGCAAATTTACTGATATCTATAGTTGCATTCATTATTTACATTGTATCTACTCCATTTATAACGTTGAGGCTCGGTGTTTCTGAATATATTCATCTATACATGCTTATCTCTATTCAGATCGTGGAGTTCCATCTACTTAATGTATTTGAAGCATGTCTAAGAGCTAAGAAACCTCAAGCATTAGGATATGGATTACTTATCGGGGAGATTTTTAAGGTGGTTTTAGGATTTATACTTATAGTTATTCTTCAAAAATCTCTTGAAGGAGTTATAGTAAGCCTAACTATAGCTATAGCTGCTCAGTGTATTTACTATTTTAAGCTACTTATAGATGACTTAAGACAGGAGCTTAACTGGATTTACGTAAGGGAATGGATGAAAGCTTCAATTGTAAACATCTATAGTATTATAGGTAACCAAGTAGCATCATACATATTTATAATGCTATTTACATATGGTGGTGAAGTTGCTAGAGGATATTATGGTGCAGCTGCTCAAATAGCAAACATAATAACTTACTCTTCATTTCTAGCTTTCGCTCTATATCCGAAGCTAATTTCTGGAGGAGGATATGAGGATATAGTAGTATCGTTGAAAACTGTTTTAATGTTTGCAATACCTATGACTGTAGGAGCATTAACACTTCCAGATCTATACATTACAATTTTAAAGCCTGAGTATAGAGATGGATTTATAGTACTTATTGTATTAGCTATTGACGCTCTTATAGCAACCTTATCCACTCTTTTCACCTCCATACTTTATGGGCTTGAAAAACTTGATGAAAAGGCGAAAATACCATTTAAAGAACTTATTAGAAGCCGGGTCTTTACTGTTTTCTCCCTACCATATATCCATTCAGCTATAGCTTTACCAGTAGCCTTTTACCTCCTAACCTATACCCGGAATAATCCCTTACAATCAGCACTCTATATAAGCATGGTTAATTTAGCTGCTCGTATTGTTACATTTCTTATACTGTATGTTTTAACTTGTAAAATGATTAGGATTGTAACCCCATGGAAAAATATAGTAAAATATGTTTTCACATCGATTACTATGGCTTTCCTTCTTCATTTAATCCGTGAAATATTGAATCCAAGTAGAGTTTATGCTATTATTAGCATATCAATACTTGGCGGAGTATTCTACCTCATAATGCTAGCAGTAATAGATATTGAAGTGAGAGAACTAGCTGAATCAGCATGGAGGATAATAAAATCCAACTTTAAATTTGAGGTTTAAATGTTTTCTCATGATGAAGCTATAAACATTAACTCCTATGTCTCGGCTTTGTGAACTTTAGATATGAAAAGTACATGTAATTGATAGCTTAAATTCACAATGCGAATACTTCATAAGTTATCCTTAACAGCTATAATTTACATTGTAAATTTGAGTAATAGGCCTATTTCAAGCTAGTACATAATCTTATTTATATTTGCTGAGTAATCCTCATGAAATAGAATCTTCAAATTTAGATTTATGAGAACTAGTTTATGCTATTGATTCTATTAATAATTTTAAATTGTTGGCTATGTAAACTTTAGATTAGAGTGTATTTAATGGTTTAGTTAACAAGGCGTGATGTTACTGATTTAAGTATTTAGTAATTGAATTACCATTTATTCCGAGATTACTTTAAAGTAGCTTCACGTAGACTTTAATTTCCATTACGTAGTTTAAAGATGGATTTAATGCTTGATGGATACTAAATGAGCTTAAACATTGTTGATCTTTGAAGGAGTATAGGATAATAAAAATCAAGGTTGATGATACTAGTATAGAAAATGTTGAAGGAGAATATCTACTAATAACTGTATATTCTAGAATTATAGGATATAGCTTCCAAAGTCTAGATTAACTGGTACTCTATTAACATGTGAGTTAATGTATAGCTAATCTAATTAGTTAGCTTAAAATTTATTAGGTTAATCCACTATAATTACTTGTATGTGGGAGAGGCTGTTTACAGTTACTGGCATAATTTTCATAGTGATCGGTATTACTTTAATAATTACTCCATTAATTGCTAAATCCATTCCATCAGCTAAACTTGAAAGTATTCCATGGTTTATACTCTATATTTATCGTAGTGATGGTTTCTTCTTCGCTACATCGCCAATACTGGTAGTATTTGCTATTATATACTTAGCTATTACTATTTTAAGGCATTAATTAAAATATATTATACTGTTACATAGTCTTCTACATAGTATCCCTTAGGAAATGCTTTCGGATATGCTGTTTTAGATGTTTGTACTAGTATTCCATAGTATAGAGTTGGATATCTATATCCAACTTCATGAAGCTTCTTTAAACCCTCAATTAAATCATTGATCTTATTTATTGGTATTGAAAATACGATCTCATCAAATTGGCTATGTCCAAATCTTCTATCCCCATAGCATGGCAGGGTTATATGGGCTTTCCCCGTTATTATAGGGTAAGCTATATAGTCTGCACATGCATACTCGCCGATGGATGAGAATTCCAGTCTTTCACCATTTCCCCATGTTAATGAATGAATTAAGCGGTTTATTTGAGCACTATTTCCATAGATTAATATTATGTCTGGATCAAAGTATAGCTCATGGATTGGTCCCGCTTCAAAACCCTCATATCTATCCTTAACCCTATACATGTTTTTAAAAGCTTTCTCTCCTGCCTCCATTGTTTTATAGGCTCCCCCCTCATACGCTACTTTCCCATTCTTAATATCAGATGGAGGATCTATTAGTCCAAGAGCTATAGCTCCATATATGCACGTCATATCACTTATGGAGGCAACTATATTCCAGCCATAAATACGTGATAATCCTATAACTTGACATACCGATAGCTTAACTCTAGGTTTTCTAATTCTAACATCTTCTTTAATCTCCCTTATACTCCTTAAAAGCTTAACCCCAACGGGATATGTTGAAAGTTTCAAATATTCATTTAGGGATTTATAAATATCATTCCACATAATCATCATCTAGTCATTAGTCCAGTTTCTTTTATATTTTCTGTTCGCTCTTTAATAAGATTTTTATGGTTAGTTTTCTGATGTTTTCTTATGGTATTCTTAATTTTCTTTCAAGTGGAAAGATTATAGATTGTTTAGGAGTGTTAGACAGGTTAATGATGTTTGTTATCCTAAATGGATTTCTTTTACATACTTCATTAAGAGGCGAAATTAATGAATATATTCTCTTCTTAATAAATCTAATAACCATACTGACACCATAAATAAGGAGGGAAATAAAGTAAAACTGAAGCTCGCAAACCTCTAGTAATAGAAAAATTAATAACTAGAAATTAGAATATTGGTTAGGGTGAAGTGTCTGATTTGAAGTATACTTTGATTTATAGTTGTGTGAGATTTCTGAGTAAAGTTTATAAGCTTAGGTAAAATTGCCTATTAGTGATGTTTATGCAATCTATTAAAAAACCCTGTAGGATTGGTTTGATTGAGGTTTATACTGGTGAGGGTAGAGGTAAAACTACAGCTGCTTTCGGTTTAGCTCTTCGCGCGGTTGGA
>JAWBQF010000021.1:0-47956 GCA_038845975.1 Methanomethylicia archaeon
ATAAGTGTAATAGTAAACATGTACCCCATCCTATAAGTTAATAGTATAGCTAAATAAGCATGATTAATAAGAGGATAAAGCTAAGAATTCATAGAAACACAAAACCAAAATAAAGATAATAAAACATGCTAAGTTAACAAAGCCTCTCTGCAAGACGAAAAACTTATAAGTTCATTTGAAATTTTACCTTATGAAAGAAAGACTGGTTATGGTTCAGTTAAAAATATTTCCTGAAAATAATGAGGTTAATCTTGAAAAATTGAAGAGAGACATAACTTCCGTATTACCACAAACAATGAATATTAAGAAAATCGTAGAAGAAGATTTAGCTTACGGATATAAAGTTCTTAAGGCATTTATAACAATGCCTGAGGAAACAGAAGGAGGAACAACAAAGCTTGAAGAAATCATATCATCAGTAAGTGGAGTTACTCAAGTCGATGTTGAGCTTGTTTGGAGATATGAATTCTAATTGGCAGATAGAATTGAAATAGACATCATTGCCCTATAAGAGTTAAACAAAGTGATCATACAGACAATTTTATCAAACTAAAGTAATACTCTTGTAGGTCTCTATTTATAGATTATTAAAAAATAAAACATTGTTTTAGAAGGTGAGTAAGCATTATGCGTATAGCAGTACTAGATCGTTATCTCTGCAAACCTAAGGACTGCGGGACTCCATGTATAAAGTTTTGCCCTAAAAATAGGGCTGGGGTTAAAACAATATTTATAGATGAAAGCATTAATAAGCCTAGAATAATTGAATCCCTATGCGTTGGATGCGGAATATGTATTAAAAAATGCCCTTTCAAAGCTTTAGAAGTAGTAAACCTTCCAGAAGAACTAGAAGAAAATTGCATACATAGATATGGACCTAATTCCTTTAAGCTATATAAACTTCCTATTCCTAGACCTGGGCTAGTTTTAGGTCTTATAGGGCCAAACGGTACTGGGAAGACAACAGTTCTTCAAATACTATCTGGAGAAATAATTCCGAACTTAGGAATGTATGATGTTAGTAATGTTGAAAAATATAAGGTGATAGAACATTTTAAAGGAACAGAGTTACAAACATACTTTAGAAGACTTTTTAATGGTGAATTTAAAACATCATATAAGCCTCAAAACATCATAAATCTACATCTAAGTTCTAGCATTAAAGTAAGTGACCTTATCGAAACTAGCGCGGAATGCAATGTTGTAAATAGAGTAAAGGACGCACTTAATCTTGGTAACATATGGAATCATGAATTAAATAAGTTAAGTGGTGGTGAACTGCAACGTGTAGCTATAGCGTCAGCATGTGTAAAAGACGCAGATGTATACTTAATCGACGAACCAACAAGCTACTTAGACGTATATGAGAGGATTAAAGTAGCGAAGTTTATAAGATCTCTGATTTCTAAAGAAACATATATAATAATTGTCGAACATGATTTAGCTGTTCTTGACTATCTGTCAGATATTGTATGCATTCTATATGGAAAGCCTGGTGTTTATGGCATTGTTTCAAATACTTACGGTGTACGTACAGGAATAAATGCTTATCTTGAGGGATACCTACCCATGGAAAACATTCGAATTCGGAAAGAATCCATTCAATTCACTACATCTCCTCCTCTTTCTGAAAAACCTAATGAAAGGAAAACCTTCCAGTGGGGATCTATGAAAAAGATTTTGGGCACATTTAGGATTGAAATAGAACCCGGTCAGATAAATAGGGGAGAAATTATAGGTATTCTTGGACCTAATGGCATCGGAAAAACAACATTTATTAAACTCATAGCGGGACTAATTCAGCCAGATGAAGGCTATTCACCAACATCGTATCTAAAACTAAGAGTAAGCTATAAGCCTCAGTACTTAAGTCCACCCAGAAATATGACTGTAAAGGAATTTTTTGATCTGATTTTTAAGGAACAAACTTCATTACATTCAATCAGAAATGAACTTATCGATTCCTTAAATATAGAAACATTATATAATAGAAAGCTTAAAGAATTGAGTGGAGGGGAGTTGCAAAAGGTTGCTATAACCGGCTGTTTACTAAGAGATGCTCATATTTACCTAATAGATGAGCCAAGCGCATTTCTTGATATTGAACAAAGATTGCTACTGGCCAAGATGATAAGAAAAATCATATTAATGAGGGAAGCTTCAGCTTTCGTGGTGGAACATGATATAATATTAGTGGATTTTATTGCGGATTCTTTAATTACATTTACGGGGTCTCCAGGTGTCTTTGGTTTGGCATCTTCACCGATGAAATTAAGAAATGGCATGAACCAGTTTCTAAAAACTATCGGCATAACGTTTAGAAGGGATAAAAAAACAAAAAGGCCGAGAGTAAATAAAGAAGGAGCATATCTTGACAGACTACAAAAAGAAATTGGCGAATACTACTATTTCTTCAGTGATGAAGAAAAGTAAATAATCATACTTACTGTAAAAATCAAATAATAGTGCGGTATTCACCCCTTAGTAAGATGCTATTGCTAATTTATTGATATATTGAATGCTGTTCGCTTTATACTTGAGGTTCTCGCTAACTTCTAATTAAGAATTTAAAAATAATTAACCCCTAAGACAAATACACTAACAACCTTATATAACCTAAGTCAAAGGTGATTGATTTGAGTGTTAGAGGTAAACTTGCATCTGAGTTGGCTTCACTTATAGACAAGCAAGTTACAGTATACAAAGAGTGAAGTTGCTTATACCTAAATTGCTTTAGGGAAATTAACATTAAATTTAGTAATATAAGTTTAAATAAGGATTTCTTAATTACTCTAGTATTGGGCCCGTAGCGCAGTATGGAAGCGCGTCGGCCTGAGGGTTTTGACCTGGCTAACGGATGAGGAAGAAAGCCGGTGGTCCGGGGTTCAAATCCCCGCGGGCCCGTACGATGTTAAGCTCACTTCTAGGTTGTTCAATCTCCAATTATTTGTACTTATATTAAGCTTATTATAAGGTAATATTGTCTATAGTATTAGGATTAATGAATTTAGATGATCAATAGCATATTAAGATAAAGCAAAATTGAAAAAGAAAGACTACTCTATTTCTCACTCTTTGTTGAGAGATGAAATTAGACATCATTCTTTATAGTAACTTTTAGGGTAACTATTGGTCTACATCAACTGTAAAGATGTAGTATAAGTATTTTAAGTTATTTTGTTAAGTTCCAGTCTTAATTTGATGTACTTTTACCAATTAATAACTTGCCAAATTTTATTTGAAATATTATAATATTTTTGAATAAGCTCTTTATTGGTTTACGTATTTGCCATGAAACGGGTCTTTGTTCTTCTTTTAACAACTTCTGGTTACTGATTATTTGTTTATTCTTCTTTCTTTAAGAGTTTCTCTATTTTCTCTTTTGTTCGTTTATTTTCCAAATAGCTCGTTTCCTAAATTTATATCGATTCTCCAAGTCCTTTATAAGACTTGGATCTGATAAGTATTTTTGGTAGGTAACTACTCTAATACTCATTATAAATCAGTAATTGGATTATAACAACATATAAGTAATTACCTCAACTTATAATCATAAATAACTTAAAACATGTAAACATATACTTAGTATTAAGTTAGCAAAGTTACCATTAATTAAAACAGAAATATTTAAAAGTATTTCCTAACATAACCTAAGTCAAAGGTGATTGATTTGAGTGTTAGAGGTAAACTTGCATCTGAGTTGGCTTCACTTATAGACAAGCAAGTTACAGTTAAAACTACTTTAGGGGATATATTTACTGGAAAAGTTGTTGCAATAGAATTCCCTGAGTTTCATGTTTGTTTAGCAGATGTTATTGATGGAAATGGAGAGAAGCATCCTAGAGTAATAATTAGAGGTGAAGTGATTGCTGAAATATTTAGAAAGGAAAAACCATTTGATTTAAAGGGATTAGCTGAAAGGCTTGAAAAGTTATTCCCAAACATGGTAAAGTACTATGAGGAGGCTAGAGTAATAACTATCATGGATAGAGTTAGAGTTACTGAGCAAGGTGTTGTTGAGGGAACAGGATTAGTAGCTGATAAAGTTAAGAAAGTTTATGATGCCTATGTAGAGGAGTTAAAAGAAAAAGCATAGAAATATATGAAATACGATATTGACAATATTTTTGAGCTAAGACACAAAGACCTACTTGGTAGAATAGGAAGACTTAAGACAAGACATGGTATAATTGAAACTCCTACTTTGCTTCCTGTTATCAATCCATTAAATCAAATAATAACTACTAATGATTTATATTTTAAGTTTAAAGTTAAAGGTATTATAACTAATGCTTACTTATTAAGAAAATATTTCAAAGAACAAGCTATAATTCAGGGAATTCATAATTTATTAAATTTCAAAGGAGTCATCATGACTGATTCAGGTGCATATCAAATATTAAGATACGGTAGTATAGATGCAGATCCTGACGATATTGTTTTATTTCAAAAAAATATAGGAAGCGATATTGGAGTTATTCTTGATATACCCACTGGATGGAAAACTGATAGAAAATACGCTGAATACACTGTTTTAGAAACATTTAAAAGAGCTAATAATGCAACTCAACTAATAGATGGAAGTGATATGCTTTGGGTTGGGCCACTACAAGGCGGTAAGTATATAGATTTAATTGAATATTCGGCAGTAAGGATGAGAGAGTTACCATTCCATATTTATGCTCTAGGAAGTCCAACAGTAGTTATGGAGCAGTATCGTTATGATCTTCTTATCGATATGATATTTGCAGCTAGAAAAAACATACCCCCAAATAGACCACTTCACCTATTTGGTGCTGGGCATCCATTTATGTTTGCTATAGCAATAGCGCTAGGATGTGATATATTTGATTCTGCATCTTATGCATTATATGCGAGAGATGATAGATATATTACAGAATACGGGACAATAAAGTTTGACAGATTAAATTACCTGCCTTGCACATGTCCAGCATGTAATAAAGCATCTATTGATGAATTACGGCAAATGGATAAAGAAAGCAGAGAGAAAATTTTAGCAGAACATAATCTATACATATGTATTAGTGAAATCAATAGAATTAAACAAGCAATCATTGATGGCAGATTATGGGAATTTATAGAAATACGTTGTAGAAGCCACCCATCACTCATGAAAGCATTAATAAAATTCAAAAAGTATTTAACATATCTAGAAAGAAACACTCCGGTTAGTAAAAAGAGAGGAATATTCATACTCGATATGATAAGTCTAAATAGACCAGAAATTTTCAGGTATAAAAGATGGTTAATTAAACGCTACAGTCCTCCTGCGGAAAAGGACGTATTAATTTTAGTACCTAGTATCAATATGGAAAAGCCATATCATAAATCTCCAATAATAAAGAAAATCATAAGATATATAGATAAAGTCCTAAACATAGATCGTATAAGAGTTCACATATGTGTATACGATTTACCATTTGGTGTGATTCCATTGGAAATCGATGATATTTATCCAGTTTCGCAACATGAAACAGCTATAGAAGCTACTTATAACGGTAACCTTAGAAAAAATATGGTCTACCAGATAGTTAAATTTATAAATAAATTTAAAAAAAATTATAAGTACTACCTAATAGTAACTAGTAATATATTAAATGAAAAACATATAGATTTCATAGAAAAAACATGTAAAATTAAAGTAAAAGTTGTAAAAAGTTATAATGATTTACTTAGATTGAATTTGCCTCATCTTCTTGGTAAATGATAAGTTTCTGTTTATGTTATGATTTTAAATGCTCTATTATTAAAGCTAACTTATTAGTTCCTTCATATATCATATAGACCAGAATAATAAGTTACTATCCACCAGAAATGTAAGGATGCTAAACTATGACAGGTTTTATAGTAACCATATAACATAAGTAACATATTTTTCTTCTTACAAACTATAATGTTCTATTTTCCATAAAAGCAAAGTTTTATGTCTGCTTCTACGTTAGATCTGCAAGTCAGCGGCCCATAGAATTGTTAGTAAGGAATAAAAGAATAGTTCCTGATTTGAGAATAATTAAGTCTAGTAGTCAATTAAATAATATACATAATTTAAAATCAACAATAAGCAAAGAATTTATAATTAAAGTCTGAATTTACATAAACCTAAAGTTTAGAGAAAAATTTAAATTTGTAACCTCAATAATTCTAAGAATTTGGTGGAAGTATGCCTGAACTTTCTCTAGCTCCGATTGATAGACTTATGAGAACGGTTGGTGCAGAAAGAATAAGTGATGAAGCCATCTCAATTCTGAGAGAAATATTAGAGGAAATGGCTAAAGACATATCAAGACAGGCTATGGAACTAGCTAAGCATGCAGGCCGAAAAACAATTCTCGCTGATGATGTAAAACTTGCAGCAAAATATGTTTTGAGAAGATCTTGGGAAGTCCCGCCATAATTCAATTCTTTAGTGCACTCATATTATGAATGATTCAATAGTATTTAGTTGCACAACCAAAATCTTAATGATTTTCTGTAAGCTTTAGATATGAAAGTACCCATAGTTAATGGTTTAAGTTCACAAGAGATCTTACAAATAGAAAACTTAATAAGCCAGTTCTATTTTCTCTTTTTAGTCAAATTATAAATGAAATGTAAAAACATCTATTGGTGATTATTATGGCAGCTCCAGCTCAAGCCCAACTTGCTCAAATTGGAGGTGTACCTGTACTAATACTTAAAGAAGGCTCACAAAGAACTGTTGGAAGAGAAGCACAAAGATCAAATATTTTAGCTGCTAAAGTTATCGCTGAAACTATAAAGACAACTCTTGGGCCTCGAGGTATGGATAAAATGCTTGTTGACAGTCTTGGAGATGTTACAATAACTAACGATGGAGCTACTATACTTAAAGAAATAGATATTCAACATCCAGCAGCTAAAATGCTTGTTGAAGTTGCTAAAACACAAGATGAAGAGGTAGGAGATGGAACGACCACAGTTACTGTTTTAGCCGGTGAATTACTGAAACGAGCAGAAGCTTTACTTGATAAGGAAGTTCATCCTACAATAATAATAAGTGGTTATAGAAAAGCTATTGATAAAGCTCTTGAAGTTCTTGAAAAAACAAGTATAAAGGTAAGTCCGGATGATGTCGATACACTTATTAAAGTTGCTAAGACAGCTATGGGTAGTAAGGCCATAGGTGGATATAAAGATTATTTTGCAAAACTAGCTGTAGAAGCTGTTAAGAAAATAGTTGTTGAACGTGACGGTAAACTTGTAGCAGATGTTGATGATAATATACAATTAATAAAGAAACAAGGTGGAGGAGCTTTAGATACAAAGTTAATTGATGGAATTATAATTGACAAGGAAGTTGTGCATGCAGGAATGCCTAAGCGCATTGAAAATGCAAAAATAGCATTACTCGATTGTCCATTAGAGATTGAAAAGCCAGAAATAGATGCTGAAATTAGAATAACTGATCCTGAAGAAATGAAAGCATTTCTTGACGAGGAGGAAAAGATGCTTAAACAAATGGTGCAAAAAATAAAATCTGTAGGAGCTAATGTTGTTTTTTGCCAGAAAGGAGTTGATGATATTGCTCAACATTATTTAGCTAAGGAAGGAATACTAACTGTTAGAAGAGTAAAGAAGTCTGATATGGAAAAATTAGCAAGAGCTACTGGAGCAAGAATAGTTACAAATATTGAGGATCTTACTCCATCCGACCTTGGCGAATCTGGTTTAGTTGAAGAACATAGAATAGGTGAAGATAGAATGGTCTTTGTTGAAAAATGTAAGAATCCACGTGCAGTCAGCATATTAATTAGAGCTGGGCTTGAAAGAGCGGTTGATGAAGCTGAACGAACATTAACTGATGCATTAAGTGTTGTTTCAGATGTTATTGAAGATGGGAAAGTAGTTCCAGGAGGTGGTGCTATAGAATTTGAAATTGCAAAGGAATTGAGAGCCTTTGCTCCTACAGTTGGGGGAAAAGAACAATTATCAATAGAAGCTTTTGCAGATGCATTAGAGGAAATTCCAAAAACACTAGCTTATAATGCTGGGCTAGATCCTATTGACATTTTGGTTGAAGCAAGAGCAAAACATGAAGAAGTCGGTGGCTTTAAATATGGTGTTGATGTATATAGTGGAAAAGTTGCTGATATGCTCCAATTAGGAATAATAGAGCCCACATGTGTAAAACGTCAAGCAATAAAATCTGCAGCAGAAGTAGCATCCATGATATTAAGAATTGATGATGTAATAGCTGCAGGTAAAATAGAAAGTAAGACACCAACTTCTAAAAAGGAAGAAGAGGAAAAGAGTGAGCCATCAGTAGATTAATTATGAGTAACACTTTAAACAATCTTTTTATAGCTATTGTTAAAAAGCCTCTATTACGTGGTAAACAAAAGCCTAAAAGCTCCTTCAAAAAAGGTAGAGGATTTAGTTTACTGGAAATAAAATCTGCAGGATTAACTATTGCAGAAGCAAGAAGACTTGGTTTACCGGTGGATAGTAGAAGAAGAAGCATCCATAATGTGAATATTGAAAAGCTTAAACAAATTAAGGTAAATGTTAACTAATACTTTAATGGTTTTTCTCAGCTAGGATTGTTAGAAATTTATCTATAACTTTTTCTGGAGCTTTGATTTCTTCAAGTTTTGCTATAGACTCAATAGTCAATGGTAGATAAAGAATAATATTAGGTCCTGAAATCCTTACAGTATTCGAATCAATATAATCTATTAGCCATTCACCATTTGTTCTGCAAATATTTTTGAAGATCATATTACTATCCTTATTTAATGAGTAAATTTCGTTATTATTAGTTGCAATAGTGTAATTACTTTCCTTATCTACACATGTTTGTCTGACCCTATTTTTTATCAGTTTTAATTTATTGTTGATTATTGTAATGATGTAGCATCTTTCTTTAATCTCTATTTTCCTTTTCTCCATTTTAAAAAATAATGGTTTAATTTTCGTTATTTTTCCCCATTCTTTAATAATGGCTTCCCCTCCTTTTAATTTTAAATTAACCACTGACGTATCATTGGGTGCTGTTGCAAATGAAATCCAAAGAGGAGCTCTTACTTTAATGGCTTTACTTATTAGCGAAGCTGAGGGAGTTATCATAATAATCATTGCTCCACATTTTTGTACTTCAAGAATCCATTTCGTAAATATTGTGTCTTCTGTGGAAATTAAATTATGTGCCTCTTCAATTACAATTATTCCACAAATCTCTTCTAAAGATTTTTCTCTTGAGAATTTTTGAAGAAGTTGCTTCAAAATTAATGCGTATCCTATTTTTTTCTCTGTTTCTCCTCCAGTTACAACAAACACTCCAGGATCTGTGAAACGGATTGAACGTCTTTCTCCTATAATTAAACTCTCAAGTTTTCTAAGTATTATTTGCTGCATTGTAGTTTCAGATATATTTTCATAATCAATAGCTAGTCGTTCTATCATTCTTTTTATGTCAAGAATACTTACTTCTGCTACTCCTCTATTACTTAAAGCTTTTAATACACGTAGTAATAAATTCATTTGCTGATCCGTTAAGTTTAATGCTGTGCCTAAAAGATCTCTTGTTTCGATGATTTCCCCTTCCTTTTCAATAGGGAAAACTACTGTGGATAAATTCATTTCATGACGTGGAAGACCTAGTACATTATATTCATCATACCAATCAAAGACATAAATATTACTTTTATTACTAAGCTTTTTAATAATTCTTTGTATGAATCTTGTTTTTCCTGAGCTGGAAGCTCCTGTTACTAAAAGAAGTATTGGTCTGATTTCCAAAAAAACAGGTCTTATGCCTGAGAAACCGACTAGTAAACTGTTTTTAATTCTTAGTACTTTCAATAAAGCTAAAGTAACTACACCTACTAGTGTAAATATACATAGAAAAACGTAAGTATAGTCTAATGTAGTTTCATGTTTAAATATAAGTATGTATGTGATCAAGAGTGCAAAAACAATATACATTATGTAATCTAAACAATCATAATTCCTTCCCATTGTCATTTAAATATCTGATGCTACTAAAGGAAAAAATAGCTACTAGTTTTTTATTGATAAATAGTTTTGCTGTCATTTCCCCTTCATTCATATAAACTACAAACTTTTATATTCTCATCTATCTGGCAAGCATATAAAATAATGCTTTACAATTATTTAATCTTGTTAATTTGCCATAAGGAAGATAACTTGCAAACTTTAGATGCAAAACATTATAGTTGATAGTTTAATTCATGAGGATAATTAACAGTCAGAGAAGATTTAATATACTATGTCTAATTATCAATTCTAACCCTAAATTGAGACTTGATTGGAAATATAGTTAGAGATCATATGCATGATTGAGTTCATAAATCTCTCACAAACTAAGCAAAGCTTTATACTTCGTTTAACAACATTAGTTGTTGATCATTTATCATAAAATAATTTTTCTTATGCTTTGTGGCTTAATTCCGAAATTTTGCAAATTCAAGTTTATATAAAGTACGAAAAAGCTTAATAAACATTCCTATAACCATAGTATTTAATGATATAGATTACGAGAAATGAATATTAAGCCACAAAGCTTTTCTTAATTTAAGAATTCTATGCTCATATATTGTTGGTTAATATAAAATGCTTGGCAATATATACTGGAATAAGATGTCCTTTGCTTGAACGTACCACCATTTTTAGATTTCTACATCATTTTATTATGATTCCCGTTAGGGTCTTTATATTATTTATGATTTAATTTTCTATGAATATCTACTTATTAGTAATGTATGGCATCATCCGAATGTCATGTAATATCATTCTTAATATGCTCTAATGTTTTTATATTTACTGTCATGTATTTATCATGCTCTTAATGAAACCTCTAAATCTTTACTGTTTCTCATATCCTAATTTATCAACTATATGTGAGAATGATGCATAAATACAAACCGTTTCTTTTCTCTCAAGTTACATCTAGAAAAATAAGCTAATAAACTTAAGAACTCATCTGGAAGCTCTTTAAGTGTTGTTAAGACTTGATTAGGTTAGTAAGTTAACTACCAATAATTATGGAATTTTCAGACAAGCTATTAAAATTAAACAATTAAAATCCATGATTACCATCATACAAAGTGGAATAAATACAGAAATAGGCTGTGGCAAAATTCTTAAGCTTTTTCTTCGTATGCTTCTCCATAGCTCATTTATCTAAGGGGATGCTTGAAGTCGTCTTTAAGGATGTTCTCGAGGAAGTTGTTCTACCAGCTGGGAGGCGTGTAGGGGAAGGCCAGGCTATCCGGTAAGCTCCATGGTGAAGACCTTCATCCTCATGTTCATCAGGGACTTATTGAGCGAGAGGTCTCTTGAAAGGTACCTCATGGACCATCCAGAGGAAGCCTCCTTATGTGGCTTCAAGGATGTGCCTTAGCACTCAACGTTCAGCCGATTCAGGCGCAGGATGGGTGAACACTTCTTTCAGGGGCTGTTTAGAAGGGTAAGAGCCGTACTGGATGTGGATCTACCATACAAGGTTGTTATAGTGGATTCGACGCCCGTACCTAAGCCTAACGACCCTGAAGCTGAAGTAGGCTTTTACACTAGAGCTTTAAAGGGTTTAAGGTACACGTGGCTTCCTGTGAGCATGGTTTACCGAGGTCCGCCATGGTCACTACTGGGAACCGCCACGACAGCCCCTTCATGCCCAAACTCCTCGAGGACATGGGATCCATCAACGCCGTTGTAGCAGACACTGGTTACGATAGTGAGGAGAACTATAGATGCATCGTCGAGGAGCATAACGCCATTCCCATAGTAGCCAGGAACAAGCGTAATAAGAAGGATGGAAGATTTAAAAAAGAAACTCCATCCGTAACAACCCTCCCATAAGCCCAGGCTCCAATACTTGGAGGAGGCTCTACAGGAGGAAGAGTGCCATCGAGCAGCCCTTCTCAATCCTTAAGGATACCGAAAAAGCTTTACGTGAAAGGTCTAGCTAACATAGCCGTATACGTCCTCCTAGCCCCTATAGCTTTACTAACCATAGCCATAACAACCATCAGGACGAGGAGACCAGGGCTTCTAAGGCGCATAGGAATATTCAAATACTAAGGCGGAATTATACCACAGCCTAACAGAAATAAAACTTCTAAGGTTAACAGAACACGAAAATATATATTATGCTATGAACTCATCTTAAAATTAGATTTAAATAGACTAAAATCTTATCTGGCTTTATGGATTGGGCTTATGAGGTGCTGGTGGAGGTTCTTCATAGAGGTTCTAAGATGGGTCTTAACATCCTCGTTTATAGGAGTTGTCTAGCCCGTAGACGGCCCACAACCACTTAAGACATTTAGTTAATCAGGCCTTACGCTTAAAGAAGCTGTAAGGCATGGTCGTGGCAGACCAACCATACCGTACTTTATACCTAGACAGGTTGCGTTAGCATCAAAGGACATTATGATCGTAAGCCTAACCCTCCAAAGGTTAAGGAGCATATGTCGCTTTAAGAAGGAGGATGCTACAAAACATCATCAAAGAAAAAGGAATTAAATCTATTTTAGTCTAGTTTTAAGATGAGTTCAAATATTAAGTCTTTTGCGGATCATACCTTATGTGTATTGTTACATATGTGAGCATTGTTTTTTGTCTTTCATATCTTGTTATTGCTTTTTATAATGTCTTAAGCATAATTTCCTTAACACTATACTTCTTAACCTACTCCTACTTCATCCATACTATATGCGAGTCTTCACGCTCCAGGCTTATCGTAGAGCTTATAGGTCCAGGTATTGCTGAGGCTTATGATTAGGATATTGTGTAAACTCTCATCAAATATTATATGTATCTTATTCCTCGTATCTTGTTACATCTTCCCTAGTTTCTACAGCTATTTATAACAGCCTCATTCAGTATTAGGTATTAGGAGTTTAATACTCTATTCCATACACCAGCCTATCGAGAACTCTCTAGCAGTATTCTGTATATAGTTACTGTTAGCTGTAAGTAAAAATATGCTTTTAAGTGTCTACATGATTGCTGGAAGATGCTAGCCTTGAATTCTCCTACTTTTAAATTCTCCTACTTTTAAATATTTCGAGACTAAATTTAATATTAGTCTTTTAAACTTAAACTAATGGCTCTGTAGAAAACCTACAATTAAGCCTTATTATCTTTAATATTATAGCTTTGCTCTATAAGAAAACTTCCCAGAATTGCCATATTCATGTCAAAATGAAAGAATTGAGGATAGCAGCATACAGATGTTGTTCCATAGAAGCGAGAGTTTCCTATGGAACTCTAATCTGCCACTTTTTATATATAATTCTAGCTTTTCTGGTAAACTTATAACTACACAACCTTTAAAGTTCGCAGAGCTATTTAAGTTCTATAATGAGGAGACAAACTCTATATTTCTTGTTGTTTTTTTCATTCGTGAAACTCTAATTAACCCATTTAATTCCAAAGACATAAGCGCTTTATTGATTTCTCTCGAAGATACATCTTTGTACATCATCTTTATGGCTTTAAGAAGCTCAGAATCCTTCATTGTTTTCTTTCGTCTTAGTAATTCAATTATTATATCTTTCATATTACTAGTTTTCCACATACTTCGTATACTCATAATATCTTCCTCTAATTTTTTTATCGTAATTATTATTAGACTTAGGTTATATAATGTAGTGTTATATATAAGTTGTACGGCTCTGTATAAACGTGCTTTTTCGTAATCTTTCCTCCCACATTTTATAGAATCTTAAAATATCTTCAGTTAAAGTTGGTTTAATTTTCTTTAGCGCTATTTCAAAATGTTTCATATTTACTTTAGGTGTATTCATATTTTCTCTTAAAGCCATAAATGCAGCTTCTCTACATACAGCCTCTATGTCTGCACCGCTATATCCCTCAGTTATTTTTGCAATATGTTCCAAGTTGACATCATTACTAATTGGCATCTTTGCTGTATGAATACGAAATATCTGTAATCTTTCATTAACATTTGGTGGAGGGACAAATATTAACCTATCAAATCTTCCAGGTCTAAGAAGTGCTGGATCCAAAATGTCAGGCCTATTAGTTGCACCAAGAACAACAACTCCTTCCAATTTGCTAATTCCATCAATTTCTACTAAAAGTTGTGCAGTAACTCTCTCATATATATTACTTCCTCCTTCTAATCCTCTTACCGGTGTTATGGACTCAATTTCATCAAAGAATACAACACAGGGTGCAGCAATTCTTGCCTTTCTAAATATTTCCCTTATTGCTTTCTCACTTTCTCCAACCCACTTGCTAAATATTTCTGGACCCTTAATGCTGATGAAGTTAGCTCCACTTTCATTTGCTACTGCTTTAGCTAGCAGCGTTTTTCCACATCCTGGCGGTCCATAAAGCAATACTCCCTTAGGCGGACTTATACCCATTTTTTCAAAAATATCAGGGCGTCTTATTGGCCATTCAATAGCCTCCTTAAGTTCTTGTTTAATTTCATTAAGCCCCCCAACATCATCCCACTTTACAGAAGGTACTTCAACATATACTTCTCTCATAGCTGTTGGTGTTATCTCTCTGTAAGCTTCGAGAAAATCTCTCATTGTAACCTCAAGTTTTTCCAAGACTTCTGGTTCTATTTTCTCTTGTTGTAAATTTATTTCAGGCAATAATCGCCGTAGGGATTTCATTGCTGCTTCCCTGCATAATGCTGCCAAATCTGCACCAACATAACCATGTGTTATTTCAGCTAAAGTTTTTAAATCAACATCAATTGCTAATGGCATATTTCTTGTATGTATTTGCAATATTTCAAATCTGCTTTGTTTATCCGGCACTCCTATCTCAACTTCTCTATCAAATCTTCCTGGTCTTCTAAGTGCTGGATCTAAAACATTTGGTATATTCGTTGCGCCGATAACTATTATTTGTCCTCTTGTTTCAAGGCCATCCATTAGTGCTAAAAGCTGTGCTACAACCCTCTTTTCAACTTCACCTGTTACTTCTTCACGCTTTGGTGCTATAGCATCTATTTCATCAATAAATATAATTGCTGGTGCATGCTGTTTGGCATCTTCAAATACTGTTCTAAGTCTTTGTTCAGATTCTCCATAGTACTTGCCCATTATTTCAGGGCCATTAATTGCTATGAAATAGGCGTCTGTTTCATTTGCTACTGCTTTAGCTAGCAGCGTTTTTCCACATCCTGGTGGTCCATAAAGCAATACTCCCTTAGGCGGATCGATGCCTAATCTTTTAAACAATTCAGGATGTTTTAAAGGCAGCTCTACCATTTCTCTAATTTTTTCAACAGCATCATGTAACCCACCAATATCTTCATATGTTACTCTAGGAAACTTAGATACTTCTGTTGGCTTTTCTAAAATCTGTAAATTGGTTTCCTCTACTACTACAACTATACCGTTTGGCTTTGTTGAAACAACTACAAAGGTTATTGCTTGTCCTAATACAGGAATATTTACAAAATCTCCATCGCACACTGGATATCCCAGAAGTTTTTTTTTCTTTACAAACTCTATAAATGTTTGATCAACATTTATTGTAAATGACGATGGAGCAAGCTTAACTTGTATAGCAGGTTTAACATTTGCTTTTCTAACAACTACCTTTTCACCAATACTAACTCCAACATTCATTCTAATAGTACCATCTAGTCTAATAATATCTTCCTCTTCATCCTCCGGGTATGCGGGCCAGGCTTTTGCTGCACTTTTTCTTTTTCCCTCTATTTCAATTATCTCTCCAACCTTTATACCTAAGGTTTTCATCATTTTTTCACTAATTCTAGCTATTCCTTTATCTATATCTCTTTGTTTGGCTCCAGCAACAGTTAATAATACCTCTTTCATATTCTAGTCTCCACTTGGTCATTAATTACTGATGTTTTAGCCAAAAATAAATTTTTTTAAACCTTATAATTTTTGGAAAATGAAAAAGATTCACTTCTTTGGCCTACTGGCTTCGTCTTTTTAATGAATGTACATTTTCTTAAAGAGAGTTTAAGTTTTTAACGAATAAAGAAAAATGAATAAGTAAAAATTTTAAGCTTTTTTAAAAAAGTTTATTATGTAGAAAGTAAACTAAGTTCATAAATCTATACTAAACTTCTGTATTTAGTGCTTAAGTTACAATGGTAAGTGCTGATCTTTTATAATTAAATTATTATTAGAATTTATGTATTTAACCATTAATTTTGAATATATTTAGGCAGAATAAAAAATAGGCAAACTATTTAAAACAGTGAATTCATTGCTAAACTGATTAGTTTAAAGTTGAACTAATTATAATATATTTGTCAACCATGTTCATATATAGTATTATGCTAAGAGTTTTTGTAATCTGTAAGTAATATTTAAAGTAAATCCTAACCTCCTCCATGTACGGTGGGCAGAAATACTACTTCATCACCACGTTTTAATACAGTATTTAACCCACTAAGTACATTTATTTCTACCCCATTAACAAATACTAATACGTCTGAACTTAGTAAACCATTAATTATAAGTCTCCTATTAAATTCCTGGTTGTTTATTAAAATGATGATTTTTATCAAGTCCTTCAGTTTAATTTCATCTATATCAAACATTATAACAGGCTTTAATGCAATCCTCTTAAGAATAGCCATGAACTTAACAACTATAAGATGTTTACAACTAGTTCCCATAAGTTAGTTTTTAGAGCTTATAGCTTAATATTTATTTCTTAAAATACTTTATATAGCCTTGAATTCATGGATTTCAGAATTAAACTGCAAAACAATTTTTAAAATACTTTATTCCGAATTACTACTTTGTGACTTGAATTATGTTGTCTCTCTTTGATCTTTCAATTATAGACTATAGAGTTGACAAGAGGCTTATTGGACCTGTAGTGTTTTGAATAATTTTTCAGAATTAATCGACTAATATAGTATTTTAAACAATTTTCGATAAGTATACAATTGTTAGAGTTATGTTGAAACTAGTACTATGATTTGGCAAAATCCATAAAATACTATAGTAATTCGTGAATTTTGCACGTTGGACTTCATATAGTTAATTTCGTATTTATAGTTTTTGAGGAATTTCTAGAAACGGATTGAGAGTCAGTAGGAAGATTTGATTGTCAATCTAAACGATATGGTTTTAGATAAGTTATAAAAGCAGAGCTTTTATGGTAACGAACAAAAAGTTAAACGATAACATACAATACGTAGAGGACAATAAATATAATTAAGGTTTTCTATAAAGTCTTATTCTAAAAAACTTTATATAAATGAGGTATTCCAAAATACTTGCACTGGTTTAGTTTAAGGTGCTGAGTGATGGGCCGGTAGCTCAGTTTGGAATGAGCGCCCGCTTTGCAAGCGGGAGTTCAGTATTGTGACCCGAAGCCGCGGGTTCAAATCCCGCCCGGTCCATAACAAATAGTAGACAACCAAGAGTTGTTAGATGAGCCATAAAGGAAGATTTTCTTTCCTATTAGATGTCTAGCTGTCTTGTTTATAGGTTTCTAATTTTACTGAACGATAAACTATCTATTTTTTTCTACATTATTTAATAAATATGCTTCAAGTACACATGGTAAATTATGCATGTTAAAGAAATATTCCTTACCATATCAGCTTAGAAGATGATGATATGTCAATCTTTCTATGGCGTAGACGTGCATAAATGTGTATTAGTAGCTACTATTTTAAGTAAAAGACTTTAGGGAAATCCAAATCCTCATTAGCAGCTTTAAGGGTTTTAAGTGATTGAAGAATTGGCTTAAATACCTAAGCTGTAGAGATATAGCTAGAGTTTGTTGATGCATATTAGACTACACTATACTCAGCATTAGAAGATGAGTTTAAAATAGTATTAGACAATTCTAGAAGTGCTAAAGCTATTCCTAATAAACACATCAATCTGGTAGCTGAATTCCAGCTCAATTATTAAAGTGGATCGATTTGAACTGTAAGAGAGATTAAGAAATAGTAATAGCAGCATCTAGAACGCGTAACTTAAGTTTACTTTTCTAGGTAGTTATAGTATGAATAGGTTTATCCAGTTGCTCTTCCATCATTTAGGATGTTGTTTATTGTGGCATTACTTGTTGAGAACACTATAGTTCTTGTTAAATGGGAAGTATCTTATTCTACTATCTTCTCTCATCAAAAGGCTTTTAAAGCTATAACTCTCTGAAATTCTAATGAACCCACATTGATCTCTTCTAAGCCTACATATTCACCTACCAGCAGCTATCCAGAAACCCTATGAATCTCAGATAATACTCTAAAAATCCTTCTCAAACATCTGAATATAGAAATTTAACAAAAATCTCAACCTAATGGAATCTTATTCCTCTCAAAACTCTAAGATCCCTAACTAAGCCCCTAACATTCATGAAAATGTGTTTGTTACACTATCATTACTCCTTGTTTATGCTTGTTATTAGGTTGTGTATGTATATGAAGCTATGTAGCTAGCTTATTGTTCTTGTTATTTCCTTTGAAATTATTGAATCTTTTAATTCTATGTTTAATGATTTGAATACTTGTTCAACTACATTCTTAAAGGTCATGTTTATTTTGCTTAATCCGATCAAAACCTTTATACAAGGCCCTCCATCATGTATGTATTTAACTTCAATTCCTAGCTTTAACTATTCTTAAACATCTAGGTACGATTACGTAGGCTAACGTAAACCTCAACAATAAACTTAATTCAACATCAACTATAATATGAATATTCTACTATCCATAGGCTCTAGTTTCATCTACAGCTACAATCCTAACCTTAAATCTATTCTAATTCTGAAAGCATACGCCAATATCTCTATAGGCTTTTATGTGAATATCCATGAGCAGTTAGAGAAGCTCTAAAGATAAGTGAGATAATAATCTATTAAGCCACTAGCTAACTTCAACTTAAACATGCAAAGACTTAATAACCCTTAAACATGAATTAATAAGAGGCCCAACCCTAAACCCTACAAGTAACTCTACACATAAACTATAAAGATTGAAACCCATATAAACCAACACAAACATACCAATAATGTTGCGACAAACACATGAAAATAATAGTAAGCTTTATATAGCTTACTAAGTTACCACGTACAACATCTAAAGCTATAGACTCAAAACTTAAGATTACCTTTTTTAGGAGTTAGACTGAGAGATAAGAGTAGCTATAATAGTATTAGCGAATGAAATATTAGCTATAATAATATAGCATATATCGTTAAAGGGGAAAATATGTAAAGAAACGATACTAAAAGCTTTAAGTATAACTTAACAACAAACATCGACGAAATAATTAAAATTTTAGAACAAGTAAAATATGTTGTGATGATGTGGGCCTAAAGAAAAACTTTATTTACAGCAAATGGTTAGCAACTAAAGGCAATAGAAGAATAGTTAAAGCTCTGTTTCTTATGGCAAAAATACCAAAAGGAATAGTGGGGCCGGAGGGATTTGAACCCTCGCCCAACGGGTTTCCCTACATTATATGGTTTAATTTATTAATATGTCTATCTGGAGCCCGTCATCATACCTAGCTAGACCACGGCTTAGTGCTACTAATCCCACCCCATCTGGCCCTTAGGATATATTATATCATAAACTTATAAGTTTGTCGATTGTTGAAATAAATCCTGCTAATTCATCTAACTAGATCCATTATTAAAGAAATGACAATTTACCTAATGCTAATACAGAACTTATAAGACTGAGTTAAGGATTTATAATAGTTTAAAAGCTAGTTGTTAATATTCAAATAGTAGACCCACGCGATTAGATTATTTTTATCAAAGAAACGCCTTCACTATATTAAATTTTTAAATCTTATTGTCCAATCCCCATAGTGTTCCCAATACCGGCTATAATTAATGTTGCACCTTTTGGATAACTTGTAACTATAGCTCTTATTTTCTCAATAATTTTATCGGCAGCATCGAATATCTCCTTTTTCATAGTAGTTATGGCATCTTCTAGGGATTCCTTTACTACTAATGCATATATAGGAATCTTATGTTTTGTAGCTTCTTCTTCGATTTTGTACTTTTCAGGTCCTGGATCTCCAATAGCTGCCCCAACTCCTTCGGCAATACTGCCTACCTCCTCTCCCTCTAATTTCATTGCAGCATCAACCATCACTATCCCATCAATATTTCCACTTCTCATTTCAATAATCTTTGAAATAGCTTCTCCAGGTTTTCCAACAACTCCGCTTGGTCCCTCAGCTTTAACAACAATTAGCCTTCTTCCTTCAAAGAATATTTCAGCTGTTACCGTATCTTCTGCTATTTTTTCATATTTTTGACCGTACATCAATTTAGCAGCAACAAGCGCTCCAATTCCATCTCCTATTGGCTGTAAATTAATAAATGAAGTAAGCGCATTGTAGTATGCTCTAGCATATCTCATAATTAGTGGTATAATCATTTCAAGCTGCATTAATATATATGGGCTTTTAGTTTTTTCACCTAGAATAAAATTATGTCTAACATACTTATATATTATATTTAAGACTTGGGCTATAGCCAAAAGATTTTCAAAGTTATCTATATCCTGTTTACTAGCTGTTGGCACTAATGATAATATGAATTCTCTAATTCTTTTTCTTTCAGTATTAAGTAAGTGCTCAAGTTTACGTACGATTCCGTTTGGATCTAAATCTACTGGGTATATTGCGAAAAAATCGAGAAACATGTTCACTTTATTTGAAACTTCAAAATTATTACCGGCAACTTTACTTATTCTCTCTACAACTTGACTTGTTGCTTTAGTTGACATTTCAGTTAAAGCTCTTAATGCTTTTTTAATGCTCCATATCCAAATGATCATCTGGAGTTTATTACCAACTAAAATCCAGATAAGAAGAAAAGCAATAATGCTTAAGATATATTGTAATATTGAACTAAACCCAGTATCTTGACCTATGATTTGCTGAATCACAGCCATACACCTTCAATATTATCATAGTTAATTTATTTACTGTCTTTATAAACTTTAAAGCTTAGGATATATATCAAACCCTGGTATACTACATTTATTTTTAACTTGTTGTAAAAACAATTTACTATATGCGATTTTTAAATAAACAGTATTTTTAATGCATTATGAGTTTTTGTAAACATTTTTATAAAAACTGTGACACCTAAATAGTATTGGTGTTACTATGGGCAAGATCATAATAGCGCTTCATAATGTACATAGTGTATATAAGATTGTTGAAATTGCTAAGCTATGTGATGTATTTAATGTTGACTTACTTGTAATAAGCAGAGCAGTTGGTTCAGCAGCTCAGCAAGGAATATCTGAAGCTTCTAAGTTAATATTTAAAAGCAATAAGATATTGTTAGTAGTTAATGATTTAAAAGAAGCTATAGATCTTATTAAACCCTTTAAGGTATATCTATTATCGGCTAAACCATATGCCCAAGCCCCCCTTGATATAAATAATTTACTTAAAGAATTAAATCAAGAAGATATCATGATCGTACTTCCAGGAACAGATTTAGGATTTAGTAGAAATGAGTTAGCTCTAGGTGAGCCTGTTTTCTTAAAATTCTTGATTAATAAAGATCCAGGCCCTATTGCAACTGCAGCCATAATTTTATATGAAATTAAAAAAGAAAGCTTCATGGCTTAATTTCAAAATCCGTAGATTCAAATTTATGATAAGGAAAAGAAATCTTGATAAATGCCCCTAATAATAATATAATAATGTATGATAGCAGAAAAACATACTAACATTAAGCCCAATTCATGAAAGATGTTGCTTGGATCTAGTGGGCTATGTAGGCTTAAGACTAGCGGTAACTCTAATATCAGCATAATGTACATAGTTTCCTAAATCATCACGTACTAAAAGTAAACCTCAAGGTTTATATATTTTTGTTGGTGTTTTTCTTGGGCCCGTCGTCTAGTGGTAGGACTTTAATCCTGAAACCTGCCTTACACGCAGGAGGTCAGGGGTTCAAATCCCCTCGGGCCCATTAACAATCCCTACTAACTCTCTCAATAATAGCTTCAAGAACACGCTTAATAGCCTCATTTTCTTCATATTCCAAAACAGCTCCACATATCTGGCATTTAAAATTATTTTCATAAGCTTCATCAAAAGTCATTCGCATATGTTCTCTGTTAATACATCTGTAGAAGCTATTTATCTTTTCATATTCAAGCCTCTCTTGAAGTTTTTTTAGCACATGTCTTTTCATTTCATCCATAAATTTCTTTAAATTATCTGGTTGAAGATACCATTGATATATGAACCATCCAGTTTCTTTATCTCTTACTCTCTTATAATATGCTAACTGGTTAGTATGTAGAAAGTAAAGTATTTTTCTAATAATATTTACCTTTAAATCGCTTTTTTGGGAAATTTCCATATCTGTTATGCCTGGACTACTATATACCATTTTTGCTATTACCACAGCAGGTTCGCCAATGATGACTTTTATTATTTCTTCGAAATCCTTAGGCAATGTTTTTAAATCCTTTTTAGTAGGCACTTCGATCACTTTATTTTTATAATCTCCACTTTAACATTTTTAAATATTATGCTTCATCTATTGGACGTGGCAACTTAAGGGGTTGTATAAGTTTTGTTGTTACTTTTTATGTTGGTATTGGTGTTTGTAGTATCTTGTGGTTTTGAGGGGTAGGGTTTTGTTGGGTGTTGAGGTTCTAGTATAGTTTTTATATTAGATGTTTGAGGAGTTGGAGTATTATTTGGTTATGGGTTTCTGGATGTTTTGGTAGGTGGGTGAATAGGTTTAGGGGTGAGTGTGGATCATTCCTAGGGGTATAGATGGGACTGGGGTTAATGCTAGTGTAGATTATTGAGTTATTAGGTATTTAGGGGTGAAGTAATAGTTGTGAAGGTATTTAAGGGAATATTATGATGTTTAATTATTAATGAGGTATTGTGATGAGTATAGGTTTTCATTGATATTAGATTATGGCTTCAAAACCTCTCAAGAAATAAACCATCATCGTTAAAATTCATAGGAGAATTATAGTAGATAAGATACTCATCATTCAGTAAAGAACAAAATACCCAACATCACATCAAACCAATAAATAAAATCATAGATAAGAGAAAAATGAATACTAGAACTCATAAACTATTCATACAATCTACAACCACCTAGAAAATGAGCTTAAGCTGCCAGGTCCCATCTATTTGTCTTATCAACTTTAAATTTTTTATATCACTCTCCTAACATGTTTCAATAACTTCTTACATCTATTGTGTGTATTAATCACGCTTCTAATAAAACTTTTAAATACTCTGTTGTCTCTCCAATATTTTATACTTAATAATTTGATAGTGTTTAGTCTATTAGCTTTAGCAATACATACTAGCATTAGATGATCAATGGTAGCTATTTCAGCATCAAATTCATCCTTCGATACTTTAATAGTATGTGTACATCAATTATATGTGAGAATAACACGTGAATCTATGTCATCCTCCCTTAAAATGCAATCCATACAGTAAGTGAATCAATTCTAACATTATATTTACCAACATAACCTTTCTAACCAATAATAATTAATAATTCATCAAATCTATAAATTTACTTATAACTGGCGATCAATAGCTAATGTTCTATTCATCCTTAAGCTACAATCAGAGAACATAAACCTACAAATAGAATGATATTTTTAGTCTATTATAATCCATAATCACTAACCATGCAAATACAGAGCAAACATCCCAAATAAACCTCTAAAGTTGGCAAGACACATCTGTTTTCCTTAAAGATTTTTAAGAGGCGTTGTTGGTAATTAACTAGTTACTAGAGCATTCTAGACTTTAGGCTTCTTTTATGGTTGTATCCTCAGTTTATTGATTTCCATTTTATGGCATGTAGTTGTCATTCCTACTTCCCTTTTTCAATTCAACAATATCCCCCAAAGTTATACTTTGATTAACATGTAATTCCTCATACTTTGCATCAATAGCTACTTGCTCTTGGGGTATTAAGAGCGTTATCCTTAAAGCTCTTTCGAGTTTTTTTGCTAAATGTATGTCTGGTTTTAATTTTCCACTTTCTAATCTCTTTATAACAGATTCTTTTTCATTAATTTGTCTTGCTAAAATTTCAGTAGTTAATCCTAGTTCCTCTCTTTTGCTTTTTATCCTTATAGCATAATCTTCTGCAATATCATACCTATTTTCGTACAGCCTTGTCTTTGTCATGATGGATTTAGTGTTCTTGCTCAATATTTTTTCAGAAAATTCTTTTCTCTCTTGCTTATGTGTACTATAAGGCACACCAGTTTTAGCACATCTTTGGCAAGCAATTAAGGTAGCCCCATCAATCATTATTTTTTGCGAATTACCATGTATTCTACATCCACATATTTCACAACACAGCATAAAATCAACTAGGTTAATTTTTACAATACTATACTATTTTTAGAGTTATAAATTTAACTTTAGTACAGTAAGCTTTGTTAGCTTTATTTCTTCCTTATTTATGGTGTTGGTAGGTCTAATGTTATCTTATTGGGGTGGGTGCTTTGTTTGTTTTGTTTATGTTGTTGTATGTTTGTTATCTGGTATGTCTTTAGAATTTTGTTTATTTTGTAGGGTTGTATTTGTTTTATGGTTTATCTTAAGCTTCTATTGAGTTTAATAAGGGAATTCTCTACATATGTTGTAAGCATACTTACATTCCTAACATTAAGATAATAAGGGCTATCTATGATTCTAATATAATTGTAATTGTAGTACATAACAATTATTTACGGAGATAAAATATTAAATCTAATGAAGTATGTGATTTAGAGGTTAGAATTAATTGAAAAGAATACAATATAGGATAAATAAACTATTCAATAATTACATAAGGCATGAAAGATAAATGTGGGGTGAACACGTACTCATGATTATGAAATCAATAGTATATCTAACGAACATGGATTACAAGAGGATAAAGCTAAGAATTCATAGAAACACAAAACCAAAATAAAGATAATAAAACATAGTTAAATCCACAAAGTCTATATAAGGCTTGTTAACTTAATAAAATTGCTAACAAGTTTCTAATTTTGGACCTGACAATTTGAGAAGGAGGCTATGATATACTAAGTTGTCATATCCTTAATTTTGCCGGAATGCTTATAAGAAACAATTAAAAACTATGTTAAAATATTTAAGATTAAAGGTGAGATATATGGGTGGCGCACCTGTAACAATAAAATATTTAATTAGAGCAGGAATAGAAATAAGTGGTATTGTTGATAAACCAGACGTTATAGGAGCAATATTCGGCCAAACTGAAGGATTACTTGGAGAGGATCTAGATTTAAGAGAACTTCAAAAAAGCGGTAGAATAGGCAGAATACATGTTGAATTAATTGAGAAAGGAGATAAATCACATGGAGAAATAGTAATCCCATCAGGTCTTGATAGAGCAGAGACAGCTTTAATAGCTGCTTCCCTTGAAGTTATTGAAAAAGTAGGGCCTTGTGATGCACGGGTACATATAAAAGCAATAGAGGATATAAGAGAGGAAAAAAGAAGGAAGATTCTAGAAAGAGCGAAAGAACTCTTAAAAAAAATGAGTAGAGAAGCCATTCCAAATAGTAGGAAGCTTGCAGATGAAGTACTAAATGCTGTACGGGAGCAAGAAGTTATAAAGTACGGATCAGAAGAACTGCCTGCAGGTCCTGAAATAGATACATCTGATACAGTAATAGTGGTAGAAGGGCGAGCTGATGTTATTAACCTCATTAAGAATGGATTTAAGAATGTTATAGGAATGGGAGGAACAAGTATTCCGAAAACAATAATCGATCTAAGTAGGAGAAAGCACATCATAGCTTTTGTTGATGGAGATAGAGGAGGAGAACTTATTTTAAGAGAATTGTTAAAGGTAGCAGAAATAGATGAAGTTGCAATAGCACCTCCAGGTAAGGAAGTTGAAGAATTAACAAATAAGGAAATAGTGAAATGTCTTCAGAATAGAGTACCTGTAGCAGAATACTTGCATAAGGATTCAATACAACTAGCTAAGCAACAAAAAGCACTTATAGAGGGAGAAATAAGCATTCCACAATCTATTATGACTCAGATAAAGGAGTTGGAAAACACACTTGAAGCTATACTTTATGACAATAATTGGAATATAATACAAAAAGTAGCAGTAAGCGAGTTGCCAGAAATTATGCAAAAAATTCCAGAAGCCTATGCTTTAGCATTTGATGGCATAATCACTCAAAGAATTCTCGACTTATCTGAGGATAAATCAGTAAAGTTAATTATAGGAGCCAAGCTTGGAAATATAGTGAAGAAGCCTTTAAATATTCAAATACTTACTTTTACTGATTTGAAAAAAGAAGAAAATAATAAATAGCTTAAAATTAAGACAACTATTATAACCTAAGAATCATTATTATTGCATCTGAGTACTTATAATATCTCTTTATAATACCAACAGGAATAAAACCAAAACGTTCGTAAAATTTTTTTGCAATATTGTTTCTACTGTCAACTTCTAACTTAATGATTTTAACTTTACTAGATTTAAAGCGTTTAATTAATTCTAACATTAACTTTGATCCATATCCCTTACACCTATAACTTGGATCAACAGCTATCGAAACAATATGTCCTTCTGATCTCTTTCTAACAACTCCAATAATATAACCAATAATGAAGTTGTTTTCTTCAATGACGAGAAAGGTATCTGGAGATATAAAATGATAAAAGTAAAATAAGTACTTTGGATATGGTTCGTTAAAAGATAATGTCTCAATCTCATAAACACGAGCTAAATCTGTTAATTCAAATCTTCTAATAGTAGAAGCCATTATAACCTAGTGAATTTGGTATTCATTTTTAATAACTTTACAAATGTGATGCATAACACTAGTAAGATTAGTGAAATCTATTTTACTCTCAACTATGTCTTGTGTAATTTTATTAACAGCATCTTTTACAAAGAATATAGATTCAAGAGCTGTAAGTCTTTTGCATCCTCGCTTTGATGAAAGATGATAGCTAATTGCTGGTTGGGTTGTTTCAAGCTTTTTAGCATCCTCTACTTGAGTAAAATTATATTTTTCAATTAGCTTTCGGGCTATTAATGCCCTGAATGCAGGTAGTATGTCTTTCACAATAGTTTCACATAGTGGACGCATTTTTATCACTAGTGTATTAGCATCATATTCAAATATAAATTTTAATAATGTAAATTTTTCAGTCTAACTTTATAAATTAATGCGGGGGGTGGGATTTGAACCCACGAAGGCCTATGCCAAGGGATATCCCAAAATGTTCTTGAGTCCCTCCCCTTTAACCTATCTCGGGAACCCCCGCAAAATATTAATCTTTTAAATAAAGATAAATTTTTCACTGAACTAAATTTATATTACTCTAAGAAAATAAGTAATAAGCCGGGGTCGCCTAGGCTGGTCTATGGCGCTGGACTATCACAGACCAGACTCATAATCCTAGTCATAGGGTTGGATTCCAGTTATCGTGGGTTCAAATCCCACCCCCGGCATCTATGAAACAACAAGAATATAAGAGTCTGTTTCCTATAGTTTCAGCCCCGGTGGCTTAGTCTGGTTAGAGCGACAGTATTAAAACCGTGAGCGCTTGGTATTTGGCACAAAAAGCGGTAGGTCCCGAGATAAATTAAGTACGGGAATTCAAATCTCGGCCGGGGCTTTAAGCTTTAATAGGATTTTGTAGGTATGAGGCTTGGTCGATATACGCCGAAGTTATATTTTTACACATCATATAACTACTAGACTAGAAATAATAATAATAAGCAGTAGTTAATATATTCCTAATGCTCAGGATGCCTATATGTTGTATCAGAATACCGTTTGTCTTCCATCATTATAATCCTTAAGAAGTGATAAAACCCTAATGAGATGGAACTATACAAGTATTGATAAGATTAGAATGTTAATATCTAATGTTCTAGTATTTTAAAAATTATATTATAAAATTAATTAAGAAGTTTTACGGTTAAGAATGTCTCTGATAACAATTTTAGAAGTATCGGTAAAGCCTCCGGCGGGATTTGAACCCGCGACATGCCGCTTACAAGGCGGCCGCTCTACCGTGCTGAGCTACGGAGGCTAAGAAATAAAATAAGATGGGAAATATAAATCTTAAGCTAGTTATATGAGCTCTATAAACCTAAGTCTTATCCTACATTTTACCTCTTATTATAATGATAACAGTATTGTTTACAAACTTAAGCAAACAACTACCTGTACTTTTATGTCTAAAGTTCACAGAGCTTTGAAACTATGATTAAGTTTATTTAGGAGAACCTGTTTGTTTTAATCGTTTTCATGGTTTATATATTTATGCCTCATGTAATTTTAGGATTTCTGCTGTTATGTCGCATTTGTAGTTTTTCTAAGAACTCTGGAAATAATCTGAAAAATCATTAAAGAGATTTAACTACTAGTTTAAATAATAAAGTTCCAGACAAATCCATAAAAACAAGATGGGACCGCGGGGATTTGAACCCCGGTCCCGGGCGTTTTCGGTTTCGCACCCGAAGCCCGGAGTCTTACCAGATTAGCCTCTAATCATAGTATTAGATCTAGCCTACGGTCCCGTTATCCATGTAGATTACTTCCATTATTTATTAATTTTTAGGTAAAGTTTATGTGTAATTTTTATATTCATTAATGATGGTGTTAAGATTGCTTAATTCCCCTACTGAAGAAAATCTTAAGAAAATGATAGCAGGAGAAATTGTACTTTCTAATAATCCTGGAAAGATCATTAGAAAATGGCGTAAGCTACTTGATATTAAACAAAAAGAGCTTGCAGAAGTTCTTAACTTATCTCCTTCTGTAATAAGTGATTACGAAACTGGACGCAGACAATCCCCAGGACAAAATTTTATTAAGAAACTTGTTGAAACTATGATAGATATTGATAAGAGACGGGGTGGAAGGGCTATTAATTCGTTTACTCAAATTTTAGGTATAGCTACTGATGGTATATTAGATATTCAAGAGTTTACCGATCCTATAGAACTTAGCAGATTAATTGATGTTGTAAAGGGAGATGTTTTCGTGGACCATGATCTTATTTTGAAAAGATATATTTACGGATATACTGTTATTGATAGTCTAAGAGCTATTCAGACAATGTCCGGTGCTGATTTTTATAGATTGCTTGGAGCAAATGTAATGCGAGCTTTGTTTTTTACAAATGTATCAACTGGTAGAAGTCCTATGGTGGCAATAAGAGTTCAATTAATCAAACCAGTTGCTGTTTTTCTTCATGGACCAGAAAAAGTTGATGAATTAGCCGTTAAGCTTGCTAAACTTGAGAGAATACCATTAATAGTTTCAAAAATAAACTCTATTGAAAACCTTTTAAAAACTTTAAGAAACATCTCTAAGTAATTTACAGTATTTACTTACTGTTCTTTTAATATTCTTTGAACCGCACTTAGGACATAAATTGGCAATTACCCTTGCAGAATACCCACAATCCTGACAGTAGTGAAGCCATATAATTTTCCTTGATATTTTTCGTTTACCCACAGATTTACATTTTATTCCAAGTTCTAGTGCTACATTTTGAATTGAATAGTCATTGGTTAAAATTATCACATTTTCACCTTGCAAAAATAAATCGATACCTAATGCTAAAATAGATATATCAGCCTTAGATAGAGCGGAAGCCTCTCCTAAACTAACTGCTGTATTAATTACTCTATGTATCGAGTTAGTTGATGGATAGCCTATGTTAAGCATTCCAGCTTCAATATATGCATCTACTAACATGTTAAGTTCAAATTGTTTTACCTCAGATAGTATTTCCTCAGTTATCCAAACACTCCCCTCAAATGGCTTTGTTAGTGCTCCACTTAGTATTGCTGATGTATCAAGAATGAATGATGTCTTCATATTATAACTTAACTGTGAATTAACGTATAAACTTAAATTTATATGAAATATTGATTTTTATGCTTAAAGTAGCTATAGTATCATTGCTAGGTTACGAGAAAATTAGAAAAGCCGTAGAAAAGTTAGAAATAGAAGTCATAAATTCTAATCCTGACTTTGTAATAACCTATGGTGGTGATGGGACAATTCTCTATTCTGAGAGAATTTATCCATCCATTCCTAAGATTACATTTAAAGGCTCGGGGCTATGTGTAAGATGTCATTATGATGTCAATGATGTAGAGAGAGTAATTGAAAATGTTATTAAGGGTAATTACTATATAGCAACTGAAATTAAACTTGAAGCTATTGCAAGGGGGCAAAAGCTAAAAGCTCTTAATGAAATACAAATTCATAATAAAGTACCTACAAGAGCTATTAGATTCTCAGTGTTTATTAATAGCAAAGAGTTCAAAGATTTAGTTGGCGATGGAGTTATTATTTCAACACCCTTTGGATCTACTGGATACTATATGTCCGTTGGTGGAAAACCATTCAGAAAGGGAATCGGAATAGCATTTAATAATCTACATATGAAAAAAATTAGAAGCTTCACAGTACCATTAAAGACTAAAATTAAGGTAACTGTAAACAGAGGGAATGGTCTTCTTATTGCTGACAATACTGATGAACTCATAGAGTTAACTACTGGTGATGAAGTCCTTATTATGAAGTCAAATGAAAAAGCTAAATTTGTTAGAATATTTGAGTAAGTGGTCTCTACTACTTTATACGCATTATTCTCATTTTACCGGCAAAGTTCCAAACTTCAACTTCTGCACTTGGAGTTAACCTATTAATTACTTCTTGCTCAATGTAAGCCTTAGGTATCTCAAACATTTTAAATGTTGATAAATCCATTAATTGAACAGTATCATGTAATATCGAAATGACTTGTGCTACTGACTTTTCAATAACTGGAACATCTATTTTTTGATCTACTGGAGCAACAAATGTATGTTTTGCCCCATCAAAAACACTAATACCAACCACCCTTACCTTTGCGCTGCCGTGTTTCCCTGTTTTAGATTTCTCCACTTCAACTACTTTACATGGTTCACCATCAATTATTATGTATGAACCCTCCTTTATTGAACCTACATCAATGGGTTTTACAGACATATAGATTCCAATTAGTAATTTTGGGAGTATCACTTATAAGCTTTCGTATTATCTGCATGATAAACTATACTCATGATACTAATTCAATATTTCAATTCTATGGTAGTGTTTATATATTGTTGAAAGCTAATATTTTAATGTGGGGTTGCTAGGATCTCTTGGAGAATCATTATATAATGCTATTAAAAGATTCCTTGGTAGTCCAATAGCTGATGAAAAGGCTCTAAAAGAACTTCTAAGAGAAATTCAGCGAGCACTTCTTCAAGCTGATGTTAATGTAAACCTTGTTTTAAATTTATCAAAAAACATTGAGGAAAAGGTCTTCAAGGAAAAGATTCCATTAGGCATTTCTAGAAAAGACTATGTTTTAAAAATAGTCTATGATGAGCTTGTCAAACTAGTGGGAGGTGAGAACCCTGTAAAAATTGAGGTAAAACCTGCTAAGCCCTGGGTTATGATGCTAGTAGGTATTCAGGGAAGTGGAAAGACAACATCAGCAGTAAAAATCGCAAAGTTTCTTAATAAACGTGGAAGCAGGGTAGCTTTAGTATGTGCTGATACATATAGACCAGCTGCCTATCATCAACTTAAACAACTCGCAGATATGGCAGGAATACCAGTATACGGTGATTTAAATTCAAAGGATTCTATAAAGGTAGCAATTGATGGTGTTTATAAATTTAAGAATGAAAAATATGACTATATAATTATTGATACTGCTGGAAGACATAAAGGGGAAAAAGAACTAATGGAAGAAATGAAAAGCATGGCTAAAGCAATAAATCCTGATGAAATAATTCTTGTAATCGATGGAACTATTGGGCAGCAAGCTATGACCCAAGCATTAGCTTTTAATCAGGCTACAAATATAGGATCTATATTTATCACTAAACTTAATGGGGCTGCGCGTGGTGGCGGTGCTCTTTCAGCAGCTGCAGCTACAAATGCAAAAATAAAATTTATCGGATTAGGAGAAAAAATTGATGAAATCGAATTATTTGATCCCAAAAAGTTTGTTGGAAGATTACTTGGAATGGGAGATTTACAAACATTAATTGAAAAAGTTAAAGAAGAGCTTAAGGAAACAGCTGAAAAACCAGTATCGATTGAACGGTTGTCATTAAATGATATGCTAAAGCAACTACAGACTTTAAAGAAAATGGGACCCTTAGATAAGATAATATCACTAATACCTGGAATTAGTTATCAAATACCTAAGGAAATAAAGGATATGACTGATGATAAAATAAATAAGTGGATAGTTATAATGCAATCAATGACTAAAAATGAACTAGAAAATCCTAACATAATTAGTGGATCAAGAATACGTAGAATAGCTCTTGGATCTGGGACATCTATTAAGGACGTTAAAGATCTTTTAGATCAGTACTTCAAAATGAAGAAATTAATGAGACAATTCATGAGACAGAAAAAATTCTTTAAAATGATTAAAGTTAAATAATTATATAATGGCTTAAATTACATTATAAACATGGTGATAGAGAAGTGCGCATAGCTGAAGTAGCATTAAAAATTATGTCTGAGCATAAAATATGTGATCCATGTTTAGGAAGATTATTCAGTATGTTAGGAAGAAATGTGGACAACTATAATAAGGGAAAGGCTATAAAAACATCCATATACCTCTCAGCTTGTAAGAATTTATTAAAAGGTAATGGCGAAAACGGGACAAAAATACTTAAGATAATAGCTAAAAATGGAAACTTCAAGCCTGCATATAGCATACTTAGAGAGCTTAATATCTCTATTAATGGAGAAAAATTTGTATGTGAACTATGTGGTGGGCTTATAGATAAAATAGATGAATACATTCATACCGCTGTGGAGAAGCTTAAAAATATAGAATATAGCACATTTATTGTTGGTGTAACGATACCGCCAGAACTTGTAAGCAGGGAAGATGCTATAAGATCAAAATTTAAGTTGTCATATGTCGAAGCCCTAAAGAGAGAGCTTAACAGAAGAATAGGATTAAAAATGACTCTATTGACTGGTAAACATGTTGAATTTAAAAATCCTGACGTATTAGTTCATATAGATTTTATGAGAGGAATTGTAAATGTAAAGGCTAGATCAATATTTATATTTGGGCGCTATCTTAAGCTTAAAAGAGAGATACCTCAAAATATATGGATATGTAATAACTGTAATGGTTTAGGATGTACTCAATGTAATTGGACTGGAAGAAAGTATCAAATAAGTATAGAAGAACTTATTGGAGACCCTATATTAAAGATATTTAATGCGAAAAAGTGGAAATTCCATGGAGCAGGAAGAGAAGATGTAGATGCTAGAGTCTTAGGACGAGGAAGACCATTTGTAATAGAAATTATTGAGCCCAAAAAAAGAAATATTAAACTAGAAGATATAGCCAAAGTAGTGAATGATTCAAGTAGGGAATTAGTAAAAATACAAGATTTAACATATGTAAGTAAATCATTAATTAAAGACTTAAAAATTAAAGCAAAAATTGCTAAAAAAACATATAATGTAAAGATTAAAGTTGAAGGAGGAGTAAGTGAAGAGGAATTAAAGAATCTTGTTGAAACTTTCAGAAACATTATTGTTGAGCAAAGAACACCAATACGTGTTCTTAGAAGAAGACCTGACAAAATAAGGAGAAAGAGAATATATAGTGTTAACGTAAAAATTATTAGCAATGATGTTTTCGAAGCTACAATAACATGTCAAGGTGGATTATACATTAAGGAAGTTGTTTCAGGAGATAATGGAAGAACTAAACCGAGCTTTACTGAAGTTCTTAATAAGAAAGCTATGTGTCTAGAGTTAGATGTTATTGATGTTGAATAATGTTATTGAAAGCAAAAACTTTGCATTAATATTATAGAGTTAGACATTATAAAGTGGAAGTATTAAATACATTGAAAGTCAGCGCAGCTTTGTTAACTTAAGTATGTGTTATCACATCTATTTTTGGTATTGTATCTTCTATGAATTCTTAGCTTTTATCTTCTTATTAATCTATGTCTCGTTTAGCATGTATACTATTGACTTCACAACAAATCTAACAATTTTAATCATACTGACACATAAATAAGGGTCTCCAAAATAAAGCTAAAGTTAACAAAGCTGTCAGTGTAGAGTAAAAGCTTAAAATCTGTTGTTAAAATATTACTGGCTTTCTAAGTTAACAGTATAATTCCTACTCGAGAGAAAATAAGAAATCGCATAAGCAAGGAAAATAAAAATGTCCAGTAATTTCGTCACTATCCCAATTTGCCAGATAGATTTTCTCACATTGTGTTTCTCAAAATTAGCATAATCCAACATAACTCTGCAAAAAGGCCCTATACCAGACTTAGTGAAACTTCTCAAACTAAGAGGTAAAGGCATCAATTATAAGCTAACGAGCACATATGAACACTAGATATAAAACAAACATTCAGCAACTAGAGTTGTTAGGAGAATGGTAGAAGCTCTGCTTTTACAATAATTTAAACTTTCTTTACAAATAAGCAGTATTTTTCATCTCCAGAAATTTCTTTTAGAATTCTTTCAACAATAATTTTTTTTGCATCTATTCCTACTCTCTCTTTAATGTCCTGAAAATTTCTAAATGGTTCACGTTTCCTTTCTTCAATTATCGACCACATGAGTTTTTTACCAATTTTAGGTAAAAGTTCAAGGGCATGTAATCTGGTAGTTATGGCTTCCGCCTCATTAAAGAAATTTATGAACCTTTTTTCATTTACTTCAACAATTTTTTCTACTGTAACTGGTAAATTATCTCTTGCAATGCTTGTTAAATCATTGTAGCCTATTCTTCTTTTAACACGTGAAATTTTATCTCTCCCTTCTCTACCAATATATACTCTTTCTCCTGCTAAAAATGTAACTTCTGGCTTAGCTATGAGCTCTAAGAGAATAAAGTAATTTTCACCAATAACTTGCACGATTGATTCCCCTCGCCTAAGGACCTTAAAATCTAAAGTATATCCTTGAGGTAAATGATCTAGTACATAAGCATAATCCTCATATATCCTTTGCTTCTTCATAAGTTCCACTTATTATTTTAAGTTGATATTGTCTCAAGAATTCTTTGTAAAATCTTGTTTAAGTCATCATCCTTAACTTTCTTACTTTGTTGAGTAATAGTTCTTAATTCTTCAATGGTCTTAGGAAGAATATTAACAATTTGAACAGCAATATGCCGTTCAAGATTAAATTCCTTAATTAACTTATTTAAAAGATCTTCAGCACTTTTAAAATCAATTTTAACAAATTTAGATATGTAGTCTAAGGTTATTTGCTGCATATAATCTAGCTCTGAGTTTTCTAATAGCTCCTCAATAACTTTTTTAACATGAGCTAACGTTACTTCTTCGCTTTTCAATATTTTTCTCAAAAAACCACCGATTATTTTAATGTAAATTCCCGTATTTAAATTTACTCATATATAAGCATTGTTCTATTAACTTTAGAAGTATTATCCTATACTTGTATGATTTGGTTTTGTTACTTGTAAATGTTAGGTTTATTATCCTTAGGAGTCTAAATACTATCAAGACTACTAAATAGCTAACAAGCATTAGAAGAGAATCTAATATACTAGATACTCACCACATTAGCATGCGAGGAAGTATTCAGACAACTAAACCACCTATTAAAACTATACATAAATAACAAGAAGATATAGAACATCTTTAAAGGCCACAATTCAGAATAATGACAGGAACACTATACTACGTGAGATATAAAATGTATAGCCTCATAGATTACTATAGTTAGAAAACTTGTTCAATACCATATAATAGTTTACATATGGCATGTTATGAATAGATCTTTATATTGTCCTTAAAGTTTATACTAAGTGATTGTTTATATCTATTATCTGTGATATGTTTGATTGATAACTTGTTTTTAGGTTATATTATGAAAAATAGGTATAATCTTTTCATTATTCTAGGTCTTGATGAACAGCTATTTACATCCATAAATCATTCAAAAACTTATCAACATTTTAACAGCTGTCATGTCAACTTTAGATGCTTACATTATTTTTATCATCTCTTTGCCAGGTTTTCATTTTATTTATTTTTTCTATTTTCCACATGATGTTTCCTCATTTATTGATGTATGTGATCTTATCTAATTATAATATGCATGTGTACATTAGCCTTCTAGCATGTCCTAATAGTTTTCCACATTTGCATGGTATGCATTAATCACGTCTCCTAATAAAGCCTCTAAATGCCTCATTAGATTTCTCAAATTTTGCATTTATCAACTTGGTACGTCCTAACTTATTAGAGCTTTAACCGCGTAACATAGCATTGTGAATGATCAGTAGTAGCTATTTTAACATCATACCTTTACCTTCACCTCAAATCTATATGAACATGTAGGCATCAGGATTGCTATGTGAAGAATGATAAGTAAGTATATGCTATTCTTCTTAAATATAACCATATACCTACTACGAAAATGAATCTTAATAGTATACCCATCAACATATACTCTCCCAACATGACCAATGCAAATAAATAATGATGTTAAGTAATCAAATCTATGAATCCAATTATGTATTTATAGCTTACATAGGTAGAATCTACCAGATTCATTTCAAATTGTATCCAGAAAAGTAAATTAATAAGGCTTGAAGTACAAATATAGATGATATTCCTGTCATAACAAAGAAAATCATAACCGTCAAACATACTTCGATGTAGAATAAGAATACTCTTAATTGAACATCCAAGTTGACAGAACATTTAGCAATGGCTTTGTGAACTTTAGCTTTATTTATGGTGATATGGTTAGGTTGTGGGTTTTGTTTTGCTCTGTTTATTCTAGTTTTATATTGCTATATATTTTGTTCATCTAGTATAGTTTATATGTTTTAAGCTTATTATGTAGAGTTATATCTATGTTACGGTTTATCTTAAGCTATTTAAATTTAATAAGAGAATGTTAAGATTGATAGTTAAGGATACTAGTATGGTTAAGTTCTAGAAATAGTATTTACCTGGTATTATTAAAAGAATTCTTAATACATATGTTTACGATATTGTAAATACATTTACATCCTAACATTATCACCAAAAGAGAATACAGTATAGGATAGATTACATATCATGTATAGAGTAGTGATAGCGAACATGTACTCATGATTATAGATTAACAGCTAAACAAACATAGGATAATAGGATAAAGCTAAGAATTCATAGAAACACAAACCGAAATAGAAGTGGTAAAACATATTTAAATCCGTAAAGCCAGGAAGAAATAAAAATGCTATTTATTGGCAGGATTATAGATTGCCATGTAAGAATAATATTTAAATAATTCACGGTATTTTAGCTAATGATCTAATATGGTTAAGCGCTCTCTTGGATATCGTTCCCGCTCCCGCTCTTTACTATCAAAACATCCACGTCAACATGGGTTAAGAGGACTTAGTACATATTTGATTAACTATAATATTGGTGATAAAGTAATAATTAAGATAGATCCCTCTACTCATAAGGGTGCACCTCATAGGCGATATCATGGTAAAACAGGCACAATTATAGGAAAGAGAGGACGTGCTTATATAGTAGGCATTCAAGTCGGCTCTAAATTTAAAAAAATAATTGCAAGATGTGAACATTTAAGTCCCCATCACCAAACTAATGTATTAATCGTAAAATGAGTTTACTTATGAGGTATTTTCAAGATATTTAAGTCTTGTGTTTTATGTCTATGGTGGCTTGTAGTTTGGTAGCAAATTGATTAGGTTTCTGCTTTCCTATTTGTTATGATTAAGATATGTTACTTCTATGTTGTTAGTATGTCGTAAACGGAAGGTTCTAGTACGGTATTAGTTATAGCTTGAAGGATTTGGAAGTTAATGTATGGAATGAAGCACTAAAATTATAGCCTCTAAAATAAATAGATGGATAGCTATAAATAGTCATATAGCTTAAGTAGATAATAAGATATGATAACGATTAGAAGTAATGTAAGAGCTTAGTAGTTGCTAGTAAGAAACTTGTTAATGACTTAAAGCTTTAATTTTTTCAATAAGCTTTACACTAAGTTGAAGAATATTAAGATTTAGAGTTCAACATACAATACGTTAAAAATAGAATATGACTATACAAAATAATAGAATAAACAATAAAAGACAAAAAATACCTAACAACAAACCACATAAAATATAAAACCTAAAAGCCTAGCAGCTTAAAGAGACTGAGGATATTAAATACATTAATTATTTGTGCTTCGTTTTACCTATGTATTGAACTTATTGCAAAACTTTACTGTCAAGCTTAACGGCTAATCTTCAGTATATTAAAGTAGTTTATAAAATTGTTATTAGATGTTTACGCCTACATCTGAAGTTTTATAATAAGTTTACTGTGTTTGACTTACTGTTTTAGGTTCTAAAGGTTCCATTACTATTTGTGATGGGATCGGTATCTTACTCTTGCCACGTTTCAGAGCCTCTTTAGCAGCTTCTATGTAAGGTTTCTTAACCTTCACTACTACTATGTTCTGTCCTGCTTTAACTCGGGCTGCCAGTCCAATTGGCTTTCCAAAAGCCTGGCGCATGCCATCCTGAATTCTATCAGCACCTGCAAATGCCATCATTTTGTTCTCTCTAATTACTTGATGAGGATATACAAGTAATTTAAAGTAAAAGCTTCCTGAAATTCTATTTGAAAGAGATTTTGTTATCATCACTCTTGCAGATTCAAGAGCATTATGTCTTATTTGCCCATTTTCAAGTGTTCTTATATATAATGCATAGTCATATTCCCCATTTGGGTCTCCATCTTCAAACTTTGCAATTTTACATGCAGGCACTCCAGGTATATATTCCTTTCGAGTATAGGGTGGAGTGTCTATTCGTCTATAACATCTTCCAGGCCTTAATGGCATATATTAGCACCTTAATTCTGTTCTTATAATGCTATATTTAAAGCTTTAGCATAAAGACTTATGATTCTTTACCTAATTTCTCTTTAATTTTTTCTTCTAAAGATTTTATTTTATTTTTCTCCTTAATAAAAATTCTAGTAGGCATTTTAACATAAATGCCTAATCTATGAAATAAAGTTAAAAGCTCTTCACCAGTAATAATACTAGTAGATAATTTACCATTAATAACGTACTTCACAAGTAATGATAATAAATTTTTAGTTTCTAAAGGGTACTGTATTAGTGCCTGATCAAGAACGGTTTTGGCTTTCTCTGTAAGAAATGGAGCTATGATTTTAATAGGATCTTGTAGCTTAGAATCAGACTTTAAGCTACTAGCTTCATCTTTAATCTTCTTTGCTAACATTTTAACAAGCTTCTTACCTCTTAGTAATTCGATATCTTCATTTGCCATTTTGACACCATAAAAACTAATTGCAGTCACTTTTAAATATTTTAGATATAAGCAATATATACCATGTATTTACAGAAGATCCCTCAATACAGAATTCTACAAAGATTATTAGTAGTTTTTTATTCCTACTACAGATAGAATTATAACCTTATTCTTATCTTCTCATCTCAGCATTTATGTATTATGCTTTTTCTAGGTCTACCAGGTCTAGACTTATCAATTAACTCATTAGTACCATAGGTGCATTCTCAGTCCTATTATGAACTGTATGTCGCCTAACATTAAGGCTTTTGACAACACTCGAGACTTACTATATCTACTAATTAAGTGTGATTAAAGTCTTTAACAGCCATCTGAGTTACAAAGTTTAATTAACTAGAAATAACTAAATTTAAGGGTAAGTACCATACTAAAATAATAGTTATGTTAGCTAGCATAATAAGACATTGGTCATGATATAAATGGAGAGAAATGATGAAGAAGGTTCAGCTTAAAATCATACTTCAAAAAATTCCCGAACATCCTAATCCTAAGATATGGTATGAGCAGTATACGATAGATTCTACTTCAGCATCTGAAATCTTATGGATAGCCCATACAGTTTATAATGAAATTTCTGATAAAAAAGTTATGGATTTAGGTTGCGGAACAGGAAGATTAACTATTGGAGCCGCTATACTGGGTGCTAGTTATGTCATTGGTATAGATCTAGACAAAGAATCATTAGATATTGCGAAAAAATACTCAAATATTATCGGAGTACGTGGCCTGACTGACTTTATACTTACAGATATAAAGTACTTGCCTGTTAGATTCGTAGATACTGTGATTCAAAATCCACCCTTTGGGGTGCAAGTTAGAGGAATGGATACAGTATTTCTAAGTATAGCACTAAGCAAGGCAAAGGCTATTTTCTCTATCCATAAATCTAATATTAAAAGTAGAAATTACTTAACAAAAATAATTAATAAAAAGAGAGGATATATTAAGGGAATCTATACACTAGAAATATTAATACCTGCTACATATAAATTTCATAGAAAAAGAAACTATAGAGTAAAGGCTGATCTATACATAATACGAATGGAGGACAACAAATGAAGATTAAACATGGTGATATTGTAATCCCTGGAGATATTCTCGGAACCATTGAAGAGTGGGTACTAGGTGAAAATGTGTATGAGTTTAATGGTGAAATAATTTCCCTTACAACTGGGTATATATATATTGATAAGAGTGAAAGAAAAATAAGTGTTAAAAAAGTTAAGAATAAACCACTAATTCCAAAGAAGGGAGATGTTATAAGAGCTATTGTTAATAGTGTAAGAAGCGATTTTGCACAATTAGGAATTTTCGAAGTAAATGGTGAAGAAATTTATGGCAAAAGATTCTCATCAATTCTACATATAATTAATGCTAGACATAACCGATCTGAAACTCTACATGACCTCATAAAAGCTGGAGACATCATAGAGGCAAGAGTGCTAAACTCTACAGTACCATACCAATTAACTATAAAAGAGCCAGAGCTCGGAGTTATATTAGCATTATGTGTTAACTGTCGTAGCCCATTAAAAAGAATAGGCAAAAATCAGCTTTTCTGTATAAAGTGCGGCTTAATCGGAAAAAGAAGAATTTCTATAAACTATATATTTAGATAATTATCTTTGATTACATATTTTCTTCCCTAATAAGCTTACAGGATTGTAGTTCCCATCAGACATGGGTGATCAGCTATAGTAATTAGTGAAATTTAAGTACATTAATATATTGAATATGTGATTTTGAAGAATGTTTATGCTCTTTAGTTCTTCTATGTTGCATATTCATTGCTAAACAGTTTTAACTATCTAGACTTCTTACATATGTTAATTAAGGTACTGGTATTCATAGTTACTGAACTAGCTTAGAGGCTTAAATACTCTTCAATAAACTTAGGGTAATGATATATAGTTAATAGGAAGTAAAGCCAAGATCAAATATTTACAATGATGAATACTCATCATAAGCACGATTGGAAGAATTGACTCAACCATTAATTTGTAAACTCAAAGGGTGAATATATAAAGGGTAAAGTACATGTTAATAACTGTGAGAATAAATGTAGCCTAATAAGACCATAGCTATCAATACATAGAAAATATAAAAACTAAACATACCAACTTACTCAAATTCTAAAGATATAAAACTGATACTGTCAAGTTATTTTTAGGGAGCTTTGAGAAGCCGCTTTTGGAGGTGATCACCATTAGGTGGCTCCTCAAAGCCCTTAAGAATAGTGGTTTGTTTAGGATTAATAGGTTTTCGCTCCAGATGAAGGTTAGGGCAGTTCTGCTTATATGGCTGGCCTAAGCTATAGGGAAATAATCTACGTTCTGGGGTTTGTGCCGTGCAGCTACGAGGCCGTAAGGCTTTGGTTAGAAGCTGGAACGCGTGACCGTTAACGTTGGAGCTAAGCCTAGGCGTATGGTAGCCGTTGATGAGACTAAGATTAAGGCTAATGGGAATGATGATACGTATGGGCTGCTATAGATGTCGATACGCGTGAGCTTCTAGCCGTATGGGTTTCATGGCGGAGGAACATCCTCCATCAGAAGCCTTTCTGAGGAAAGTTCTGGAAGCATGCGCGAACAAGCCCATTATCCTCGTTGATAAGGGTCCTTGGTATCCTGAGGCGCTTCAAGCCCTTGGGCTTGAATTGGTCCATAGAACCTTCGGTGAGAGGAACCGTATTGAACGATGGTTCAGAACCATGAAAGCCAGGACTAAGCGCTTCTTCAACAACTTCCCAATAAGGAAAAGCCTATCTTCAAGATAAAACTCTTCATAAGGCTCTTCGTCCTATGGTACAACTTCATAAGGCCGCATCAAACCCTAGGAAGACCGCCAGCAATACCGATAACTTGACAGTATCTTATAAATTTATATAAAAATTTATAAGAATGTAATGTTAAGCTAAAGCCGGTATTTGATGAATAGTTATAATATGGAAAATAGTGGGCGTTATTATGTTTATCCGTAGAGGAAGACGTTTAGAAATACTATCTAAAGATCAGATTTATCGTATTCACTTAGCATCTATTGAAATACTGGAGAATACTGGGGTTAAAATTAATCATGAAGAAGCCTTAAGAATGCTTGATAGACTTGGTGTTTATGTTAACTACAAAAGTAAAAACGTGAAAATATCCGAATCCATAGTAAGAGAAGCTCTAAAAAAGATTCCTTCAGAATTTACATACTATGGAAGAAAAACAAAATTGGATGTAAAAGACGACTACGTATACTATCTAAGTGGCGGCTCCCCCTTAAAAGTCATGGATCTAAATGGAAATATTAGAAATGCAACGTTAAAGGACTTATCAGAATTTGTAAGGCTTTACGATGCTTTAAATTATGTAGACTTTATTTCTGGAACGTTAACTCCTACAGATATTCCTAATGAATTACGTCACCTATATAGTTTCCTTATAAAGCTGGAAAACACAGTAAAGCCAATTACAGTAGGATCGTTACTTAATGAGGATGTATGTATGGATGTAATTAATCTTGCATCTATAGCTGCTGGAGGAATTGAGGAACTTCGTAAGAAACCAATAATTATGGCATGGGAGAATCCTTTAAGCCCGCTAAGCCATATTAAAAGCCAAGTTGCTCAAATACTTATTTTTGCTAAATATCATCTACCTATTCTAATAGCTTCAGCACCACAATCTGGATCTACCTCACCAATAACTCTAGCTGGAACCTTAGCTCAGCAGAACGCTGAGATTCTAAGTGGCTTCATTATTGCCTATGCGTCATTAGAAGGTAGAAGTATGCCCCCATTAATATATGGAACAGCTCCTGCCGTATTAGACTTAAGATATGGAACAATGGTTTATGGCTGTCCTGAAAGCATGCTTATTAATGTTGCATCAATTCAGATAGCGAGATATTATGGTATTCCATGTAGATGTACTGCAGGATCTACAGAATCGAAATCAATTGATGTCCAAGCTGGTTATGAAACTGCTATGACTCTACTTAGTGTAGCCTTAGCTGGCGGCAACTTAGTAATGAATGCAACTGGTGGGGCGATGGGTCCAGGAGTTGATATTATGAGTTTTGAAAAGGCAGTTATAGATAATGAAATAGCTGGATATATTGATAGATTTCTGAAAGGCATAGATGTAGATGATGAAACTCTAGCCCTAGATGTTATAAGAGAGGTAGGTTCTGAAGGACACTATATGAGTAGAAAACATACATTAAAACATTACAGAGAACATTACATACCTATATTAAGTAATAGAAAGCCTACAGAAAGATGGCTTCTTGATGGAGATGATGTAAGAAGAAAAGCTAGGGAAACAGCTTTAAAAATACTTAAAGAGCACCAGCCGGAAGAGCTAGATAAGAATATAAAAATGGAAATAGAGAAGTACATAAATGAGGTTAAAAGTAGAAGGTTAAAGTAATAGGTGGAGTAAATATAAATGATTTAAGAGGCTAAGTAAGGAAATGCTTGAGGTAAATAGCCTAACTGTACATTACTACACTAGAAGAGGTATAGTTAGAGCTGTAAGTAATGTAAGCTTTACGCTAGATAGAAGTGAGATTCTTAGTATCTGTGGAGAGAGTGGATGCGGAAAAACAACTTTAGGTCTTGCACTAATGAAACTTCTACCTCAGAACGCTAAAATTATTGGGGGAAGCATTTTACTTAATGGTAGAAATATTTTATCCCTAAATGAAGATGAGCTTTCCAATATACGATGGAGTCAGATCTCAATGATTTTTCAAGGAGCTATGAATGCATTAAATCCTGTTAAGAGAATTGGTGATCAATTAATTGAACCTCTAATCATACATGGTAAATTTAGTAAGGAGGAGGCTCTTGAAAAAGCTAAAGAACTTTTAAAACTAGTAGGTATAGATCCAATAAGGATAAACAGCTATCCTCATACACTTAGTGGAGGTATGAAGCAAAGAGCTCTTATTGCTATGGCTCTAATATGTAGTCCTAAAGTAGTGATAGCAGATGAGCCTTTTACAGCTCTTGACGTAATGACCCAAGCTCAAATTATTGAGCTTCTAAAGGAATTACGTGAAAAACTAAAATTATCAATTATACTTATAACTCATGATCTAGCAATAGCATCTGAGCTTGCAACCAAGATCATGATCATGTATGCAGGTAGAGTGGTAGAGTATGGTTGGCGGGAGGATATATGTGAAAATCCTCTACATCCATATACACAGAGACTTATTAAAGCTATACCCTCCCTCTCAAGTAAAACTACAGTTTTGGAATCAATACCCGGCACACCCCCAAGCCTTATTAATATGCCGGAGGGGTGCTCATTCAATCCTAGATGTCCATTAGTGCTTAATGAGTGTAGATGGAAGGAACCTATATTAAGAGAGATAGATGGGAGATATGTTGCATGCCATAGAGTCTAATAATGTAATTATGGAAGTAAAGAATTTAAAAGTATGGTTTCCAGTTCGTACAGGTTTATTAAGCTCTATCTTGAAGGGGGAAAAGACTTTCATTAAGGCTGTTGATGATGTTTCATTCAGAATAAATATGGGTGATATTTTCTCACTTATAGGTGAAAGTGGTTGTGGAAAATCAACACTGGGAAAGGCTTTAGTTGGCTTAGTAGATGTAACAAGTGGAAGAATAATATATAGAGGAATAGAATTAACATCTATTAGTGGAAGAAGCTTATTAGAGTTAAGAAGGGAACTTCAAATAATTATGCAGGATCCATATGAGTCCTTACCACCACATATGACTGTATTTGATATTGTTGCTGAACCATTATTAGTGAATAAGCTTGTAAGTAGTTATGATGAGTTGGAGAATAATGTGGTTAAGGCTTTAGAGGATGTAGGGCTTATTCCTTATCAGGATTTCATGGATAAGTTTCCACATCAATTAAGTGGGGGGCAGAGACAAAGAGTTGCCATAGCCTCAGTACTAACGCTTAAACCAAGATTTATAGTGGCAGATGAACCCGTTTCAATGCTTGATGTTTCAGTAAGAGCAGAAATATTAAAGCTTATGCTTAGACTAAAGGAGGAATTTAATCTTACATATTTATTCATTACTCATGACATATCAATTGCAAAATACATTTCTAATCGCTCAGCAATCATGTATCTCGGCAATATATTAGAAATGGGAGATACTGAAAAGGTAATTGAAGAGCCAATTCATCCCTATACTAAAGCATTAATATCAGTAGTTCCTGAGTTTAATCCTAAAACATTAAAGAAGAAAATTATTCTAAGAGGGGAAGTTCCAAGCCCAATTAATAAGCCTCAGGGATGTCCTCTTCATCCAAGATGTCCTCTTACTCAGGAAATATGTAAAGTCAGAATGCCTGAACTAAAAGAACTGGAGACTAGACACTATGTAGCTTGCCATCTTGCCTAATATTATATAATGCGATTTCTAATGACTTAAAATGACAAGTCCTATAGCAAACATAAATACTAGGAAGTAGCTTTCTGTAAACTATTGAAATGGTATAGTTTCCCATTATAGCTTTAAAGCTAAACTTTTCGAAGCTTTGGATTTATAATCTCATCAAATCCTTGCCCCACCAATATGAACATTAAAACTGTAGCTGTTATACATATACCTGGCGGCAGAAAGTACCACCATGCTCCTCGTGTAAAAGCTCCAGATTGAAATGCAAAATATAGTATTGTACCCCAGCTTACAACTCTTATATCGCCTAAGCCAATAAAGCTTAAAATAGCTTCGGAAGCTATAGCATTAGCAGCAATAACTACGCCGCATGCAAGAACTATTGGAATTATCTGTGGAACTATATATTTATATATTATCCTCACGTCACTACATCCGATAGCTTTTGCTCTAAGTATATATGCCCTCTCCCTTAAGGACAATACTAGAGATCTTGTAATCCTAGCTGTATGAGTCCAGCTAGTTACTCCAATCGCAATAATAACATTCCAAATATTTGGTTGTAGTATTGCAGCTAGAACTATCATGAACGGTAAAGCTGGAAGAACAAGAAACATATCAGTCACTCTCATTAATATCTCACCCTTAATACCGCCAAAATATCCTGACAACATACCTACTGCTGTTCCTATCAGTACAGCGATAGTTGTTGCTGCTAATCCAATAAGCAGTGAAGCTCTAGAGCCGTGAATGATTAGGCTAAGTATATCCTTACCAACATCATCAGTACCGAGAATATGGTTATAGCTTGGAGGTCTTAATATTTCTTCACTTCTCTGACTAATATCATATGGACTAATATATTGAGCGAAAAGAGCAGTAAACACCAATACTGTAATACCTATTAAGCCAACCATTGCGAATCTATTCGACTTATATATGTCTACAAGCTCTGCAACTACTATTCTATAAAGTGAAAGTCTTCTTTTAATTCCCTTCCTCACTGATATCTCACCCTAGGATCAATTACAATATATAATAGGTCAGCAATGTAGTTGGCAAGTATAACTACTATTGTAAAAACTGTAAATGCACCCTGTAGAAGCGGATAATCTCTCCAGAGTACCGATTCGTATATTAATCTTCCAATTCCAGGCCAAGCAAAAACTGTCTCAACAGAAACAGAACCTATAATTACATTGCTTAAGTTAATTGAAATCTGAGTTACAGTAGGTAATGCTGCGTTTTTAAATGCATGCTTCCTCAATACTTCACTTCCTCTTAACCCCTTAGCCTTAGCTGTTAATATATAGTCTTCAGTAATTACATTTATAAGAGAATTCCTCATAAGTAACACATACTGACCCATAAAGTTTATAGAGTATGCTATTAATGGAAGAGCAAGATGTTTAATTTCTACAGCAATCCTCGTCCATAAATCTACTTCAAACATTACTCTACCAATACCCCCTGTTGGAAAAATAGGAATTAATACAGCAAATAAATAGATCATTATCATTCCAAACCAGAATGAAGGCATTGAATATGAAAGAACTGAAAGAGCACAGATAACTCTATCATATCTTGACCCCCACCTCCATCCAGCTATAGCTCCAAGCGATATTCCAATAATTATCGAGAAAACAGCTCCTAACCCTATTAAACGAATAGTATTAGCTAATCTTTCCAAAAGTATATTCCAAACACTCAATCTATAAAAGAATGATACTCCAAATTCTCCTCGAAAAACACTTGTTATAAAGATAATGTATTGTTCATGAGGTGGCTTATCTAAACCAAGAAGCCTCTTAATACTTTCAACTGTTTCTAAATCAAGTCTAGGATCCTTAGCTAAAATACTTGCAGGATCACCTGGAATAAGACGGAAAATAATAAATATCATAGTTAAAGCAGTGAAAACTGTAATTATAGCTGTAATGGTTCTCTTAATTATATAATCTCTTAAAGCCATAATAATCTAAATGAAATTCATCATCAAATATTTAAATTTTACCTAATACAAGCTTTGTGGCTTAATTATTGTTGTGTGTTTGCTCTTTGTTTTGGTGTTAGGTTTGTGTTTATAGGTTTATGATTGTGTTGTATATGTATGCTTTTATTGTAGCTCTTTAGCTATGTTTGTTAGCTC
>JAWBQF010000022.1:0-45211 GCA_038845975.1 Methanomethylicia archaeon
TAGCTGGACCTGCTAGAGTATTCGACTCAGAGGAGGATGCTGTAAAGGCATTACTAAATGGTGAAATTAAACCTGGAACCATAATGGTTATTAGATATGAAGGACCTAAGGGAGGCCCTGGAATGAGAGAAATGTTTGATATTCTACAAATACTCTTAGGCATGGGTTTATCTGAATCTGTTGCTCTAGTTACTGATGGTAGGTTTTCAGGCTCCAATAAGGGTGGTGCTATAGGTCATGTTTCACCTGAAGCAGCCGAAGGTGGGCCAATAGCAGTAGTAAGAGATGGAGACATCATAGAGATAGATATACTGGGGAGAAAACTGAATGTAAGTCTTTCTGATGAGGAGATTAGGAGACGGCTAAATGAATGGAAGCCTCCTGAGTTTAAAGTTAAGAAAGGCATATTAGCATTATACTCAAAAATTGTCGAATCAGCAGATAAAGGTGCAACATTAAGATCTAACTAGTAGATTAACGTCTTCATTTAATGTTAAATATCCATTTCTAAGTTTATCTATTGATACTAGTACAAGCTATTACATAGGTTATCATAAACGTGGAACTACATCTATATGGATATGTATGTGTACATAACTCATAATTAGATAAGGTCGCACACCATTAAACAATCAAATACATGTGGAAGATGGAGAATTAAAGACATGAATAAAATCATGGTCTAATAAGAGAAGTAATAAAATGATATAACATCTAAGTTTGATGGTATAAAGGTATGATTCATGAAAAACTTAAATATTTTGAAAACGCCTCTATGCCTAGCTATGAGAAAATCTATAAGATCTTTAAGGAAAATAGTGTAGTGGTTGGGAAGAACCGTATAACTATTTATTACTTCTAACTATACGTGGAGTCTAGTAAGGTATGTTTAACTTGTATTACTTATAGCTAAGATATCTTGATATTCCTATTTTAAGAATAGGATCTGCGACTTTATAGCAGCCATTTATTTTCTCTAGAAACCCTGATTTACCAGGTTTTTATGATGTTAGATAATGTGTTGTTAGGGATTTTCCATATTTTGCCTCAAAAGCCTTCTTTATCTCATTCCATCTTAAGCCCTTACTACTTACTACTATTTTTAGAATACCAACATATCTTTCCCTTCTTATTCCATATATATTTAAGGCATGATCAGCCTCCATTGCTGAAAGTTTTAAAGCTTTCTCCACTATCATACTAATTGTCTCCCTACTTCTAGCATAGGAATGTCCAAAGTATGTAAGCCAACCTATTACTCCATCAAACTTCTTTATAGCCTCCTCTATAGTATCATCTGGAATTTTTACCCCCTTCTGTTCAAAGCCTCTTACTAGAAACTCTCTAGCTTTCTGAGGACTAAGTTTACCTAACTTAACCTCCATGTATGGTCTTCCAAATAAAGGAGCATCAGAATCATTAACTTTTAGGAAATTGTAGAGAAGCCCTATTTTAGAGCCGGATACTATTACTTTTAAGTCCAAGTGATCATATATATGCAATAAGACCGTTAAAGTTGTAGTTTGATCTTCTTAGTTCTTGAGCTTCATTCAATACTAAAATCTTCCCTTTAAGGCATTCAACTAACTTCAGAAAGGTATCTTTCTATCCATTTTCCTTATTCTAAGCCCGAAATCCCTATGCTTACTTCCTCTACCCCACGTAGAACTCTCCTAGTCCAAGACTTCTTATTCAATTCATCTTCCAGAAGGATGAAGAAATCCTTTATAGATATGGCGCCTGATGGAAGTAATCTACAGTCTAGAAATAGATACTCCAAACCGGAAATGTTAAGACCTGTAAGAATTAGTGGGGTTTTTCCATATCTTCTAAGTCCAGTAACTACTATAAGTTTCTCTCTATTTAGACCTCCGATAAAGGACTTTAATTCCTCCTCCATATTGAAAAATCTTCTATTCTCATCTTTAGCTCCGGATCGAAATACAAGTTACCCCTAACTTAGTTACTCCCCTTACCTTTATAAAAACATTTTGTAACAATTAAAGGATACTGTTACCTTTAGGTTTATGTTATTGCTGGTGGTTTTCCTAGTGTTTGATGGGGTCTTATCCAGTTATACCAGAGTATGAAGAAAGAGGAATAAGTTGATCTTTATGAGTTCCTTTCTTGTCTGAAGTTGTGTAGAATCTTCTTGTTCGATCCTTAAGTGTTCGAAACCATCGCTCTATTGCATTTCTTAGTGAAGATTTGATGTCTTCATCTTAGACCATGGTTATGCGATGCCTGGAATACCATGACCCCTAATAGGATTAGGAGCTTATTAACACATGTCTTAAGGACTTACTTCAGGAAAAGATAGCATTCAACATGTTCTCCGCCATGAATTCCTTATTGCTAAAAGCTCTTTGTCCTAACGTATATTGCAGCCCATAATAGAAATGATGCCTCCTCAGCTTCATCTCATCAATAGCTACCATCCCTCTATTGGATTCACATCAATCCCTACGCTTTCAATCTTTTGAATCCAACACCATACTGATACATGGCTCACATCAACAACCGACAAACGTAGCAATATCCCTATAACTAAGCCATGTAGGGAATACATGCCCTAGCTTCTTTTAAGCAAAACCTTATCTGAAAACTCCTTTATCTCTTAGGGCTTTGAGAAGCTTATCTTATTAATATCACCTCCAAAGAATAACTTCTCAAAGCCCTCTCAAAAATCTAAAAGTAACAATATCCATAGAGAAAATAAAAAATTTAAATCTATTTTTCCTTTTTATTGATGTTAAGATGTTTACCGGACAGTACTGGATAACTTATCCAAAAACTATATATGTTACCTCTTAAATACTAATTCTGGGAATTATGAGTGAGCTCTTTCCACCAACAGATATGAAATGGCATGCTAATGCAACTAAACGGTTTGCTTCGCCTTTCGTAGGTGTTAATCATGATAGAATTGATGTGGATCCAATAGTTCTAGCTCATGCAGCTACCGTGCTTGGCTATACTATAAAGGATTTCTATACAAAGCCTGAGCTCGCTGTAAGGCTTGTCGCATATCTTAATGAGCTTTACGACCTATTGCCGGTAACTCATTGGTTCTACTCAAATGTTTGGATAGATGCTCTTGGAGCTAAGCTTGAACCTACTGAAACACTACCCTACATTGTTATAGAGCCACGTCCAATCCAAACACCAGAGGATGTTGATAAGCTTCATGTTCCTGATGTTGATGAAGTTTCTAAGAGCATGTGCGCACAATTATACTTTAGAGCTTACGATCATGTTAAACAAAATATTCCACATATGTTTGTACCCATAGCTTTTGCCTTCTGTCTCTTCGGAATGGCTGCTGAGCTTGTAGGCCCAGAGAAATTCATTATATGGACACGTAGACAGCCTAAACTATGTCATAAATTAATGGAGAAAGTTACTGAAACTGCAGTAAATGGAGCTATAGCTATTGCTAACAGGTATGGATTTGCTATGCTGGTTATGGGGTCTGTACTTGCAAACTCAGCAGTCCTCTCACCTAAGGGTGTTAAGGAGTTTTCATTTGATTACCATATGAAATATATTAAGAAGGCTTTTAAGGGAGGTGCTGGACCACAGCTATGGTATCACTTATGTGGTGATCATTCAAGAGATTGGCCTGTCTGGAAAGACCTAATAATATCTCCATTTACTGTCCTACATATAGGATACTATGAAGATAAACCATTTCCAGGCGATCTTATGAAGAAGGAGTTTGGAAATAAGTTAACCATAATGGTTTCTGTAGATACGAAGCTTATGGTAGATCCCAACTTTAATAGAGTTTATGAGCAGGCTAAGACTCAGCTTCTTGCAGCTAGAGATTCTCCGAGAGGATGTATACTTGGAACAGCTTGTGAAACACCAGTTCCAACAAATCCTGGGAACATACTTGCACTTGTAAAGGCAGCTCGTGATTTTGGAACATATGGAACATGGTAGGTGGTTTCATGATTGAGGTTATTATCCCAAAAGATATTGAAAAAATCCTATCTGAGAGAGGAATAACTATCGATAATGTAAGGGAAGTTATTGAGTATGGAGAATCAACAGGAGAAAAAATATGTTTACCAGCTGAAAATAAGTTTCTAGCAAAGAAGGTAATAGGGAAAGCTACATTCTATACTGTATATTCACCATTAGAGAATAGGTTTACATTACATTCAGCTTACGCGCATAAAATGTCTATGAAGGAACCTATAGATATTATATTAGCTGAAACTACAGACTGGGTATGCTGTAAATGTAATGAAAAAATGGTTCGCTCCAACATAGATATGGAGTATTTAGGAATAGTTAGAGCAGCTCCGGGAATATCATGTCCTAAATGTAAGTTAAGCTTCATAGAGGAATATATAGCGGGAAAAACACTAGTTGTTGCTGAAAGCCTACTTGAGAAAAAACGTGCATAAACCTAAAACTTTTTATTTTGAGGGGCTTTCACCGAAATCCCTACAATATTCTGAAAGTATTCTCGATAAATATCTACTAATAGATTTCGCCTCTTTTTTAGATGATGTTATTCCTATACTTGTGATTTTAAATTCATGCTCACATTTTGGGCATCTTACATACTCACAGCCCAAAATAGATTCTGGACATCCCTGACATGATATCGTACGTGAATATAGAAGACTAAATTCAAATCCACATATAGGACATCTAACCATCCTCATACTTCTCCAAAATCTAGAACCAACGCTGTATTGCTGTATACATGATGGAATACTATAATTCATAGTATTATGGATTATGTCTTCTATATAAATCTTTTGTAAAAACAGAGGCTTTGTTAACTTTAGCTTTATTTGGGAGTTCCCTCCCCTATTTATGGTGATGATATATCTAAAGTTATTAGGTTTGTGCAACAACTTGAGGTATGGACTAGGGAAAGCTTAAATATTTTGAAACCACCTCTTTAGTATAACTGGATAAGACCTCATCAGATCCTAGGAAGACCGTCAACAATAACGTAAACCTAAAAGCAACAGTATCGGTAAGAATAGCCGATAAATATTTATGAATGAGTATTATCTATGTTTATGTCTAAAATGAGGCTTATCATGGTTGGTGGTTTTTTAGGATCTGGGAAAACAACATTAATTATAAATTTAGGTAGAAAATTCATTTCAGAATTTGGTAGAAGGATAGCTATAATCACTAATGATCAAGGGAATGTTCTTGTTGATACTAAAATAGCGGAGATGCTCGGATTTACATATGCTGAGGTTACGCATGGATGTTTCTGCTGTAGATTTCCGGATTTTATGATGAGAATACAGGAAATACTGAATAAGATAAATCCTGACATAATATTAGCTGAGCCTGTCGGAAGCTGTGCAGACCTCCTTGCAACTGTATATGCTCCTCTAAACAAATACTATAAGGAAACAGTGGATTTATCACCATATCTTGTACTTATTGACTCATCTACAATTCTTGACTATAATCAAAAATTTAATTTAGTCTCTCCAAGAGAGCCCATAGGATTTCTTCTTTCATGGCAAATTAAGGAGGCAGAGATTCTTGGAATAAATAAGGTGGATTTAGTTTCCAATAGGCAGATAGAAATAGTGGAGGAGCTTGTTAAGAAAATTAATAGTGAAGCTGAAATCATTCAGGTTTCAGCGAAGACAGGCTACAACATAGATAAACTTATTGAAATCCTACTAACTAGAAATCATAGATCTAGATCAAGTCTTGATATTAAGTATGATGTATATGGTAGAGCTGAAGAGGAGTTTGGATGGTTTAATGCTTCATGTAAAATAATGTTTAAGCAACCAGTAGACTTAGAAGACTACGCTAGAAGCTTAATGAATGAAGTTGCTGAGAGAATAAATACTAGAGGAGGGTTAATAGCTCATGAAAAGATGCTTTTCTTCACCAGGGAAAACTCGGTTAAAGCAAGTTTTATAGTTTCTAAGGGAATAATAGATTTTATAGGTAAATTACCTTTAAAACTTAATGAAGTTAATATTATAGTTAATATTAGAGCTAAACTAACACCTGAACATATAACGGAAAGCGTGGAGGAAGCATTTAATATCGTAAACTTTAGATTTAATGGAGAACGTAAAAATTGGATTTTTAATAGCTTTAAACCACAATATCCAATACCATACTATCGCCTACCTCATACGTAAAGCTATTGCTGGAAGTAAAGGTGAAAATTTATAGATATGAAATTTGAAGGATTTTAAGGAGGAAAAGACGAATAGAAGAATACCTACTATTAGAATATATTTACTGTATTGGTAAACAGTAAGACCTATATCTAGTAATTTTGAAGTATTCTGTTAAGCCTAGTGGATTATAATATGCCTAATGAGATGTAATTTACGTATTTCCTATAGCTGATGAGAATACTAATCTTAGCCCCAATAAAGTCTTAAGAGACCTATGGCTAAGTTCTCTTAAGATATTATACATAGTCTCTAAACGAAGACCATGGAGCTCTCAGATCATTGCCAATTAATAAAGTATATATGTTCCTGCTTACACTTAGTCTAGAGTGATGTGTGGATGGAGAAGATAGGGGAAACTCGTAGTTTATGTCCGTTCTGTCTTAAGGTTGTTGATGCTGAGAAAATTGTTGATGGAGATGATGTATACCTGTTAAAGAAATGTATGGAACATGGAGAATTTAAGGTTCTTATCTGGAGAGGATACAAATCATATACGGAGAGATTTAAATTCAATATTAGGAAGAGAAAGCCGAAATCGATAACTAGACTGGATAAGGGTTGTCCTCTTGATTGTGGTCTTTGTCCCCATCATAAACAGAAAACATGTGTTACAGTTCTTGAAGTTACAAGTAGATGTAATTTAAGATGTCCAATATGTTTTGCGAGCGCTGGCGATTTTGGATCCTTTCATCCTGATCTTGAGGACATATGGAGAATGTATAGGTTAATTATAGAAAATACAGATAAACCATATGTTGTACAGATAAGCGGTGGGGAGCCTACAGTAAGAAAAGATCTTCCGGAAATCGTTTCCATGGGTAAGGAAATGGGAATAGATTATATTGAGCTTAATACAAACGGTATATTGCTAGCTAAGGATTTAGATTTCCTTAAGTCCTTAAAGGAGAGCGGACTTGATGCTCTCTACTTTTCGTTTGACGGTTTAACCTCTGATGTCTACGTTAGGAGATGCGGTATTGATCTTCTTGATCTTAAGATGAGAGTTCTTGAAAACTGTAGGAAGATAGATTTAAGTGTTATTTTAGTTCCTGTTATTGATAGGGATATAAATTATCATCAGATAGGAGATATTATAAGCTTCGCTAAGAAATGGGTTCCAACAGTTGTAGGAGTACATTTCCAGCCAGTTGCATACTTCGGTAGGATAGGTAAAAGCCCCGAGAATAGAGACAGAATTACAATACCTGACATTTTGGAAGCTATAGAGAAGCAGACAAGAGGCGAATTGAAAGAAGAGAACTTCACTCCGACCTCCTGTACAAATATCCATTGCGATGCTAGAAGCTTTTCGATATTGGATGCTAATAATAGGCTTTTACCGTTAACACATAAGGATTTAGGAGTAAGCGGGAATATTGTGGATATAGCTGAGGTAATAAGGAAATGCATTTGTGATCTATGGAGAATGCCTATTGGAAATCTATGTAGTAACTCTACTCCAGGTAGTTGGGAGGAGTTTATAGAGTTAGCGAAAACACGATACCTAACAGTTTCAGCTATGGCTTTTCAGGACGCCTGGACTGTTGAAACGGATAGATTAGAAGAATGCTGTATACATGTTGTTACACCTACCGGAAAACTAATTCCATTTTGTGCATTTAACGTCTCATCAATTAACGGTCAAACCTTGTATAGACATAAAGAGCTTAATTATCTAAATGATGAATATTAAGTAAGCCAATATTTTAGCCATAGCCAAGCATAAAGTTTACTGGAACTATAAAGTAAGATTTTAAGTACTGATTAACTGACAATAATCTCTCTAACTTCAGGTATTTTTTCCTTCAATAATTGCGTTATCAATTGCTTACAGATAGGACATGGATTCTTAAGCACGACTTTAACATCACCATTTTCACTTATATCTATTTCACTATAGCCATTTCTATAAACTTCAAGAAAAGGCTTAATAGCATTTAAAATATCCATTACCTTCTCTCTCATATAAAACACCTAGACTATAAAATTTAAAGCGCTTAATAAGCTTTACGTATAGTGGGGCATGCCTAAAAATTGCATACTCCCATTGAAAGCCATACTCTCTTCCATGCTTTTAGGATGGATTGAAGAACTTGGGACTGAGGTGAACAGGCCCTGAGTTGCCAGGCCCTCAGGTTTGATGGGCTCTAAAGGAATTTTGGGCGCGTCCCGAAATCCCCTCTTCACGTATAGTGAAGAGGGACTGGCAACTTAAGAAGGAAGCTACAATATACTAAGCTCCAAGTCTAGTGGAGAATTACATAAACTCAAGCTTTATCTGGTTTCTATTTATTGTTATAGCATGGTTAAGTTCATTAGGAGAATCATTTATATTGATTGCTTATATATTTTCGTTGGGTTCTGGTAACTTAAGAAGTTATATGAATTCTATTGCTAATTCTTCATGTTTAAAATTTAGTAGATACTAAGATCTTTAGGGGAATTAGGATTCTATTGAAGGTTAAGACGCTTGGCTAGCATTCTATATTCAGCTTGAAGATGTTTCAGAGCATTATCCAAATCATGGATATCTAAATAGCTGTGGAGGCGAATATAAGCTTAAAAGATAAATGTAGATTTATAAGAATTCTAAAGGATGATCTAGATAAGGACTTAATGTATTAGTATTGGTTTATGATAAATATTAATAGTGAAGTAATAGCCATGAAGCTACGGAAACCTCATGATATCAACAGTTCATCGATGAGACATTAAGTATTATGATGGGAAGCAACATCCTCATTGATAATATTTTATGGTTCTAAGCTTCTGAAGCCTTTAGATGTATTATGTTAGAGGTAACTTTCGGTGAAAAGTATATTGAAGTTAGATATCCATCATTTAGCGAAGAATTAGAGTATTTTCAGATTAATAATGAACTTATCGCAAAACTCCTGGGTATACTGTTATTCATGACTATAGTTATAACACATCTAAATAATTCAACTTTAAGCTAACTAGTTTTGCAATAAGTTCAATGTTAAACTCAGTAAACCATATTCAAGTAATTAAATACTATCATTCATTAAGCAATTATACTACAATACCTATGAAGTGAACTTAAGTTGTCACATCTAAATTAAGTTATGAATTTCATTAATAGAACCTGACAACTTAGTATATTGTAGCTTCCTTTTTAAGTTGCCATCTCCCATTAATATTTAGTTAAGATTTATAAGTTTGTATGAAGAAACTTTTTATGAGCTTACTGAGTAATGATAAAATGGGCTTAATTAGGGTTTTTACCGGTAGTGGTAAGGGAAAGACTACATCGGCTTTCGGTTATGCATTAAGGTTAATTGGATATGGAATGAAAGTTTGTATTATCCAATTTATGAAATCCGGACTATATGGTGAATTTATTGCAGCTGAAAAGCTAAGGCCATTTTTAACAATTATACAGTTTGGAGAAAAGCGTTTTGTTAATAAGGAGGATATTGATGATAATGATATTAGAAAAGCTAAAGAGGCTTTAGAATATGCTGCCAAAACCATTAAGAGCGGTAACTACGACCTAGTAATCCTTGATGAAATCAACGTGGCTATTGGCTGGAAGCTCGTAGATCTAGAGGACGTTATTAAAATACTTAGAGAGAAGCCGAAACATGTTGAAGTTATTTTAACGGGTAGGTATGCTCCTAAGGAGTTAATGGATGTAGCAGATGAAGTAGTAGAATATGTGGAAGTAAAGCATCCATCTAAAATAGGGATAAAGGCTAGACCTGGAGTAGAGTATTAAGTTAGAGACTTTAATGAATTAATTTACTTATCATGTTGACTTTAAATGTTGTATATCTATGCTTTCCTCACGAGAAGTTACACTTCATCATATCTTTTCTATATTATCCGCTTCTAGCTTTAAGAACATCCCTATATTACGCTATTGATATAGTAGCACCTCCATGTGTTATCGCTTACATGGTTAAGCTTATCGTAAATCATAATTTCTCCTAATTTAAACTCAATACCTACCTAAATATTCTACTTAATTTGATAGAATATAAAATTTATTAGAATAATAAAATTTAAATATATTTTATATAATCTTGTTTATCATGACTATCACGCTAAATTGTTTGGAAGAGGGGAAAACTGCAGTGGTAAAGGAGATACATTTAAGTAATTATGTGAGGAGGAGACTAATGGCTCTTGGATTATTAATAAACTCACGCTTGAAAGTTCTAAGAAAAGCACCATTAAAGGGAGCTATTCTAATAGGTGTTAGAGGTTGCCCACTTATTATAAGTCATGATTTAGCAGGGAAAATAGTTGTTGAGGAATGGAATATAGGAAATGATTAGAATAGGTTTAATTGGGCCTCCTAATTCCGGTAAGAGCACTATATTCAATAAACTTACGGGAGTATATCAAATAATTGGGAATTGGCCTGGTAAAACTGTAGAAACTTTAGAGAGGAAGGTAAAGTATAAAGGCAATTTCCTTCTACTTATAGATTTTCCAGGCATGCAAACTCTTACCCCAATAAGTATGGAGGAGAAGATCGCTATAAAATATATAATTGAAAATAAGCCGGATGTTATAATTCAAGTTGCAAGTGCAATCGATCTTGAAAGAAGCCTATATCTCTCCTTAGAATTGATCGAGCTCGGAGTACCTATTGTAGTAGCATTAAACCAGTTTGATGAAGCCGTAAAGCAGGGATTTGTAATAGATGCTGAAAAATTATCTGAAGTTCTCGGAGTACCAGTAATACCTACTATTGCTATAAAGGGAATAGGAATTGATAAGTTGATTGAGAAAGCCCTTGAACTAGCCCGTTCCAGAACAGGAATAGCATATAATGGTAGAAATATATATGAGGATATTAAATTACAAATAAATAAAGTAGTAAGTATAATTAGGAAGGTTTTACCTGAATACTACCCTCTAGAATGGATCTCACTTAGACTTTTAGAGGAGGATCCATGGATTACCAATATGATAGTTAAGTTAGATCCTAAAGTGAAGGATATCCTAGAGGAGGAGAGGAAAGTTATTGAGAAGACTACCGGTTTACCCCCCTCTATTCTTATGGTTAATAGAAGACGTTTACTTGCCGAAAGGATTGTAAGTCAGGTTAGGAAAGTTAAGCCAGTAGGTAAAAGTAACTTCATTAAATTCCTAGATGTCTTTTCCACTTCTCTCTATGGATATTTCCTGCTAGCAATAGTTATGGCTACTGTTTTTACGGTAACATTTAGGGTAGGATTACTTTTTAGGGATGTGATTAACTATATCTTTCTTGAAGTCTTTAACTACTTTTCATTCAAGACAAACAATATATTTCTAAATGCTGTATCGTCTGGAGTTCAACTATCCCTATTGGTAGGTTTAAGCTTTGTTATTCCTCTAGTTTTTCTATTTCACTTCTTCTTTTCTCTTTTAGAGGATAGCGGCTACCTGCCTCGAGCTGCCTTCCTAATGGATAAGGTTATGAGGAAAATAGGTTTAAACGGTAAAGCCTTCATACCTCTACTCTTAGGATATGGCTGTAGCGTACCTGCATGTGTAAGCTGTAGGATTTTAGATAGTGATAAGGAGAGATTTATATCCTCTCTAATAATAACTCTTATTCCATGCGCATCTAGGATGGTTATAGTTTATGGTTTAGTAGCTATTTATATTGGGCTAGTAAACGCGTTAACGATATATTTACTTAACTTAATTCTAGCTCTCTTAATGGGTATGATTGTAGGACGAATTGTTGGCCTACATCATGAATCAACTGGTCTATTAATGGTTTTACCTCCTTTCAGAATTCCCTCAATAGAAAATTCCCTCAAGAAGACTTGGATAAGAGCGAGAGACTTCATATATTTAGCTATTCCTATTATAGTTGTAGGTACTATTCTATTAAAGATATTGGAAATTGAGGGATTGATGGGATATTTAAATGTTTTATTTGACTCCTTATTTATGAGGGTATTCGGTTTACCAGGTTACACATTAAGTTTCCTTCTATTTGGTGCTATAAGAAAGGAGTTCGCCCTAGTATTTTTAATGACGACCATGAACGGCAATCCCCTAAACTATTTATCCCAAAACCAGCTCATCATCTTTACATTAATTACATTATTCTACATACCATGTGTTGCAACAATTATTACCTTAATAAGAGAGCTTCAATTAAAAAGGACTTTAGTAATTATTGGAGTGAACCTTCTAGTAGCTATTACTATTGGATTCTGTGTTAACATAATTCTACGATTATTAAGCTAGCTACACGAGTATTTTAACTTGTCGACAAAAGTCTCCTGTATAAGCTGAAGACGAAAGCTGATAAGCATTATAGTTGATTAGGAAGTCTCTAACTATGAGGTATGAGCTCGATAAGAGTTTCATTCAGTTTATACTCTATAGCATCACTTTATTCAAGTAAAATATTATAGACAAGTACCTGGAAGCGAAAAATTGTGGATTTTAAAGCAGAAAGCGAGGAAGTAAGTAGAAGCTTCGATGTAGAGATTCTAAGCATTAAGTACGAGAAGAATCATTTTCACATGATTTTCAAGGCTAAACCCACATTAGATATTCCGAAATACATCAACATAATAAGCAATAACATCAATAGAAACTCTTGAAGTAAAGGAAAAGCTTTAGAAAGGTTTCCTACTTTCCTATTACTGGAAGTTTTGAAAATTTACGTTAAGGAAAGGATAATGCTTAGCTATAAGTTTAGGCTCTACCCAAGAAAAACATGAAGAAAGGCTGCTGGAAACTTTGAAGTTGTATAGGCTAAATTCCTTCATTTGCTTAAATATAAGGCTAAAGCGCTAATGTTCAGGTTATAAAGGTAAGCCTAAGAGGTGCTTCTAGAAGGCTGAAATATAAAAATCCCATAAGGAATCGAATTTCCGACTATAGAATAAAGATGAGAGGTTGGGACAATCTGGATGCCTGTTAAAATGGGTTTCTCTGAAGAAAATACTCGTGAACTCTATTACTGAAGCAGGAAGAACATTGCGATAGCAAGGAATAGCTTGCTTATTGCTGAATATGTTCTTACTTGGGAATTTGTTAACATTTTATGGACTTATCTTCGTACGCTAATTCTCTATTTACTAAGTGCTTAACAGGTTAGCATCGAATCTTTTCTTCATTGATACTCTTAAATTAGGAGGCATATGTTTAAACTTAATTTAACAACTTATAAGCTTAGAGGATGTTTAGGAGCGTATAACTGTTAATATTGGTGAAGTGGCATTCATAAGTGTTTAAAAGATATGTGGTAAAGAAATGATATGTTAAATACTTTGCTTTTAACATTGAAGCTAGGGAATTGTAGCTATGCATATTGCTATGAGCGATATTATACACGACGAATTATTGTTAGAAAACTATTACGCTCTTGCATTCTAGTAAATGATGGCTTACTTATATTAGCCTGATCTATATCATGATGTTATTATAAGTCCGATAGCAAGAGAATCAATTAATGCTTTGTGGCTTAACTCTGAAATTTGCAAATTCAAGTTTACATAAAGTACGAAAAGCTTAATAAGCATTCCTATAACCATAGTATTTAATGATATAGATTACGAGAAATGAATATTAAGCCACAAAGCTCAATTAACCTATACTTAATTGTAGAAATGATAAAGTACACTATTTGATTAGGGAACAAGAGCGAATGATTAAATTAAGAATACTGCAGTTCAGAACTATTAGAGTATCTCATGTATACCGTATTATCGTATTATTCTATAAAGCGATGAATTTATTAATAAATGAATGCTAGTAATAATTGGCAATGAAATCGCGAGCAGCATCTGAACAGTGATGAACCCAAGCTCACATTGAGCCATGATTATAACTTACTCAATGTAGAAGAATCAATCTACATTTTATCCAATTCATAATGAAATATTTTATTAAATAGTGTTCAGATAAAAGAATATTTAAAGGCTAGAGGGCTTTTCTGTATGAATATATAGACACCATAATTATATTCAAGCTATTTCTTCTTTGATCTAAAGGAGTCTATTACCCAGATACTTATCATTCCTAATTTTAGCTTCACTTGATAAATGCTATAAGAGTAAAGAGTTATTAGAACTGCCTCCCAGTTCTAAGCATGAATTATAAGGTAAGTACAGGGATTGGAGTACCGATTTATGGTTTTCATTAAGATTAAGTGAAGCTTCAAGGATAGGATGAGCTAACTATATGTGAGTTATTCTAGACTTATGAATTTTTTAATTTCTTCCCTACTCGGTAGGTTTAATCCTCCGCCAAGCTTCTCTACTTTAAGTGCTCCTATAATGTTTGCTAGTTTGAGGGAATATTTTATATCTTTCTTCCTCATGAATCCGTAGATAAATCCAGCATTAAATACATCTCCAGCTCCAGTAGTATCTATTGGTTTTCTAGCTATTGTCCCCTCCTCAATTATTTTGTCGTTATAGTGTACTTGAGCTCCTCTTTCTCCCATCTTCACTACAAGTATTCCTTCTGATTTAAGCTTTTCAATTGGTTTTCCTATATGTTTTTCAATTAGTTTTAACTCATTAATATTTAGGAAGCATATCTTAATACTCTCCAGAATTTCTTTAATCTCTTCTACTGGTATTAGGTTGACTAGAGGGCTTACATCGAAGAATATATCTATTCCTCTATCTCTACATATCCTGAAGGCTTTATATACAGCTTCATTTTCATATCTTGATGATATTCTCGCTAAGCTATAGCCTGAGAAATACAATGCCCTAGTATTGAACATGTCTTCTCTTATGTCCTCAGGCTTTAGGAAAACTGTTTCCCTATCGAATAGGGATATGAATGATTTTCTTCCTTTATATGTTAGAACTAAACATGCCTTGGTTAAACCTTTCTTAACAATTACGCTTTCAACATCTATATTCTCTTTTACCAATGCATTTCTGATCGTGTCCCCGCTTATATCGTTTCCTACACATCCTACTGCCTTAACTTTTAATCCCAGTCTTGAAGCCATTATTAGGAAGTTACTTGATCCTCCTGGCTGTCTCTCGATTCTTAATGGAATTAACGCTGATTCCGGCTTTAAAGGTTTAGGTAGCTCCAATATTATGTCTAGGATTAAATCATTTACTGTAGTAACATCATACATTGCCTAGCCTCCTTTTAATTGATTGGAAGATTATTGATGCTAATATAACGTTTACATATGATGCTACCATAAGTGATGGTGTTAAAGCTACTGCAAGCCCGAGGCCGAAGAATGGAGAGAATAAAAACCCTCCAAGACCATTAAAGGTTGCAGCTATAATTGTACCTATTACTAGTCCTTTAGGTAAGTAATCATACGACAACTTAAGTAGAGAAGTAGCCCCCATCATGAATAATGCTATAAGTATATGTAGGAATCCTAGAGGGAAACCCGCATTCATTGATGTAGCTATATGTCCTAGAGCAGCTATAACTACCCCCTCAATATATCCGAATGCTAGGATTGAAAAGTATCCTGGAAGTGAATCAAGAGCTACAGTTCCTGTAGGGCTTGGAATCTTTATGAATGATCCTATAACAGCCAGAGATGTAAATATAGCTATTCTAGCTATTCTAACTGTTTTATGTTTACTCTTCAATATACTTAGCATAAACTCTCATGTTTGAGATGGATAAATATTTTTCCAAGTGTATTACAGATGTAGTACCTAAATTATTTCCCCTATGGCTATATATGGTTTAGCTATATGTTTTGAGATTTCACTAAGTCTATTCCTATCGATTGCAGCTATTATTGATGTAGCTGGTCCAGCTGATCCTTGGAGGTTAAGCTTTACGTCATCATATATTTTAATGTTCCTACCAATGTATTTAGCGAGAATATATGCTTTACTTAACGCTCCATCACTATCTACAGGTATTACCTCATGGATAAAGGGGAGATCTAGAAGTTTTAGAAGCTCCTTTAAACTTGGAATTTCACCATTTAGATCTGCCTTAACAACCTCGTATCCTACACATGGTCTTCCAAGCATAACTATAATATCTCCTACCTGAGCAGTTCCAATCTTCAGATTTCTCTCATAGGAGAAGCCAATAACATTTACTCCTACTCCTGTCTGTATGGTGTGGAAATTCTCCTCAGTATCTATGCTTAGAATCAATGGGTCTAGATATATTTTCATCATTTCAGACCTGATTCCCCTAACTATTTCAGCTCCAATAGGCTCCATCTCAACACATATTGATGCTGAAACATATATAGGCCAAGATCCTGTAGATAGAATCTCCATTAATGCTGCTCTAGTTATAAGTCTACCTAGAGTGAATCCATCAACCTTAACCTCATCCATGGGTTTAGGTCCTACACCACCTGATGAAATACATGTTAAAGATAGAGTCATGCCATTAGGAAATCTTATAAATGTACAATTCCCCCTCCTACTTATTGAGAGACTTGATGGAGATATCTTAAAGTTTGGAGTTAGAATACCTCCTATATTCCTAATCATTTCCAAATATGTTAATAATGCATACTTTAATATCTGTGATCTAGGTAATCCATAACGTTCAGATATGAAGTTAAGCTCACTTACAATTTCTTTAGAGAGACGACAGCTAAGAATTCTACTATTACTTATAGTTTTACTAGTTGATCCCCTCATCATACTATTTTGTAATCATTTACCTTAATATAAATATAATCATTTTCCCTTATTATGCTATGATTTAATACTTGAATTGATTTTCTATAAATTGGAGATCTTAACACGATTGTATGGTATTCTCCTTTTTCACCGCATGGATCAATATTTACTGAAGAGCAGTATTCTAGAAACTCATTAAGAAACTCCTTATTTATTGTTTTCCCCAACAGTTTTCCATTCAATTTATCTCTTACACCACATATTATAGCCTCTATTCCATCATTTACCTCCTCAATTAAGATGTTTTTTGACTTCTCTTCACCACCAACCCATAATGGCTCCACGCATTTAATACCTATAGGGCTACATAGTTTTTCAAGCCAGTTATAATGATCAATTAAGTAAATATCTCCCCCCACTACAGCTTCCACCCCTAGCTTCACTAGTAATCCTCTTAGAAACTCTACCTCAACCCCCTTCCTTGGGGAGCATTCAATTAACGGTAAACCTATAAGTTTAGCTTCAACTCTAACAACCTCAATGTTTAATGCATGAGGAGATACTCTAGGAAAATCATAATTACAATATATTAAATACTTAACATCTAACCCCATTTTTAAGGCCTTAAACAATGCATAAATAGACTCCTTACCTCCTGAAAAGAAAGATGCTGAAATCATATCTATCCCAACATATCTACTTCATATAGCATCTAATAAACTCTACTAAACATGATTAACAGCTCAGTATATCTTCTAGTTATTGGATTCTTAATCTTTTCTATAGGATCCTTACGGGATTGCTACAAAATATTTATGTTTTCACGGTTTATACTACTTAACATTGCCGCTTCTCATCATATTTTTACTATCGTTCCTCTAATGTTTTAGCCATGTACTAAATCTTTCATTGCTATCCTCATTCTCTATAGCTTCCACATTATGGTATGTTCTCCTATTTCCAGGTTTATAGTATGTTGCTTAAAGCCATTATTTCTCAATCTGTTTTTATCCCATCAATATCATGCACTGAGTCTCCATGCTTAGGCTTATAATCAAGCTAGTGGTCGTCGAAGATATTGAGTCATGGCTGATTCATTTCCATTATCCTTAATGAATTGTCTTACCAAGATATTCTCATCGATAATTACCCATTAGATTACTAAATAACTCTAGTTATTGAGGATAATAGGGTGATAAGCCAATTAACTCATTAGAATTAGGACCTAGACAATTTTAGGTGTTCTTAGAATTCCTATACCTATTAAGAAAGTCTCCTAAGGATATATATGTTATTATAGAACTCATTGCAAAACTATTCAAGTTTTCCTCTTTATTCTTTCTTCGTGGAGTTTCTGAGATTAGCGATGATGAATGGAAGCTTATTAAGTCCTTGCTTTCTCCTAGAATTAGTAGGCCTAGTGTTGATGATATGCTTGTTGAACGGTATTCTATACGTACTTATTACTGGTACAGATGGATATGTCTTCTAATTATGACATTACTCAACTTCAGGAGGCTTAAGAGGTGGAGGAGCTAGCGTTTGGAGCAAATACTTAACTTCTTAATATCTAAGGGTTACTTTAGGGTAAGCATAGATAAAGTTGTCGTCGATAGCAATTAGGGCTAGGAAAGGGGGTGCTTGTAGGCTATGATGGATATAAGCATATTAAGGATACGAAGATTCATGCTTTTGTATCGCCTGAATCCCTACCCTTAAGCCTTCAGGTTGGGCCAGGTAATGAGCATGATTCCAAACGCTTCGTAAAGCTCCTTGAGGATGTAAGGGTTAAGCATGGTAGACCTAGGAGTTATAGGAGACTCAGCATACGACACTAAGAAGATTAGAGCACACCTTAGAATAGAGGAATCAAGGCAAACATAAATTTAACCCAGGGAGTAAGCCTAAACGTGGAAGACTATATGGATTTGATGAGAAGGCATATAAAAGCATTCAAAATAAACATAAGATATGAAAGGCTAGCATCAACATTCCCAGTATTCATACAGGTAACATGCATAATAATATACTTGAGGGTTTACAATGAGTTCTATCATATTATAAGCAATCCATAACATATATGGAAGGAATACTATTGGCAATCATAATGGATAGAGACTAAACTTGAGGCTTAGTCTCTATAAAGATGATGGAACATCACGCTTTTATAACATCCGGATAAGCATCTTAACAACTGGGCGTGTCCAAAATTCATTCATAGAGCCACCTTACTACAATCTTTAAGCTTCTATTAAGTTTGATGGGAGAAACGTTAGATTTTATGGTTAATAATACTATCATTAACGTAAGCTCTATGAGGAAGATTGTTTATGTTGCTTGAGCCATTATTGAGGTAAACTCTATACGTATATGTGATGTTACAAACATGCTTAAGTTCACAAAGCCCAAAAATAGGAAGAAAAGTTTAAATAGAAACAGACATGAAAGAATATATGGAGAAAGCATATGAGTATGCAAGAGAAACATATTATGGTATAGTAAAAAGGGCTGAATGCATAGCATATGGGATTCTTGAAAAAGAAATTTCATACACAATTGCCCTCAAGGTCCAGCCACCAGCACAGAATGCAAACTATACAATAGAAAAAGCATCAAAAGATACCCAGTATTCTCCGATTAAGGAGGAAGTTGATCTTATAGGATCTTCAGACGAGTTTAGAATATGCATTTTAGAGAATGTTCCAGGATTTCCATATGATAAATGCAAATACTATCAGGCATACGGGATAATGGGCAAGATAGACATTTACATACCAGTAAAAATTGAGGTTTCAAAAAGAGTTGAAGGCAAGCCGGAAGACTTTATTCCATATGAAGTTTCAGCAATAATAGAATTGGCTGATCCACCAGAAAAACGACCAAAAGGAAGAAATGGAGCAAAATTTATAGATTCCATTATAAAAAAGGTTCCAGGAGGCGACAACTGTCCAGACATATTTGCTCCAAATGACTTCAGTGACAGGTGTAGAAGTAAAGGCGGCATAGACAAGATACAAAAAATAATATTGGATGAAAATAAAAAGGAATTTAAACTCTATAATTCTAATGCAGTCTTAGTACCAATAAAGGAAGTTGACGAAAGTAAAAAAGGCTATGCAAAAATATATTTACATTTTCCACCCATCAATGGAAATAATTATAGTCTTAAAATAAAACTTATCAATGGATGTGAAGAAGCTGTTTTAAAAGACAAGAATAATCCAAACTTACAAGTACCTTATGTTCAAACTCCAACAATAACAATATGGAAAAGAGTTACGATAGAAATGATAGCTCTACAGGAGGGAATAAAATATGAGGACATAAACTGGAAACTTATAAAGTCAACATTTTCACCTGCCTTTATAGAAGTTGAGGAACCGCCGCCGGGAAAAAGATACACGATAATGATGAAAGATTGGATGGATTATTTGGAAAAGGTAGTTTATAGTACTTGGCAAACTAATGCATGGAAAATATATAAAAATGCTAAATATACTACTATTCATCAACAAGACTTTGGTAGCTATTCTTTCCCCCAACCCCACAATAATATACCGAATTCTCAACTATTAACACCACCAGACAATAATCCAAAAAATCCTAACGAAACAACTTGGATGTTTTTAATGAATATAGCTAAGGAGATTTTTAAAGATATGCTTAATAAAATCAATAAAAATTATTACAACTTAATATCTTATCCTCTAAAAGGATATAATATTGGCTTCTGCGTTCTATTATGTAAACCTCCATTTTTGGGGTCAAGAGTTGGAGGATTACACTTTGGTAATAAACAGTTCTATTTTGTCTCAGGATGGAATATGGAAAAGAAATTCGTCCACGAGCTTGGGCATGCGCTCTTTTTAACTCATGGGGCAACATATCTTGTAAGAGAATCTGATTATAAATTTATAACAAGTCGTGAAGAACTTGGTTCTGAAGGACCATACTGGGATGATCATGACAGCGAAGACATGATGTCATGTGTAATGTCATATTTTGCTAATGTTAATTGGCACTTCTGTGGTCTATGCCAACTAAAGCTAAGATTATATGATAAGGAGAAAATGATAACAGGCAAAGACAATATCTTAAGAAAAATGTTGTATAGTAAAAAACCGAAAGTTTACTGGGTTGAAGATGTTCTCAAACAATCACAAAATGGAAAAATTCCCTGGCTTAAATTCCATGCAAACTCTAAATTCATTCTCAACAAAGGCGATGAAAAAGAGCTTAGATTAATTCCGTTATATCCTCCTGAAATTGTAAACAACGTAGATTATTACAAGGATTTAACAGGATTTACAAAAGGTATAAAGGGATCAAGTCCTGGTAGAGGATCCTGGCTTGTAGAAATAGAGGATCATGATTCAGGGCAATCTCGTATGGGAAACGTTAATGTCACAAAAAAGGGTAATTTTTGGATTTCAACCATCAAAATCAACTACAGAGGGAAGACAACAGTAAAGTATAGAATTTATTACGACATAAATAAGTTTGTAGAAAGCGACCCACTAGTTATTGAAACAATAGAGGAACAAATGAGTAAGGTTGATAATTTTGAGCTTTAAAGAAAATCTTAAACTTCAAATAAAGTTTAAGAGAAGAAAGTTTGTTAGGGGAGAATCTATTCCAGTAAGGGTTTGCCTAGAAAATGTAGGTTCAGACACTCTATTAATTAACGAACTAACATCTTTATCAAGTTCTTTATATTTTAAAATTTTGGGAAAGTCAGGTTTTAAGAAATCGTTTACGCAACTTAGCTGGCTTTCACGTGAAGGCATCATACTACCCCCACCTGAAACAAAAACTTTTACGTTATCTCCAAATAGTAAAAAATGTTTGGACTTAGATTTGACAAAAATTTGTGGAGAACTAGCTGAAGACCTTTATAAAATAAAGGCAACATACACCTCTCACGGAATACTTTTCATAGATTCAGAAATTGTCCGGATAAAGATTATACCATCAAAACCAGTATACATTTCATCAACTAGAGATTATTTAAGATATGTTTATAATCCAATATATAGTGTTTGGATTAATAAATATGACACGAAATACTTCTTATATTTAATGATGAACAGTCCAAACTTTCCTAAAAACATTTGGTACAATAAGTGTATAACGAGATTAGATAAACCTTATGAGGTGCATGTTGCATTGCCTGAAAATTACGACCAAGGAAAAAATTGTATAGTTTGGAGTGAAAAAAACACTCTCTTTAAATGTATTGTAGAAGATGAAAAGTTTTCTCTGAAAGGTTTCGAATTACCCTTCCAGGTAGACCGCATACTTGAACCGGCATATTTTTGTGAAGATGGAGTTTTAATAACTTTAGCATACAGTTTTGTAGACAATTCTTCAACTATATATTTGATTAAGATAGGAGAAGACGGAAATGTTCAAATAAAATCTCTAGAAACATTCAAAGGAGTATTGGATGAATATAATCTTGTCTATGATGAAAGAACACGAGTACACCTAGTTTATACGATAAAAGGATACAATGAATGTTATTATATTAAAATTTTTGGCGAAAACCTAGAAAAAGAGAGTAAAAGCATACTTTTTAAGAGCAAAAGCCAATGCTTTGCACTACAGCTTTCAAATAATTGCATAAGTGATGAAGGAGAAAGAATTTTAGCCTTACACTATCTAATATTAGAAGACGATAGATTAAATGCCCACATTCTAAATGTTAATGAAAGGGTTGAAGTAAAAAACATTTTTATACCGGTTCAAAAAGAGCTTAGGTTAAGGTGTATAGATGTTATTTTAGACGAAACCTGCATGCCACACTACCTCTTCCAAGACAAAAATGGCATACTATGGTATCAGCCAGTAGAAGGGGACATGATGCAGGCCTCCGAAAAAGGTGAAGTATGTCCTGGAAACATAGAGTTTCCAAAACTATTAATATCGTCAAGTCTAAGTATACATCATGGAATATTCATTAGATATATCAAAGATAGAAGAAATTTTGTGTACAAGAAGCTTGAGAAACTTTAACCTTCAACCCCCAATTCCTAGACAGGTTAGAAGTCTATAGTCTTCAACTTTAGGCTTTTCAAGTTCTCCCACTCTTCAGAAGCTTCACGTATTCATCTTCACCTTTAGCTCTATGGATCCACCTCAACAATCCAGTCAAATTTTTCAAAGGGTTTAACATATTCTTTCGTAACGAAGTATATAAGCATCTTCAATGGGAAATCGCAGAAAAGACCATGCTGAACACAATTAAAAGATTAGATAATACTATCCTGCTATCCTTAAGCTTCCTTGATTGTTCATGGCTATTTGTATATAAGCTTATATTGGTACGGCTTTCAAGGATTAGGAGGTTGAGGGTTAATAGCTTGATGAAACGGTTTATGGTAGTAGGCTATTCATGTAGTATGTATTGATGTTTAGCTAATTATGAGGCTTACGTTCCGTAATCAGTCTTAGATATTGGGTAGTTGAAGGGCTTGAAGTAGTATGTTCATATAAGATCTCTTAGTATATGCTTTAAGTGATTAAGCAAAAATCACATAAAGTCTTTAGGATAGTTAAGCAGCGTTCAGATTATTAAAGTATAGAATCAAAGACTTAATCTTTAAGGGAGACAGCAAGAAACTAACCTAGCTACATATGCGTACATAACCTAATAAAAACATAAACAAGAAGTGATGACAGTATGGTGAATACAGGCTACTTATGATGTGGTTTTCAAAATATTTAAGTTTTCATGCCTTAGTGTATTACTATACTGCTAGTCTTTACATTTTATGATCTATGTTTAGTCATGTATCAAATATTTTACTGTTAACATTATAGCTTCCATATTATCTCTCTATTTTTAGGTTGTAGTATGTTGCTCAAAACATCATTTCCTAATCTATCTCATCCGTATTGTACGCTGACTTTATGCTTAAGCTTATAATCAAGTCTCGGCGATCTTTAAGTTATGAATGTATCGAGCTTATGACTAGATGATTAGTAGTGGATTTCCATCAACAACTACATGACCTTTATCCCTCCTATACCTAAACATCATAACTATAATTTAATTCTCATTAGCTTCTATGCTTATAGTAGTATCGCCTATATACTTAAATGATTGAAGACTTAATATTCTATTCTTATAGAAGAATAGAATAATACTATAAGCAATATCATAACATATATGAAAGATATATTTTAGCTCTGCTTTCTAAAATAAGACTACAGTCTCCGCTCTACTAGTAGTTTATGTTTTGAGATAAATCAATCTATAGGCACTTCTGGATATATGTTGATTACCTCCCCCTTAAACTCCATTTCCCTATGGGTATAGTAAACGTTTTTCAAATATTTTTTAGCTATTTCTACAGCTTCAATTACCTCTTTAGGGGAGGGGGATCGCCATGGCACATTGCCGAACGGCATGAAGCCATCGATTCTATACGGTATATATGGATTAATATTTGCAATGAATTTAGCTATTTTCTCAATTTCATCTAGTCCAACCAATCCTGGAATTAAAATGCTTTCCGCCATAACTTTAATCCTGCTTTCACTAGCAAGCTTAAAATTATCTAGAACAGGCTTATTAGTTTGCCCTGTATAGAAATAGTGGATATCATCATTGTATGCTCTAATACTTATACAAATACTTGTAAGACCTGCTTTCTCCAGCTTTCTTATCATTTCCCAGTCTAAGATATAGCCATTAGTTGTCAAATAGGTTTTAATATTGAAATCATTAAGCAGCCGTATTACCTCCGGCAACTCTTCATCAAGAGTAGGTTCAGCTCCACCTAGAATAGCCTCTCCAGTATTGATTTTTCCAATAATAGACTTAAACTCACTTAAAGTTAATAGCTTAATATGCTTAATTTCTTTGAGGCGGCGTTTTAAATCTTCTGGGAGATGATAATACCATATAGTATCCTTTAAATAGCAGCCTCTACATTGAAAGTTGCATCCCTGAAAAGATATATAAATAGAATTATCATATGTATGTTGTACAATCTGATAAATCCTCGTCATCTCCATCACTTAACAAATAGTTTAAATAAACTCGCTTAAAGCTTTGCTGTTTAGTAAATCTGTCTAAGTAGGATTAGGTAAATTAATTTAAAAATAAGTAGTTAGATCTAATGTTTTTAATATTTAAAGGTTGTTATGGTCTACAATAATGTTTAATTATCATACTATAAGCAACATCATAACATATATGAAAGATATATTATCAGTAATCATGATGAATAGGATTGAAGCTGAAGATGATGGAACACTATGTTTTCAGCGATAGGTTTATAAGTTTAATTTTTTAGGTAGAATTGCCTGGTAAAATTTCCTATAAATAAGTGAGAATATGAATTGGAAGCTGGTTTCAGCTATCTTAGTTATAGCTTTGATAATAGTTGGCTATATAGCTATCCAATCCTTAACTACTTATAAAACCTACACCATTACTAGTACTGAGTATAGAACAACTGTAACAACAGCTATCGAATATAGAACAGTAACAAAAACAGTAACAACTCCACCTCCAAAGTATCCGTTAACAGTTATGGATTTTCTAGGTAGAAATGTAAATATTACTAAGCCTCCACTAAGAATTGTTTCCTGTTCTCCACTATGTACGGAGGTTGCTGCTGTACTTGAACTTACAGATTTTATTGTCGGCGTTGATGATTATACTGATTTTCCTCCAAGTATTGTTAAGCTTAAGGAGCAGGGTAAGGTTTCAAGTGTTGGTGGTGTTACAACTTTAAGCGTTGAAGCTGTTGCTACGCTTAAACCTGATTTAGTTCTAGTTTCAGCAAGCCTCCAGAAGAAGTTTATACCTACGCTTGAGGAGCTTGGATTAACAGTTATAGCTTTAGATGCTAGAAACATTAATGATGTTTATAGTGAGATATTGATTCTAGGTAAAGTTACAGGTAGGGAGGAGCTTGCTGAGAGGATTGTTAATGAGATGAAGGATAGGATTGAAGCTATTCAGCAATCCCTCGCGGCTGTTAGAGTTAAGGTTAAGGTTTTCCAGTCTTCATGGCTTGAACCAATATGGACTACAGGTAATGGAACATTCCTAAACGATATAATAAGACTTGCTGGAGGATACAATGTGTTTATGGATGCTAGTGGATGGATAACTGTAAGCCCTGAATCTATAGTTGAGAGGAATCCTGAAGTTATATTTATTGGATGCACAATGATGGGTTTAAAACCTGAGGATGTTGAGTTAAAGCTAAAACAGATTCCAGGATTAGAGAATGTAGAGGCTGTAAGAAAGAATAGAGTCTACTTACTTTACGAGCAGGCTGAAAACATATTTGTAAGAGCTGGACCGAGAGTTGCTGAGGCTATTGAGCTTCTAGCTAAAATACTATACCCTGAAGTATTCAATACTAATATTCCGAATGTTATAGGGGATAATTATTTAAACTACGTTAAGCCCATGGTGAAGCAATGAATACTAAAATATTCCACATAACTTTTTATGATTATGACTTATCAGCATACATACACTTCCTAGACTGCAACTTTAAATGTAGAGGATGTATAAGAAAGATAAGCATATGGGATAATCACCTACCTACCAATGTAAGAAACAATCTTAAACTGTTGAGAAGCTTAAAGATTGAGGAGCTTAGAGATATTGTAAATATACTAATTCGTAAATACAGCTTGAAACGTGTAGTTCTCGGTGGTGGTGAACCTACAACAGATAGCTCTCTACCATCAATACTTTCACTATTAGAGTCTTTAAATATTGAGGTTAAACTACTGACAAATGCTTACAGTATGGATAGTGAGGTAGCTAGTATGCTGGCCCGTAAGGGATGTGAGGCTATTGTAAGTATTAAATCAATTGATCCCAGTAAGCATCTAGACTATACAGGCTTTCCTCTCAATCGGGTTTTAGAGAATTTTTCAGGAATGTATAGGCTTGGTGTAAATGTATCTGTTGAAACAATACTTATTCCAGGCTTTAATGATCCTATCGATATAGTAGGTATAGCTAAATACATATCATCAATAAATAGTGGAATACAATTAATTATAGATTCATATGTTCCTGTACCCGGCTCTTCATGGAGGAGACCGAATATGAATGAGCTTGAAGAAGCTGAATATCTATCTAAACAGTATCTTTCAAATGTTTATTGTAGAGGTAAAGTAATATCGGAAGGTAGAGGTAGAGTATATTTAGTATATCCAAATCCCCAGGATAACCTTAATATTCCTGAGTTTGCAGGCTATAATATTTCAAATTGTTTTGAGGGAATTTAATGTACGTTAAGGCTAAGAAGCTTAAACTACTAGTAACTACATTATCCGGCATAGTTATTCTATTTCTTCTAAGTATTCTCTCATTATCTATTGGCGCTTCACGTATTGGATTTCTAGATGTTCTACAGGCTATTAGGGGGATTGGTGATCAATCTATTGTTAATGTGGTTTGGAATATTAGGTTTCCAAGACTTCTCTCAGCTATGCTTGTCGGCTTCCTTCTTTCTGTTTCAGGAGTTGTTATGCAGACTCTATTCCGTAATCCACTTATAGATCCATATATTGGAGGTATTGCTTCAGGAGCTGCTTTCGGGGCATCTTTATCCCTCCTACTTGGATATACTCTTCTATCCCCTTCATCACCATATGCAATACCATTAACATCATTTATTGGCTCCTTCACCTCCCTTCTATTAACACTCCTACTTTCACGTTTAGCCGGTGGATCACCATTAAGCCTCCTACTTTCAGGAATTGCTGTAGGTCTCTTCTTCTCTTCAGCTACAACTGTAGTTATAGTGGCTGGTGGGGAGAAGGCTCATGGAGTTATTTTCTGGCTTTTCGGAAGCTTTGTAACATCTTCATGGCGTTTCCTAGCAATAGCATTCCCAGTATCGATTATAGCCATTATGTACGTGTTTCTAAATGCTAGAAGGCTTAATGCTCTCCTCCTAGGTGATGAAGATGCCTCCCAGCTTGGAGTAAGCGTTAAAGTGTTAAGATATACTCTACTAACTATTCTATCTATACTTTCAGCTCTAGCAGTATCCTTCAACGGTATTATTGGATTTATAGGTTTAATGGCTCCACATATATCTAGACTTATTGTTGGTAGTGATCATAGGCTCCTCCTACCTTTAAGTATGCTTATAGGCTCAACAATTCTTGTTCTTGCAGATGTTGCTGCTAGAATGCTTATAGCTCCAGCAGAGCTTCCTGTAGGTGCTATAACCTCCGTTATGGGTGTACCTGTCTTTATACATCTATTATTAAGAAGGGGTAGATACTATGAGCTTTAAGGAGATAATTGTTAGTGATTTATCGTTTAGTTATGGTAGGGTTGAAGCATTAAGGAAGATATCGTTCACTATACGTGGAGGTGAATTTATAGGTATTCTAGGCCCTAATGGCTCCGGTAAAACTACACTACTGAAATGTCTATGTAGTCTTCTAAAACCATACGGTTCAATATATATTGATGGAACATCAATATATAAGTATAGTGCCAGGGAAATTGCAAGAATGATCTCCTATATTCCACCAACACCTCTTCCAGGTGGGCTATCAGTATTTGATACCGTCTCCCTAGGTAGGACTCCCCATATGAAGGGTTTATGGTGGGAGTCTAGAGAGGATGAGGATCTAATTCAATACTCTCTAAAATCTTTAAATCTGGATGGATTAGCTGACAGGAGGGTTTGTGAGCTTAGTAGTGGGGAGCAGCAGAGGGTTAAGATAGCTAAGGCTATTACACAGCAGCCTAAAATACTGCTTGTAGATGAGCCTACAGTTCATCTTGACTTAAAGCATCAAGTTGAGATTATGGATATTCTTAAAAGCCTAACATATAAGGGGTTAGCTGTCATAGCTGCACTCCACGACTTAAATCTAGCACTAACATATAGCGATAAAGTCGTAGTTTTAAATAGTGGTAGAATTGTTGCTTATGGTGATCCGAAAGTAATCCTTACAGAGGAGTTGATAGAGAGGGTTTATGGTGTTAAGGTTAAGATCATGTGGGATAATGAGTTAAACCATCCAGTAATAACAATACTTAAAGCGGGCTGATGTTTTATGAGGATAGTTAGCTTATGGCCCTCGATATCAGATACCATATCTAAACTCGGATTAGAGGATTCTATTATTGGTGTTACACCATACTGTTTAAAATACTTAAAGTTAAAGCATAGAGTTGTTGGGAGCTGTCTTGAGGTCGATTCTCCTAAGCTTAGTAATCTAAAACCTGACATAGTACTCCTAGAAGGTAGACTGCAGAAGGGTATTGCTGAGAAATTGATGAGGGAGGGATATAGTGTATATCTAATTCCATTTCCAAGAAGTATATTTGGAATTCTTGAAAACATAATTCTCATAGGTTCAATACTTGGAAGGCTTACTGAAGCTAGGAGGCTAGCCTACGAAATACTTAACGAGTTGATTGGTCTTAAAAGGAGGGAGCTAGCGGGATCCATATATGTTGAGCTTTGGCTTGGTGATGATATTGTTACATGCGGATCATTAACGTATATCGATGATATGCTTTCCTGGATTGGTCTTCAAAACATATTTAGTGATGTAGCATCCGAATTCTTTAAGCCTAACTTTAACCATGTTAAGATAAGGAATCCCCACTTAATTGTAGTAAATTATGAACCCTATCCTAAGCATAGAGAGAGGATATCTAATATACTGGAAATCTTTAAGGAGAGGGGATGGGAGGATATGGAGGCTATTAAGAGGAGGAAAGTAATACTGATAGAAGAGAGCAGTACTGTTAACCTAGCTCATCACGGTCCATCAACAATTACCAGTACATTAAGATATCTCTTATCAAGGTCTTAGAATGAATAGCCAAACCTATAGGAAAATACCATCTATAGAAGCTATAGTAAGCCCAGTAAGGAGGATATATATTAATCTAGCAGGATGCAATTTTAATTGTAGATCCTGTTTTGCAATAGCTAAGTATGATGTTGGCAGAGAGTTTACAGTTAGCAATCTTGTAGAATTTATACTTAAAATATGCAGTTATATATGGGGGATATAGCCAGCGAAGCTGTATTAACAGGCGGTGAGCCAACTCTTAACCCCTCCTATATGTTTAATCTGATCGAGAGGTTAAAGAATCTTAATATGAAGGTTGAGGTTTCAACTAATGGATACCTACTTGCTAATAAGGATTATATAGATAAGCTAAAGAAATGTTGTGTTGACCTAGTTAAAATAGATTTAAAGGCATTCAGTAATGGCATACATCAATGGTATACGGGTAAGGATAATGAAAACGTATTGAAAGCTATTAAGCTATTACATGATCAAAATATAAATTTCCTTATACGTACAATCTTTATCCCTGAAGTAGTTGATTTTAATGAGATCGAGAGGATAGCATTATTCATAGCAGGTATTAGTAGGAATATTCCATATAGAATATACCAATTTGTACCTAGCCCTGGAATTTCAAGAAGACCTACAAGAGATGAGATGATCAAGGCTTTAGAGATAGTTAAACAGTATTTAAATGATGTTAATGCACTAATTGATGTTGAATCCTTCCGTGCTGATTGGAGACATATTGAAATATGTTCTGACGATCTTTATGAAGTATATAGGGATATAGCTGAAAAATCGGAAAAAGCCATTAGAGGATGGAAGCAAAGATATAGAATAGTTAAAATGAGCGAGATATCCAAATGAATTTGGGATGGCGTTATGGTTAAAGCCTATATAGTCGGCGTCGGTCCCGGCTCATCTGAGTACTTAACGGAAAAGGCTAGAAAAGTAATTAGTGAAGCAGATATTATTGTTGGCTGGAGGCTTGATTTACTGCCTGCAGATAAACTAATTAAAAATAAGGAAGTCTACATACAGGATGTTGATAACTATATTGAGGTTGTTAGTAGAGCTGCTGAAAGAGCTAAGCTAACAGGTAAAAGTATTGCCGTGTTGAGGATAGGTGATCCATGCATTTCATCAGGTCTAAACGGTCTTCTAAAAATATTTAAGGACTTTGATGTCGAAATTATTCCCGGAATAAGCTCCATACAAGTTGCAGCATCTATAGCGAAAATAAACCTTGATGAATCCGTTATAGTTTCCCTTCATGATGGTGGGAATGCTATTAGAAAGATGGAGTTTATAGCTAATATGCTTAATTATGGTAGACATGTAATACTACTTACAGGCCCTGAGCTTAAATTAGAGGAAGCTGCGGGAGCTCTAATCGCTAACGGTATAAGTAAGCAAACACCAGTTATTGTCTGTGAAAATTTAACGCTTAGAGGAGAATATGAAGGACTTCATGAAAACGTGTTTGTAGGGGTATTAGAGGATCTCCTATTGAGGAGATTTTCATGGCTTTCAATAGTTGTTATTAAATGTAGGGATCATAATGAATATTAACCCCCCATCACTAGTTCTTTGGTTTGCTACGGAGAAATGCGATGTCGGATGTAAACACTGCTGCTATCCACCCCTAAGTGGAAGAGAGCCGGGAACTGATGAAGCTAAGCTTTTAATATCAAATGTAGCTAAGCTCGGAGCTAAATACTTTGCTTTTATAGGTGGTGAACCACTACTTAGAGAAGATATTACTGATCTAGTTAAATACTGTATTAATTGTAGGTTGAAGCCCTATATAGTTACGAAGGGTGGAAGATTAGCCGGCGGGGAGGCTGAGAAGCTAGCTAAAGACCTCCATAGGTTAGGAGTTAAGATTACGGTTGCTGTTGATGGTGTAACCCATTCAGTTATAGATGCGATATGCGGAAAGCCTGAAATATACGATAGGATTATGAATACCATTAAGGTATGTTTAAAACACAATATTCTTCAAGGCTTCGTAACTGCGGCATTAAAGCCAAACATCTCCGAGATACCGTTAACACTTGATTTAGCATCAAAGATCAATTTGGAGAGATGTGTAATATTTGGAATTAGGCCTACAGGTAGAGGTAGAAGTACATTTAATATGTTTGCCCCCTCACCTTTAGAATACGAGGAATTCATGAGGAAGATAGCTTTAGAAGCTAGGAGGGGAAGATGGAGGCAGGAAGTTTTCGTTTATGATCCGTTATTTATGAGAATACTTAAAGAGACTTCTTCACAACAGTACTCTAAAATATGTAGGATAGTTATATTTTGATATAGATTCTATGGGTTATGTAATGCCATGTCTCTTCGCATCTTTAAGGTTTGGAAACATACTGGAAGATCCTATAGAGGAGACACGTTACAATATGATTGTTAAGACGAGAGATCTAAGAGATCCTGAAAAGCTAAAGGGAAAATGTAGATCCTGTAATTATAGGAGTATATGTGGAGGATGTAAGGTTAGATCATATGAGTTAGGTGGAGACTGGTTTGGGGAGGATCCATTATGCAGCTACAACCCGGAGGAATCTACATCGTCGGGATAGGTCCCGGAGATCCTCAATATCTAACTCTAAGAGCAAGAGGAATTCTGGAAAGAGCTGATATTATAATTGGATTTAGACAGGTATTATCCATAGTAAGGAATATGACTGGTGGAGTAATGTTAGCTCTTGATAACGATGTAGTTAATACATTAAAATACGTAAGTATGGAAGCTAAGGCAGGAAAGCTATGTGTAATATGCTGCTGGGGTGATCCTAAATTCTCTAATGTAGAGTTTATTAAACTCATTAGAGAAGTATGTGAAGATGTTAAAGTTATATGTGGGATAAGCTCTATACAGATAGCTTGCTCTATACATGGATTACCGATGGAGGAGGCAATATTTATAACATTTCATAAAAGCGGATCATTAGATAACGATAAGAATGAATTATTAACATTCCTAAGGAATAGTACGAGGAAGATAGTATTGCTACCTAGACCGTGGGATTTCATGCCAAGGGAGATAGCGGAGTTCCTAATAAACAATAATTTGCCTCCTGAAATTAAATGTACTATATATGAAAACCTTACTCTAGAAAATGAGAGAATTAGGAGATTTAGGTTGCTTAATCTAGCACATTGTAGTGAGAGATTTAGCGATTTAACCATAATGATTATAGAACGTTAAAATCATTTAGTTATGTATTCTCCACATCATATAGCCTGGCAAACAACATATAAATGCAACTTGTCATGTATTCACTGCTATGCAGCTGGTGTAAGTAAAAATTTACTCTCAACAACTGAAGCTAAAAGAATCATTTTAGAGGCATTAGAGATAGGTGTAAAGGCATTTGTGTTTACAGGAGGCGAACCCCTACTTAGAGATGACATTATGGATTTGATAATTTATGTCTCTGATTTAGGTTTAAAACCTATACTAGCAACTAACGGTACCCTACTAGATGAAAATAGAATTAGAATATTAAAGGAATTTAAGGCATCAGTAGCAATAAATCTTCCGGCAATCAATGAAGAGATACACGAAAAATTCACGGGCGTAAAATCATCATTAAGGCTTAAGCTTAACACAATCAATAAATGTAGGGAATATGGATTAGAATGCTCCATTGGAATTGCTATTACTAAGTTAAACATGGTGGATATTGATTCCATAATTCAACACATGGAGAATATGGAGATCGATATACTCGCCACCATACCCTGCGGTAGAGCCTCACCAGATATTATTCCAAGCGGTTTTGAATACTATTCCCTCCTTAAACATCTTCATGATAAATGGAAAGCATACCCAATGAATATGTATGGAAAAGCTAGAATATATGTTTATGAACCCATATACAATGCTTTACTTGCTATAAGTAGCTATATGGAGAGTTTAAGTAGGCTTTGCTCAATAGGTGAAACCCTACATGTAATGGAGGATGGTAGTATTAAAACTTGTATTTATCTACCATACGTTTTAGGTAACGTAAGAAAGACAAGTTTAGCTAATATATGGAGGAAGCTAGTCTATGATAAACTTATAGGTAGACTTAGAGATCCCAAAGAGCTTAAGGGATACTGTAATGTTTGTAAATTAAGGAATGTATGTGGAGGATGTAGAGCAAGAGCCTACCACATGGTAGGAGATTTATTTGCCTCAGATCCTATATGTAGCCTACCTATTAGTACTAACGGTAATATCTCCATATAGCTAACTGTTTAAGTGGATCTAGAAGCTAGACTTAGTAAGAAATGTTTTCGGTTAAGCATAAATAGCTTAATGATATTTCAGCATTTAGTATTGTTATTAAAGAATGCCTTAGCTCCCTAAGCAATGGTTTCCGATTCTACTATACTTCCATTCGAAGATATTCGATTATGATCTATTCCTTTAAGAGTTTTAGAGTCGTGATACATCATTAATTAAGAACTTCACCCTCATCACAATACTTCACTGAGAATTCTATGTTATGATGTTCTTGTAGGCTCTCATAGCTATCATCATATTCCTTGATATCTAGTTCTATAGCGATCTTCTCATCAATATTGGTTTCAATTCATCTAGAGCTATAACTTCCAGAATTCTAATAATTTACATTATTTCTCATTAAGCCCCTCATTAATAGATTTCCTAGAACTCATGGCCTCAGACAATATTCTAAATCCTATAAACATCTAGCATGAAACAATAATAAAATTTTATAGGTTATAAGCTCTATTTGTATTTAATGGAAACGCTTAAATGTCCGCTTAAAATATTATGTTGTGAAGGCTGCAGTTCTTAGAAGGATAGATTTAATTGAGAATAAACCTATTATTATTGAGGATTTAGATATTCCTATCCCTAAACGTAAACAAGTAGTTATAAAGGTTTCTGTATGTGGTATTTGCCGTACCGAGCTTGATGAGGCTGAGGGAAGGCTGAAGCCTAAGCTTCCAGTTATTCCTGGACATCAAGTTATCGGTAGGATATATGAGTCTGGAGCCGAGGTATCCAAGTATAGAGGGGGTGAAAGAGTTGGTGTTGCATGGATATATCACTCATGTGGTAAATGTAGCTTCTGCTTAAGAGGACTTGAAAATCTATGTTATGAATTTAAAGGTACTGGATGTGATGTTGATGGTGGATATGCTGAGTACATGGTTGCCTACGAGGATTTCACATATCCAATCCCTAACGTATTTACAGATGTTGAAGCAGCTCCACTACTATGTGCTGGCGCTATAGGTTATAGAGCTCTAAAACTTACAGGTATGAGGAATGGAGAGATTATAGGGCTTTACGGCTACGGATCCTCAGCACATATTACTCACCAATTAATCAAGTATCTATATCCAGACAGTAAGGTCTACGTATTTACTAGAAGAAGAGGAGATGAACCTAGCAGGCTAGCTGAGAGATATGGTGCAGAATGGGTTGGTGAAACAGGTGAAACACCACCTAGAAAGATTAACTATGCTATAGATACAACCCCTACAGGAATACCTGTAAAGGAGGCTTTAAGAAATCTAGAGAAAAACGGAAGACTAGTTATGAACCTAATAAGAAAGGAAACACTAATTCCAGAGCTTGACTACACGATCCTATGGGGTGAAAAAGAAGTTAAAACCGTTGCAAACATTACAAGGAAAGATGTTGAAGAATTCCTGAAGTTAGCAGCTGAAATACCTATTAAACCTGAAGTAAGAGAATTCAAATTAGAGGAAGTAAATGATGCTCTATTCATGCTTAAACATGGAAAATATAGGGGAAGCGGAGTATTAAAGATAAGTTAAATCCAGCTGGAATATTTACCAGTTAGCTAAGTACTAGATGCTTATGCCAAGTTTAAAATTCATAGTCTAAACACTAGGAAATATGCTTAAGCTTTGAAATTACTTTAATCATAGTTAAGCCGTTTACATGAAGTCCCCATTATTAAAGTTAAACATACTTCCAAAAACATGATAGGGAATAACATTGCCTCAAAGAATACATAGCAAAACCATTAACAAAGCCTATTGATTTACTTTCATGAATCTAATTTCAGTATTTTCCTAAAGCCATATCTAGCTCAACCCATACAGCTTTGATTAGAACACATGACACTACACATACAATACATCAAGGTATGGCTTCACCTACCTTCTATAAATTATATTCTGAGTAAAAGGTTTAATTACATCAGTTTTGTTTAAACTATTACCTATACTTACAGTAGATGTAGACTTCAATATTCTAGATTTAAAGGATTAAGAGCCTATGAAAGCAGTATAGTTAAGGAGGGAGTGTTGCTGGAGGAACTGTTATAGCTGTAATTATGAAGATAGGATTTCCATAGCAAAGAATGATATACTTAGAGAAGTTGAGGAAAACTATGAGCAACTAATAGGCTTAAAATAGCTCTTCACATCAACTCTACATCATAGTATATGTGTAACATGTTAAATTGTCTAGATCATTCTCAACGTATTGCTGAAAGTAATTATTAGAGTTAGTGATAGATTTAGCTTTGTGGCTTAATATTCATTTCTCGTAATCTATATCATTAAATACTATGGTTATAGGAATGCTTATTAAGCTTTTCGTAATTTATGTAAACTTGAATTTGCAAATTTCAGAATTAAGCCACAAAGCAATAGATTTATAAGTAAGGGTAATTTTGCCTAAATATGTATGTTTCCATAGAGAATTTTAAAGATGATTTGCTTAAAATATTGTATGGTGTAGTTAGTGAAGATATTGGTGAAGGTATTCTTCTTTCAGGTGGATTAGACACTTCAATACTTGCTTATTTACTACGTAGATATGTAAAGCCTGAAGCTGTAACTGTATGTTATGGCTATGATGCACCGGATTTATATTATGCCAAGATAGTAGCTGAGTTTTTAGGTTTAAAGCATCATGTTAAAAGCTTTACTGTGGAGGATGCTTTAGGGGCTACTAGAAGTATTATTAGGATTCTTGGAACTTTTGATCCTATGGAGATTAGGAATGATATACCTCTATATATTGGGTTAAGATACGCTAAGAGTTTAGGTTTAAAATCCATTGTAACAGGTGATGGTGGAGATGAGCTTTTCGCAGGCTATCCATTCCTATTTAAGCTTAAATGTGAGGAAGTTGAGGAATGGATTAGAAACGTATCTAGTAGATGGTTTTTCGCTGCTAAGCCTCTAGGTGAATCTATTGGTTTAAGGGTAATACAGCCCTTCACCAATACCAAGATTGTAGGTTTCGCATTGAAAATCCCTGTTGAGTTAAAGATTGGAGAGTTTAGAGGGGTTAAGTATGGTAAATGGATTCTACGTAAGGTTTTTGAGGAGTATTTACCTAGTGAAGTTGTTTGGAGACCTAAAAACCCATTAGAGATAGGTAGTGGAAGCGTAAAGCTTTCGGAAATTTTTAGAGTTGATGACTACGAGTTTAGGGAGCTTTCTAAAATCGTTAAGCTTAGAGACGCTGAGCAAGCATTCTATTTTAAAATATATCTTGAAATCTTCAAGGAACCTCCTAAGCCTGGAAATGGTGAATATAAATGTCCAAGCTGTGGTGGAGGAGTTAAAGCTGGACAGAGATATTGTAGGGTTTGTGGATATTATCCCTTGCGGTGAATTTATGGTTAATACTTTAGCTATACTTCTCGATGGGGCTGCTGATGATAGAATACCTGAGTTAAACTATAGAACTCCTCTTGAAGCTATTAGGAAGCCATTTATTGATGGCTTAGCTTCAAGAGGCATATATGGTTGTACGGATTCCAAAGAGTATACTCATCTATTCCTACTTGAGCTTCTTACAGGTAATAGTATATCCATTCCTAGAGGCGTTGTTGAGGCTTTAAGTTTTAACATATCTTTAGATTCCGGATACGTTGCCTATAGGCTTAGTCCAGCTATTATCGAGAATGGATTTATTAAATGGATTTACAATTTATCTAAGGAGAATGAGCTTAGGATATTTAGAGCTGTAAATGATAGTTTAAGATATTTGGAATCCCCGAAAATATATTTCTACAGTGGCTGTAAGGGAGTTCTTATAGTTAAATCATCGAAAATACTAGATTTCCCATCCCCTCCATCACCTTCAATGCTTAACATTGACCTAGATATGTTTAGAGACTTCATTACTAGCATAGCCTCCAAAGCTAATGGTTTAACACTAATACCCTGGGGTGGTGGGAAGCTGGAGCCTATTAACGTTAAGTCTAAGGTTAAACTGTTAACTATCATCTCTAAAAGTCCATCAGTACTTGGTATAGGCAATATTTTAGGTTTTAGTAGTATTAGAGTTAGTAACAGCGTTTCTGAGGGTTTAGATAAGTCATTGGAGTACCTTAAAACATCTAATGTGCTTCTACATGTTGAGGAGATCGATGATATAAGCCATACGAAATCCTTTAGTTTAAAAATGTCGATACTGGAGGATATCGATTTAAAGCTTAGAAGTAAAATTGAGGAGATGGAGGGGTTTAGAGTTGCCATTATTATAGATCATGGAACCTCATCACTAACAGGTAAACATTTAGACGTTAATGTGCCGTTTACAGTATCCAAAGTTACTGGAACCCTGACTTTTAAAGTTAGATTCTGTGAGGGAATTGGAGACTATACTCCACTTAAAAGCTTAGCTGAGGTGTTGTTCAATGGATATTGATTTGGAGATTAAAGGTAATGACTTAGTTGTAACTCTTCCATGGGAGGCTAAAGCATTATCTACAACTGTTTATGGTGGAGGCTTTAAAAACAATCTTAAATATGTAGTTTTCCATCATGTTCCACACGACTTTAACGCTGATCCTATAAATGAATGTAAACATGTTCTTGAAGATTTAGGTCTTAACATGAATCAATCATCAATATTCCTTACAGCTGTTTCCATACCTGAAAGCTATGTAGCTGTTAAGGATGGTGTTGATGATGTGTCCTGCTTCACTACAGTAACTGTTGGGTTAAGTAATCCTGTCAGTATTGCATGTAGTAGTCTAGATAAAGGAATCTCAACAATAAACATTCTTGTAGTTGTGGATTGTGATGTTTCAGATAACGGCTTAGTTGAACTTGTTAAGACAGTAACTGAATCCAAGGTTTCAGCAGTTCACGACTTAGATTTGAGATGTGGATTATCCTACGCTATTGGAACCTCAACAGATGCTTTAATTGTAGCTTCTCTTAGAAAGCCTCCAACTAAAATCTATACTGGTCAAATTACATCTGTAGGAAGCCTAGTATCTAGGCTTGTTCATGAAGCTGTTATTAAGGGAGCTGAGAAGTGGGGTTTTAGCCGGAATAGATCTATAGTTAGAAGACTTGAGGAGAGGGGGATTAAGCTAAATGATATTATTGATTCTGCCTTAACCCTCTTCATACCGTGGAATGGCTTAAAGCCTAAGGAAGCCTACGAATTGATTAAAAGTGAATTATTAAGATGTTTAGAGGATATTAATGTTGTAAGTATTATTGATGCTGCTTTAAGACTTGATGAGGATGCAAGAACAGGGCTTATACCGAATCTAAATCCTCAACAGTATTTCTCAGATCCTGTAAATCTGGTTTCAGATGAGATTCTAGCATTATCTCTAGCCCTCTATCTTAATGGATGGAATGCTGTTTTTGAGCTTTACAGATATGATACTAGGAAGCCTGGAATACTATCAAGGCTTCCACCATTCATAGATGATATTATAGCTTCACTAATAGCTGGCGTAACGTCGAGAATTTATAGTTCTAGAAGGCTATGAAGACAATAGTAATGGCTGGAGGTATTGGGAGAAGACTTGGAGTTGATGAGAAGCCTCTAGTTGATATTTGCGGTAAACCAATGATAGAATGGGTTATTGATGCTTTAAGGAAAACTCGTGGAATAGATGAAATAGTAATCGCCACATCAAGACATACCTGGAAAACACGTAGATGGGCTGAGTCTAGAGGATTCGGAACTATTGAGACAAGCGGGCTTGGATATGAACATGATATTGCTGAGGTCTCAGCTTATGGTACACCATGCCTAGTTATAGCTTCAGATCTACCATTAATAAAATCTGAAACAATAGAGAAAATAGTTAGGGAGTCGTTAAGCATCAACTCCCAAATAATAACCGTTGTTACACCATTAGAGAACTATATTAGACTTTCAGATGTTAAAAGTATTTCACCCTTAAACCATAGATATCAGCCTACCGGCATATCTATAGTTAAGTCGCCGATTAGGCTAGGTGTTGAGTCATCATATAGTAGTTTAGTTATTGAATCATCAATTGAGCTTTTAAACGTAAATACCTTAAATGAGCTTCAGATTGCAAGAAGTATTTTATGTGGTGGTAGGAATGATTCACGGCGGTAATGTATGGATTTACGGTGGGCCAAGTAAAGTTCTAGATTTCAGTTCAAATACGAATCCCTTAGGCCCCCCTAAACTATTAGCTGACGCCTTAATGGAGGCTATTGAGGGAAATATTTTCTCATACTATCCCGAGCCAACATATACTAGCCTTAAAGAATCTCTATCTAGATTTCTTAATGTTGACTGTAGGCTAATAGAGGTGTTTAATGGTGCTTCTGAAGCACTCTTCCAGTTAGCCTACATGTTTAATCCCCTAAGCTTTGTTTTAACACCACCATCATTCATAGAGTATTGGCGTATTGCATACTCTCTTAATAGAAGAATTTATGAGGTAAAATATTTAGATATGGGTGATAACTATATTCTAGATATTGATGGAATTGTTAAGGCTTTAAGTAGGGTAAGTAATGGATTAGTATATATATGTAATCCCAACAATCCTACTGGAACCTTGACTGTAAGGAAAGGTATTGAGGAGATTGTTTTAGAGGCTTCGAGAAGGGGTAGCCAGGTTATTGTTGATGAATCATTCATGGATTTCACTATGGAGAACCAATCAGTTATTGAGCTTGTAGAGAACTATGAGAATCTACATGTAGTTAAATCGTTAACTAAGATTTTCGCCTCACCTGGATTAAGACTTGGACTAGTAGTATCAAGTAGAATTGAGGATATGGGGAGATTCATGGCTCCATGGCGTGTAAACATCTTAACATCGTACGCATTCAGCAAATTCCTACAGGATTTAAGCTATGTTAATAACTATATTGATAGATCTCGTAGAGTCATATTTGAAGAAGTTAGCAGATTAATACCTATCCTTAAAGATTTGAGGACGAATCCATACAATACATCAGTAAACTTCATACTGGTCAAGCTATCTCTTAGAGTAGACTCAACAGCATTAACTGAGACTTTAGCATTAAGATATGGAATACTTATTAGAGATGCCTCAACAATACCTGGCCTAAATAAAAGCTATATTAGGATATCCGTGAGGAGAAGTAGTGATAATTTAAAGCTTATGAAGGCTTTAGGTGAAGCTTTAAGTGTCTAAGGCTTTTAAAGCTATTAAATCATTACTATCCTTCTTCACAATAATTCCTGTAGGTGAATGCAATATTGATGATACTGCTGAATACTTTTACCTCTCCCCAATAATTATCGGATTAACAGTAGGCACCATACCCGCAATATTAGTAGTTGCTTTATCCAGATATTTTAGAGTTCCCTTACTGGTTGTTTTCTCATTTACGCTTTACATGTTTATTACTGGCTTCCACCATGTTGATGGCCTTATGGATTTTGCAGATGCATTAATGGTTAGAGGGTCTATGGAGAGGAGGAGGGAGGTGCTTTACGATAAGTATACTGGCTCAGCAGCCATAATCTCAGTAGCTTTAAATCTATTATTAGCTATTACTGCTCTATCAGTCCTTCCTATACATAGTATTTTTAAAGCATATATAGCCTCCTCAACGTTTTCAATGCTGGCAGCTGTTACTGCTTCATATATGGGTCCACCCATGATGCATGTAGGTTCTGGAAAGCTATTCATAGATAAAATTAAGGGTAGGAAGGATAGGGTTACTATTGCATTATTTTATTCAATTATGATTGCACTATTGCTTGGCATTCATGGAGTTTCCTCACTCATACTCTCCCAAATAGTTTCTCTACTGATTGTCTATAAGGCTAGGAAGGCTTTCGGCGGCTTAAATGGAGATGTTCTCGGAGCGATAATCGAACTTTCAAGAACAGCCTCAATAATTGGATTTGCCATTTCATGATGGTCTATGGAGGTTATATTAGCCTTAATAATTCTCATACTTTCAATATTACTAGATATATTTTACGGTGAACCTAAGGGAAGGCTATTAAGACTACATCCGGTAGTTTTATGTGCCTCAATAAGTAGACTGATTGTAAAGCCTAATTCAAGTAGAATTCATGGATTACTAACATTTACAATACCTGTCTCCATAGTTTTAGCAATATATTTTTCAATACAATACCTAGCCCTACAATTACTAGGTATTTTAGGTTATGTTATAGTTTCAGTATTAATATTGAAGACAACGTTCTCAATAAATCTACTCTATAGTATTGTAGTGAATGCATATAAGTCTATGGAGAGTGGGAATTGGAATAATGCAAGACACTATGTTCAGCAAATAGTTAGAAGAAATGTATATGTTCTCGATGAGGAGCATACAGTATCAGCAGCTATAGAGTCCCTGTTTGAAAGCCTTGTTGACGGATACATTTCCCCACTATTCTACTATCCATTCCTAGGCGTTAAAGGCTCACTTCTACAAAGAGCTGTAAACACTATGGATAGCCTCGTAGCCTATAAGACTCCTGAATATATGGGTGAGGGATATGTATCCGCTAAGGCTGATACCATTCTAAACTATGTTCCTGCAAGATTAACAGCCATACTAATCATAATATCCTCAGCAATTCTAAAACTTAACTGGAGGAGAGGATTAAAAATACTTTTAAGAGACCATTCTAAAACTGAAAGCCTAAATGCTGGATGGCCTATTTCAGCTATAGCTGGTGTTTTAAATGTAAAGCTTGAAAAAATAAACGCCTACAGTATAGGAGATCCCGGGGAGAGGTTAACCCCCAAGAAAATAATGGAGGCTATTAAAATATATAAATTATCAACAATTCTAGCAACACTACTAATACTAACCCTTACAATTATAGTTAGAAAAACATTACCATGGATTCTATAATATACCCAAAATGGAATTCATAGCTAACAGCCTCATTCGCTTAGCTGCTATGCAGCTAGTATATATTACTTTTATGATTCTAAAGTATTTTAGCTGTTAACCATTGATTTAACTATTCTTTTACCCCTCGGCTGAGGAATAATTTTAAGCTTAGCATTTTCAAAATCAAGGTTAAGCTCATATCCCTCAAATAATTCATGTAGAAAAACAGCTAATGCACTAACCTCAGAGTGAGGCTGATTTGTTACTGAAACATTCCAATCTGCAATTAAATACATTTCCCGTGGAACCTTTCTACTACCTACAACCACAAGCTTTCTCCTAGTAGACCTTCTTATCTCCCCAATAACATCTCTAATAGGAAGCCCATACATTGTAAGATGAACTACTTCACCACTACTCTTCCAGCTTCTAGCAAAACGTAAGGGGTTCTCTACATACTGAACTTTAAACCCACCACCCCATAAGCTCGTAACTTTCCCAATGGTTTTAATTATATTCTCATCAAAGTCACCTGAAAAATACATACCTTTAGCTCCAAATGCACGGGCAGCTAATGCTACATGAGATGTTACCCTTACATCCCTCATTACTCTATGTGAAAGCCTTAAAACCCAAACCTCCATTAACCCCATAACCACCTACAGTTTCCTAAGGATCATTAAACATTTAAGTTTTTCCAAATAATCTAGAAACCAAATTAGATAAAGAAGTTAATATTATAATTACATCCCACCTTATCCACGGGCTCAGGAATACATTAGATCAGCAAAACTTGAATTATTTTGGTTAGGTTATGATGAACAATACGTTAAATATGACTAATATAAATACAGCTAATAGATCAGACATCATCAATGTGTATACAGTAACATTTATGGATCTAGCAAGTATATCAAATATATCTGAAATAAATACCTTTAATGGATCAGGCGCATTAACAGTAATATTGGTATTAATCTTAAAATGATGAAACACTATTTGTTAAGGGAATGAAGCGGAGCAGCTTTTATTATTTCTTGTAGTTTATTTACTGATTCATCAATGGTATTTATAGTGTAGTTTTGATGCTTCTCTAGGAATTTCTCTCTATGTTCACCTTCAAGCCATAAATGATAATATAGGCTATTATATAGATCAAATAATGCATTTATAAGCTCACCTAACCATTCAGTAAGAACTTCTCTTGATGTATTCTCACTACTTAAATAGGCGCTTATTCTAATGATGGTTTGTGCTAGGTGTTTTGAATAGGATTTTAAATTAAATAATGTATTACTTAGCTCAGGGTATTTATAGGCTAAATCACCACTATGGTAAGCTATAATATAGAAACCCTCATAGGACCTGCCTAAAAGAAATACTGCTTCAGTAAGCTTACCTTTCTCTAAGTAAATTATAGTATCATTAAGCCAGTGATAAACATAATCTACTTCATCACATAGAGGGATAACAATTCTATGTTTTGTATACCATGCATCATATTGCTGGTAATTAACCACAATATATGTGAGATAAAGATTAAGGAGACTAGAGAGAATAAGAAAAATAGAAATAATTTTAGTGATGTGCATTATGTATCACCTACGGTATGACTACTATGTTATACATTGTGCTTGGAAAGTTTACTTGATGAGATACCAAGTATCCCTCTTCATATTGATGTATAAGAACATTACCCCAAACCTTCATTTTATAGCTTCCAATATCTTTTGGATTCATGTCAAACTCAACCCCGACATCATTTGGCCTTCTCCCATTTCGTCCATTTAAATATCCAAAAATTTCATTCCATCCTAAGTAGTCAGGATACTGCTTTCTAGGTCCATAATTATCCCAGTATAACCTTTGCGAATCAGGCTCAGAGGTGCTTGCTATTACTTGAGCCCACCATATTTCAACTGTTATGAAACCAATGGATGGAAGGTAAAGGGGAAAGATAAAGTACCTATAGTCTACATTTCCTCTTGGTTCAGGATCAAATGGATCAAGGTTTCCAATACTTGTCTGTATGTATACTTTGAATGCATTATATTGCCATATCATAGGTTCTCCCTCAGGGTAAGGCCACTGCTCAGTAGTTAAAAAGTCAATTCTAAACGATTTAGAGCCTTCACTCTTCTTTATTATTGAATGATTATAGTTCTCAGAAGATCTTCTTTGTCCAAGCACATCCATATATATTTTCCAAGACCATTCCCCCTCTTTTCCCTGAATATATCCAAATCTCCCGTACTGAACATTTTCACTATCTTGTGTTTCTTTATTGTTCAATTCATGGCTTGGTTCTTGTGATTTATCTTTCTCCATTATTCCTGATTCTATTAGTTTTCTTGATGCTTCTCTATGTATTTTTATTGCTTTCTCCTTATTTTTTAATGCTATGAATGATGATACACCCCTTATTAATCCTGATATTCCATCACTATATATTGATATGATTATTTTATTATCTTTTGATTCCATTATTTTAATGTCTTTATGAGTTTCAGCTTCAATACATTTTGATTCATATGTTTCACCTAG
>JAWBQF010000023.1:0-41443 GCA_038845975.1 Methanomethylicia archaeon
TTAAAATACTCTTAGAAAGCTGAGAGAGAAAAGCCTAGCTTTAAATCATCTAAGAGCTTCTAAGAGCTTAAGTTCTACTATGACTTTCTGAGCCGAGGAAACAAAGAGCAAGAGATAAGCTAAATAATCAACAGCTCAATGAATACAGCAAGAGAAGAGCAAAACTAGAAAAGATAATTATTTCAATCCATACCCTATCCGATAGCAACAACCAAATAAATTAAAAAAGGAGGGTGAAGACCTCCTGATCTTAAAATTTTAAAGTCAAGCCGTTTCAGTATATAGTGAATAATATACTAAGGTTTTGCAATGAGTTCGATATCAGTCAAATAGGAATACCTTAACTTTAAGCTCATCAACCTCCTAAATATTTAACTATCCAATCTATTAATTGAGCTGGAATATTCATAACATTAAATTACTAGCCCACTTCTTATCTGGACAGAACCTCTGCATTAAAGGAAAAGTTTAAATAAAAATTCATATATTTCATAATGGCTGCAAAGATTGAAACTTTGCAGTTATAGGCGAGGGAAATGTTATATGGGCGTTTTGAATATGGATGGGAAGAATGAAAGGAAAGAAATAGAAGAATTTTCTGGGTTATTATTTGTTTCATTAATGTTCATAGGGGCTGGGATAGGGCTTTTATTGGGCAGACCTGATGTAGGGGGAGCTATCGGAATGGGGGTAGGTTTTTTATTAATGGGCATAGTAAGAATTAAAGTAAAAGAAGTAAAACCTTTAGAAGTAACTGTTTCAAAATATTTTGGAGTAACAATTCTTGTTTTAATTGGAGTAAGCTTCATATTAGCAGGAATATTACTTTATACACGAATAGAAATGGTAAGAGAGATTTTATTACCATATCTTGGAGGAACTATAATAGTGGTTATAGGTTTATTTTTTATTTTAAAAGCAATAACTTTATTTAAGTTTAAATAAATGATTAAACATTAAATTAGTTGAGATACATTATATGGAAAATTCTCCTTAAGAGCTTGGTTTGTAATATTTATTAATCTTGTTTTTCTCTTAATTCTTTTATATTCCTAGTATCTATGTATTCCATTGCTTGTTTTAAAGCTACTGAAAGTTTATTGATAACGTTTTCTACACCACCCTTATATAGAATAAGTCCTTCAGGAGCATATTTTAGAAACCATTTATCTATCACTACTTTTAATTATAGAGTTTAATCCCATTTCGTAATATAATTTATATTTCCTTCTAAACCATATTTTAAACCATTGATTATTTTGGTCGGTGTTTCATTGCATCCAGCAAATAAATTTCTGCATATAGCGGTATCTGCTCCAAGAGCCAAAGCTTTAGCTATATCTTCACCACACTTTATTTCACCATCAGCTATTATTGGTATTCCATGTTTTGGCTTCAACATTTCCTCCACTAAGAGACTGAGCGGTAACAATTTTAATCTTCTCTTTGAGAATATTTGTCTAACATATGGCTGAGCCTCATTTAATTCAGGAGCTTCTTCAATTGCTAAAATATGACTGTTAAGTCTTTGTTTTGCAGAAGTACTCCAAACCATGTATTGTTGACTTGTGAGCCATATAACATACTTCTCTGGAAAATATGATAAGACCTTGTGTATCAAGTAACTCTTGCCAGAACTAGATTCTCCCATTAGTATGCTTGAGTGTTTTCGGCTTCCAAATCCTTAGAGGGAAACATCGAGAATGACAAGAGCTCGTTTTCATACTCGCTAACAATCTTCTTATCCATTACTTCCCTAATTCTGTATAGGCTTCCTATCCTTCAATAAACAACTTACTTCACCCTTAGTTTCTGGTAGTTCGATAGAATTGGCTTTAATCAACTTATCTATCTGCTTAGGCTTCGTTAAGAAAATGGTTAAACAAATGAAGAACATTGGGGAATCTGTTCAAAACTTCAATGGGTAATTAAAAGAGGTATCGGTTATTGCATGAGAGCTACTCAGAATTTCCATGCAAAATATATAGGGAGACAGTGTTTCAATATTCTGAAGGATTTCTTAATATGTATGAAAGAAGAAACAAGTAAAATGTCTTAAATTTGTTAACATTTTCCATTCTTAAAATGAAGTGGTTTTAAGGTGAGAAAGAGTAAAATTTCAAGTTGTGGGTAGTGTACGCTAAAATTGAAATATTTCGGTTTGTATTTTGATAATTGTGTCGGATGTGTTACTGTTTAAAAATTTAAGGGTATTTGTAGCTGGTGGGGCTGGATTTATAGGTCAACGTTTGGTTAAGGCTCTTCTTAGGAGGGAGTGTAAAGTTCGGGTTTTTGATGTTGAGATGAGGGAACTTAAACAAGTTAAAGATAGTCGTTTGGAGCTGGTTGTAGACGATATGCTTGACGAAAAGGTGTTTTGAGAGCAATGCATGGTGTTGATGTGGTTTATCATCTTGCTTTGGCAGACTCGTTCGATGATTTTAAAGCGCTTATTGCTAATCTTGAAGGGGCAAACAATCTCTTGGTGGCTGCGTTAAATGTGAAAGTTAAGCATTTCTTGTTTGCAAGTAGTGGTGCTGTTTATGGAGGGGTTAGGCGTCCAGTAATCGATGAAGATCATCCATTATATCCTGAGGAAAGCATGATTAGAGGGAAATGGTATCCAATAACGAAACTTGCAACTGAGAAGTTATGTATGCATTATTACCATCAGCATGGCTTACCAGTAACAGCATTAAGGCTTGGAGCTGTTTATTTTAACGTTAAATGGATTGCTGAGCCATATGTTTCTAAAGCTCTAAAGGAGGAGGAAATTGTGGTTTTAGAGAATGAGTGGGAGGAATACATACACGTAGATGATGTAGCTGAAGCTCTCCTGCTGGCAACACTTAACGAGAAAGCCTACGGGGAAATATTCAATATTACTAATCCATATCTTTCAATAAGCGAGAAGGAATTGGTGGAAACAATTGTTAAAACGTTGAACTCGAAAAGTAAAATTGAAGTTGTTGAAGGTTTGCCTTTCAAAGCCGAAACCAGCATCGCTAAAGCCGAGAAATTACTTAAGTTTAAACCTAAAAAGGGTAAAAAACACTTTATGAAGCTATTAAAAGAATATCTAGAAGCTATTATAGGGAAGAATGATGCGGGAAAAAGAGGTTTATGGAAAACTTAAGTTGGATGTATGTACTATTCTGAATCCTTCGAGAAAGATGTTGACGTAAATATTTACATTTATTTAAAGGGCTATGCAGGGGTAAGACACTTATTATATCCTATACGGAAAGATACTGTTTTCCTCACTAAATTCATGCATTTCTATCTTGGAAGAGTTAGATTCTGGATTAATATTGGATATTGTATCTACTATTTTGGAGAATCAGAATTTCTTAAAGATATTGTTTGGATAAAAATACATGGATAGGGAACTGTATCTGGACATTGCTTCGACGGCTTATTCTAATATAACCTTTAGGCTTTCTCTAAACTATTCTATTACAGTATATGAAGTCTTCCTCCATCATTATCCTATTTATATCTGTGACAACAGGTAAGGATTACCATTTATTCTAACATTCTGGGTAGCAAAACAAACAACTTACCCCGGTACTAAAACACTTTGAAACTCCTTAGTAGTAGCCCTTCATTAAATCTAAAATCCATCATAATCTTTAAACAAGCTTAGATAATCGAAAAGTCATTAAAACATGTGGCGACGTAACCATCAAGTAGAAAAGTCGCCTTAATAAACCTTTCTCCATATATTGTATTGACATTGATTCCAGCAGTATCGATTGTCTTTATAGATGTAGTTTTAAAATTCCGGCTCTACCAAATCTTCCATGCTTTCTCTACGTAACTCTGAAGTTTTCTCAAGTTCTCTTTCTTTTGGATTAGCCTTAAGCTTAGATATTAGATACTCAGTTTTTATTTTCCAACATATTTTCAAATGAATTCAATATTTATGTTGGTTTCAATCCAAATTTCCTTTCAAGCCATTCGAATTTTCCTTTAAAATCGTAGAATTCTTTAATGTTTTTGATATTTAGAAGAGTTACTTTGTCTTTAAGCTCGTGGAGTTCGCCGAGAAATTTCGATTGGGCTTCTTTAAGTTGATCTTCTGTTGAAACTAGGAATATCTGGGACTCCCATAGGTCGTAGGCGTGTTTAAGTCTTAGTAGAGCTGCCTCTAGGCTTCCCCTTAAATGGACTTCAAATACATATTTTGGGCCGATTCTAGGAGGCTTATGCCATACTACATCAAACTCATATCTTTCATGCCTCCACCTCTTCTCAGGCTTATACCCTATGAGTTCGCCGAGCGCATAGATAGCGTCAACTATTTCATCGTGCTGAAGTAACTCTAAGGGTTTGGATGGGGGCTTAATAGGAGGCTTAAGGTAAATTTGCTGCAAATACTCCATAATACTTTGAGCTTTCTCCTTTCGTATCTTCATAAATCCCGCTACAGCCTTCAAATTATATCCTGTTAACTCATTGAGTTTAGATAGGGGAAGATCTATTTCTCTTACATCTTCCAGGAAAAAGAGGTAGGGCCATGTTTTACCGTCAACGTCTCTTCCCCAAATGCTTTCCGCTAAGTAACTGCCAGCTTCTACTTGCTTACTTTCCTCAGTAAACGGATATTTAAAGGACACTCTAGCGGCATAAATGAACTTTCCTGCATGGTAAAATAATATGTAATCCTCATTATCGATGGAAGTCCAGCGATCACGAAGAGACTCCTTCAACGCCCATAGCTTGATAGGACCTGCACCATAAAATTTAAGAATCCTCTCCTTAAGTGAAGAATCTTTAATATTCAATTCGTTAACATTTACACCATCCGCAATGCTTCTTTTAATATTCTTAAATAAACCTGGAGCAAGAAACACCTTCATTCCAATTACCTAACTAATAATAACAATTTAGGTTATTAAATTTAAGTTGTTAAATCCCTTAAAAATAATTAGGAATCGATAAGGGAGACAAAATGTCTTTACTTAAGAAGGTTTGTTGATAGCTACATGCAGAAGGTTTCCGGGTTAAAGAAGTATTGTGATAGACGTCTTAGAACAGAGGAATGGAAGTATTGTTTTAATGGTTGTTGATGTAGCCTTCACTTCAATAGGTTTAAACTACTTTACAGTTGTAGTTCTGAAGGTTGGGGAGTTTAGTAAGAAGTTTGTTGAAAGTGGAGAAATTAAGAATCTTAAAGAGATTGTTAAAGCAGATATTAATAATTTAAGAAAGGTATAGAGAGATAAGGGTCATGGATTATTACTAGCAAATCGCTTCCTACTTATCAACTTTAAGTGAAGATGATGCTTCTCCTATTGACTCTGATACGTCTTGGAGCTGATTGCTAACGTAAAAGACTGGAGTAAATATAATGCTATAACACATAAATACATTATCACTAATTCTATTGGTCTTAGTTCTATGAGGAGCTTCATAATTCTACTCATCATCATTAAGCCTATGGAGTTTTATGAAAAGCTTAGAGAAAGGCTTAAATAATTTTACAATAAGTTCTATGAAGGAATGAGTTAGGAGATATTGTGTGGAATATTAATAGATTATCAGTACATCATGGGGGAAGCTTAAAAATGTTTCACTACCATGTTTTAACCCTCAGTATTTTACCTTTACTGCTTAACATTCTAGCTACTCCTATGGTAGTGATTTCTATTGTTTCCTTACCGAAATTTCTTGAAAGTCCTACTTACTACATCTATACTTATGGTTTTGCTCTATGGTCTATTTACCATGTTTTCCTCATGGGGTTAGTATTTAAATTCTTAAAAACTGAGGGGGAGAGCATTAGAGGAATAGTAGGGCCTCTAGGAAATAGGCTTTGGCTTACAATTATTTTGGTTAGTGTATTGCTTTGTCTATCTATTATAATGTTTCAAATGGTGGAGCCCTACATGACTGACTTGGTTTATGGTGTAAACACGTGGAAGCAGTTTTTAAGTGAGTATAAGAGGATTCCATGGTTTATAGTTGTTTACGGCATAGCTGTAACATCCCTAACAGCTGGATTCTGCGAGGAAATTGTGTGGAGAGGCTACCTCCAGACAAGATTTAAACGTTTACTGCATGGTAAAGTTTTAACTGCTATACTGCTTCAAGCAGTACTATTCGGCTTCTGGCATAGTATATCAATTCACACATTCTTCACAGCAATTTTCGGCTTTATATATGGCATAGTTTATGCTAAAACAAGAAGACTTATACCATTGATGGTGAGTCACTGGCTTAGTGACGTTGTAGGTTTCTTATTCATGTACTTCATGTAGTTCAATTGTTAGAAAATTGCGGAGTTTATAGTAGGAAGACTTGTATAGCTTGCTTTTCATTCCAACAAAGTTTAAACGGACATTGATACTTTTGAAATCCCGCTTTTGCTTCTTTTTTACCTTCACTTTCTCAACTTCCCTTTCCATATCTCTGTTCATATGCCCATATTAACCATTTGTAATAATTATCGTAATATTCTTCACTTATTCTCTTCATGCATTGATTCTCCAATCGTAAAGAGCAAATTCTAAATAGAGATATAAGAGCAGAAGAGACTATGGCTAAACCTTCAATAAACCGTGAGAGCATATCTATTATCCCTTTTCCTAGAAAGGAAATAAAAACTGTAGTAACGCCCTCCTCCGAAATCCCTAAGCTTCTTGGGCAATCTAAAAGGTTGAAATTGCTTGAATTTAACTTCATGTAATCATATACAGCCCTATTTTCTCTTCTATCAACTCATAGTTACTTCTATAGAAAATGAGTTCGCTTCTTGGAAGGATCCTTTAAGCGCGCTATAAGTGGTTTGGAAAACTGAGTAGCCAACATATGTAACCATTATTTTCTTGCTGAGATTACAAATTATATGCTTAACCAAAGTTGTCTTTTTTGAATCACAAGGCCTACAGATAAAAGTATTTATGAAGTTTTGAGGTTATTTATTTGACAAGACATGTATTATTGTAGTTAAAATATTTTGAAATAGTTAACCTTAAATTAACCAGTTTTACAATGAATTCTTGAATGAAATACCCATATTCTAGATGTGTCTTACAACTACCATAGAACATGTGGTTTAATACCGCTAAACCCTAACCTACTTAGCTTTTTATTACGCTTAAACATGAAGAAATTAGTTATCTTCATATAAAAACGAATACAAGCATATTAATAAAGCCTGTTCAAGCACTATCTAACTCATAGATTTATAAGTTAGGAGTAGAACTATCTTTTGTGCTTCTATGTCCTTACATGCCATATCTAAAACCATAGCTGTAATAATTGTAGCAATAATTATTATAGCTATAATTGCAGCTATAGCAACTATTATGGCGCCGCCTACAGCATCACCTCCCCTTACATCTACTACTTCTACATTTCCAATCTCCCCATTTTCCACGTCTACTACGCCTATTACAACCCATATAGAGCCTGAATTAGAGATGGAATATTTAGGTAGGAAGATAAATACAACTGGATGGATACCTCTAAAACCATCTCCTATGAGTGCTAGTATGAGTATTTCAAAGGATAGTTTTAATGTAAAGCCCGGAGATAAGGTAGGGGTGGGAATCTATGCTTGGATTTTCCAACCTATTAAGGAGGAACCTAAAAAGTTTATTTTTGAAGTATATAAGGAATCTAGTAAAATAGGAGAGTTTAATTTTACAGTAGAGCATGAAGGAAGTTATTATGAGGGAGTATTTAGATTAACGGTAAAAGCACCATTAGTGGAGGGGGAATATAGTTATAGTATAGTTTGGATGGGTTTAAAGATGGACTTTAAGGTAGTGGTTAAAAAGTCTTAGTTCCAGTTAAGTTAAATATTTGACTTGGATTAAAGAGTTAAACTATAAGGATGGAATATATTTATTGGAGTAATAGGATTGTAAATACGAGTGTGTTAATATCCTAAACTATTTCATTAAGTAATTCGTAGCCATAGATTTCCCGAAGTCTAACCTGCCATACGACGACTATATATAAGAATTAAGCGATGTAATTTTCATAGTTGTCAATCATGAAAGTAGTATTCTTCTTGGATTAGCATCTAATAGTTGAGTATTTCTAGTTATGGTTTCTTCTCGAATTATCAAATGTTCATCTGATGATGAAGTGAATATGATGATGACTTTCCAGCAAGAATGGCTGCAGTTAGATAGGTAGGGAGATAACTGCTTCTATGAATGGCGTTGTTTGGTAACCTATTAGAGTCATGCTAATAATGGATGCTGTTTCTACATGTATAGGATAAACTATAATTACAGTTCAAGCAGCTTTTAGATTCCATAACTGTCTTGCTGAGGCTTGAAATGCTTCCATGAAGAAGAGTAGACTGAGCAGAAGAATATTGTATTTGTAGGTTTAAATGATATTTTAGCTATAGGCTGATTGTATATGATTTATGGATATTCTATGGTGAGATTTAAGAATGGTGATGATATTTAAAGCTTAATGTTTTTAATAACTATTCTCAGTATAGGGTCAGGTATGTAATAGTAGCCGTTATCCTCGGAGATAAGCATGGCGCTCCTTAAACTTCTCAGCATATCCCATAGGATCTTACTATTCACCATAAGCTCGCTTTTCAACTCACTCCATCTAGCCCCTATGCTTAAAATTCTTAGGATTCTAATATAAGCTTCTCTTCTCTTGCCTTTAAGGAAGTTATTAAGTTCTTCCCTAAATATTTTAACCCCCTCATCAATAACGGATTTTAGGGATATATCAATATCAAGCTTTCTTACACATCTAAAGTTCCCATAGTATGCTAGCCATCCAGGATATCCATTTAGATTTTTAACCACTCTTTCTACTTCCTCTAAATCTACATCAATGTTAAATTCACTAAATCCTCTAATGAGGAAATCCATTGATTCTTTCTCTCCAAATGGTTTAAGATTAAGGATAGCTGGTTTCCTACCGTAGAGTGGAGATGATGGTGAAGGATTTAAAAGCTTATTAATTAAACCGACCATGGAGCCGGTGAATATGATTCTTAAATTAGGGTAGGTATCCCATATTCTCTTTAGTAATCTAAGAAAATGTATTGAAGAAACATATTGAACCTCATCCAGCACAATAATCTTATCCTTTAATCTTGAAAACACATCTTCACCAAGCCTACTCCACTTGAACTGTAGAAGCTTTAAATCTAGGCCTAGATCCTTAAGCGCATAGCCTGACTGTGAAGCTATTGAGAGTATGAGGTCTTTAAATTCTCTTACACCACTTAGATTCACATAAACCCCATCATGTTCCTTAACAAATGTTTTAACTAAGCTTGTTTTCCCAACCATTCTCCTACCCAGCACTATAACCCATTCACTTCTCACTAACCTTTCTAGCTCTTTGTACTCCTCATTTCTGCCGAAAAGCTCCTTCTTATTCTCTTTGGGGTGGAGGTCAAAGAGCATAGTTACCTATGTAACTAGTTACATAGGTAACTAATAAATTTTAATACCGAATTTATTATAAACTCTTAAGATATTATGAAGAAGACATTACTGTCTCCTTCATGCAAAATACTTTCCTATAGATACACTAGTCAACTGGTTAGCCAAGCAAATAAAGGAGAATGGAAGAGGGGTAGAGGTTGTATAGAAAAACTAGTTAGAAGAGGATACGTCTTACTTCATAAGAGAGTGAAGCTATATTCTTGAATTCAGTAAAAAGTAAAGAAATCATAGAATATATTGAATCAGTTTTGGAATAGGAATTATCGTTTTATTAATCCAGCATTCAATACTCTTTCAGCAGCATATTCCTATTCATTAACTATTATTTCAAGATGTTTAGTTTGGAATATTCTTAACAGTTTATCAGCAATTACATCTAGTAGTAGTGATGTTGATTCTGATAAAGTCTATTTAATAGGAACTTTAGTTGATGCAGGATTTTTAATAACTTCAAAGCCAGCCTTTAATATGCTTATGTTTTCATAATATTTGTAGATTTAAGCTATAAATAATCTAATTTTCATTATGTAAAGAGGTGCCTTAAAATTATGTATGGTGTGGTTAAATGTCTCCATGTTCCTTTATTTTAGAGTCCTCATATGGGCTTATCCATCTCCTATAAAATTCTTGCTGGATACATGTTAGTAAGCCCATAATCCTTTCATAGTTGAAGTATGAGGGCTTATAGAGGTGTTTTAAGGTTTTAGTGAATAGGTAGTTTAGCTGCCCATCCTTATCTTTGTCTTCAACTTTTTCAAAGTGGTTTATGATTTGCTCCACTATCTTATCTAAGTCTGCTCTTTTCTCTGGTTTGATGTATGGCATTCTATTTCACCTCTTAAATTAACATATTAATCTATTTATTAAAGTCTTTAAATCTTTTAGCTTTTACTCTATTTCATAATGTGGAATATTATGTAAGCTTCTAGAACATGAATGCTAGCTATATAAGATTTGAAGTTTAAGTTCTAACTACAAGATAGATTACTGATAAGCTCAGATACTGTATCATATTATACTGGTAGTAATGAGAGTAAAAATGTAAGTTTTATAGTGATAATATATCAAATATAGAGTTTTCTTCAGAACTGAATTACTGTGAAAGCTATTAACAGTTAGCGATGCAATTTGCTTTTAGAATTGAGAATTAGAGGATGATGATTAATTAATGAACTTATCTGAAAACTCTTAAATATTGTTAAGACTTAATTAGATTAATAATTTAACTATCAATTAATTATGGAGTTTTCAGGCAAACTCATTTTCAATAATCATATTTTAAGATCAGCTCTTAAAACTCTTCGGTTTAACTACCAATAAATTGGATAAATCTTAATGGGAATAAACTATTAAACATATAAACTGAAGAAGGGAAGGTGGAAAAATTCTTCAAAGAAGAAGTAATTCACATAGTGAGTATATGAACTAATAGAGAGTCTATTCAAAATACAGGAGGCAGGGAACATCTTCTTCTATCCATTAGACAGTATATTATAGATGTTGAAGCAGTATGTTCACATGTATGGTTGCTGGTAATATATGTTAAGAAAACCTATTTAAGCCTTAAAGTTAGCATTAAAAATATACTAGAACAGTTAGTTGTTATTGGGTGGTTATGATGGATATTGATGAGAGAATGGAGCTTATAAAAAGAGAGCCGACAGAGGAGATAATAACTGAGGAGGAGCTTAGGCATTTGCTTTCATCTAAAAGTAATGTTAGAGCTTATGATGGATTTGAGCCTTCAGGGCTTTTACATCTTGGCTCAGGACTTCTTAGGGCAATTAAGCTTCAAGACTTTATTGATGCAGGTATTCATTTTATACTTTATATTGCAGACTGGTTTGCATACTTAAATAATAAGTTTGGCGGTGATATGGATATAATCAGGAAGGCTGGAGAATACTATATTGAGGGATGGAGGGCCTGCGGTGTTGATATGAGTAGAGTTGAAGTTAAATGGTCTAGTAATCTTGCTAAAATGCCTGAGTACTGGGAGACTTTTCTGAAAATTTCTAGGAATGTAACTATTAATAGAGTTGTTAGAAGCGTAACGGTAATGGGTAGAAGGGAAAGTGAAGTTAAACATTTCTCATTTCTTGTCTATCCTATAATGCAGACAACGGATATATTTATGCTTAAAGCAGACATCTGTCAGCTTGGAATAGATCAGCGAAAAGTAAATATACTTGCAAGGGAAATAGGGCCTAAAATTGGGTTTTGGAAACCTATTGTAGTTAGCCATCACCTTCTCATAGGGTTACAAGGCCCAGCTAAAATGGGAGGATATGATGAATCGGCTCAAATAGATCTTCAAATAAGTTCAAAAATGAGTAAGAGTAAACCAGAAACATGCATATACATTCATGATGATGAGGAAGATATTAAAGACAAGATAAGAAAAGCATACTGTCCTCCAAAACAAGTAGAATCAAACCCTATACTTGAAATATGTAGATACATAATATTTAGGAAAATGGATTCACTAATAATTAAAAGAGAAGCAAAATATGGTGGATTGCTAGAATTTAAATCATATAATGAGCTGGAGCAAGCATATAGAAGTGGAGTAGTGCATCCACTTGATTTAAAGATTGCTGTTGCTGAAGCTTTAAATGAAATAATAGAGCCAATTAGAGCATATTTTAAAAATAATGAGAAAGCATATGAGCTTTACGAAATTATAAGAAAATCTGAAGTTACAAGATAGATATCAATTAAACCAAATCACACATCTGATAACTTAACATACCACGATGCTTTTAAGCCATCAGGAATAGCTATTTTAAATTAAATATATAAGAAACTTTATTAGTTAAACTGTATCATTAATTTTATGAGTTTAAAAGATCTTATCGATATAACATCCTTTGAAGGGGGACTTGTACATTTAAACTTCTTAAAGCAATCACTTAAAATCAGAACAGAACCTTTAAAACATATATCAAGAGTAGAAGCTGAAAAGATAGCTGAAATTTGTGGAGGTGAGCTCGTAGACTTAAGAATTGATGATTCTACAGATTGGTGTGTAAAGTTCACTCCACTACCTAATTTTGAAATTTACATATTCATGCAGAGGTATTCACCGGAATTTGAAGATAGTATTTTAGCATTATACTCTAGAGGAACTCTTAATTGGGGTATTCCAGCTGAGGATATTGCTGAATGGACTATTCTATTTGTAAATGCCATGATCTATGCATGTAGAAGGAAACTTGATAAAAATATTCCGAGAATTTCACATTATCTATAGCTACTTACTAATTTTCTGCATGAAAGCCGATATATTACTATACTCTCTTCTCCTTCCAGTCTTTTCATATATAGTTAACTCATCCTTAAGTATTTTTACAATTTCTTCTCTTTTACCTTCATTAAGCTTTTCATATACATTATAGGCTTTATCTATATTTCCATCAATAATGAGTTTTACAACATAATCAACGATAGAAATAATAAAAGAACCCTCACTTCCCTTCACCATAACGAATCCGGAATTGAAATCAAATTCTTCAACTTTAAACTCGCCCTTTTTAGTACGTTCATCTAGTGCTTTATTACTAATTAGGTTTTCTAGCCCATATGCTAATATTGCTCTATCCAAAATTTCCAACGCTTCATTACCTAATGCAGCTATTACTTCTAAATCCTCAGTATTTAGTGGGAGCTTAAATGATCTTCCACATATAAAGATCTCCCCATGTAAGCCATCAACATTCTTAGTAGGTATCTTAGCATTTATAAAGCTATCATGAATCATTATAGCAACATCTTCATGTTTCCCATCTGGATAAAAGATTCTTACAGCCTCCTCCCATAAACCAGCACTAACTTCACCGTGGATAATTGGTCCTTCAAGAACTGGACTACTGTACTTATAAGCTAGAATTTTACCTATACTATCAATAAAGCCAATAACATCAACAATTCTGAATTCAATCCAACCAGTCTTAGTTTTAATCCTTAAACTATAAGGATTGCCTATTACAGTACAGCCTAAATCCTCAATACCTTTTATAAACTCCTCAATACTCAATGACTCCGATGAAACTCCAATAATACTCAATATCTCCCACTACATATAGTTTACATGCATGTATATAAAATTTAAGTATTATAAACTGGCTTTGTTAACCTGAAACATGTTTATCACTCTATTTTGGTGTCGTATTCTTTATGTATTCTCTAGCTTTATTCTTTCATTGATTCATGTTTGTTTAGATATACTATCGATTTCATAAGCATCGATACATGTTCACTATTGCGTTTATCCTTTATATACGTATGTAGTTATCGAATAGCTTAGTTTTATCCTAATGTATTATTCTCTCCATTAATTCTAGTTAAACTATGTTATGTTTAATTCATATTTACATGTTATAGTATTGAGCTTCATCACTTAATACAATTATGTTAGAACCGTAGAGAGCTTTAATTTTCTTAGAAATGTTATTGATGTAGGTATGTTGCAACATCGCAAATCCATATGTATAGAATATCAATAATGACTTGAATACAACATAATAATCTTATTTTAGAACTACAATTGCAGTATTATTAACCATAAAATCTAACAATCCTCCTACCAATAGGAAGCTTAAAGATCTAAACCATAACGTAGATACAACTCCCAACGATAATAAGCTTAGAATATCTGAAGCCATTCTAGATGAACGAAAATATATGTAAGCAATAAACAACTAAAGTTAACAAAGCTATAAACCTAAAGTAAACGCTACCCATAAATATTAGAGTATCAAGTATAATATGGATTCAATTTATTGTAGTATTACACTATGAAGAAACCGTTTTCATATAGATATAGGAGAAAGCCTCTTCTATTTTCACAGAATGCTATGGAGCTTATTAAAGCATGGAGAAACGGAAGAAATACAGCTGAAGTTAGCTTTGACCTAGGACTATCAAAAAAACAGGTTGAACTAAGTAAAGGAGGAGTATTAATTGATGAATTCCTTATTGATTGGACAGTAATTAATACAATAAGCTGTGATCTAAATGATAATATATACGTATTGAATGAGGGAAATATTGAGAAGCTTAGCTGGTACTCTAATAAGTATTTTTACAAGCTTAAACTAGTTAAGCCAGATACTGCACCAACACTTGAAATTAGCGGGATTCATATGCATAGAATTAAGGGCATTACTCCATGGGAGGATTCTACTCTTAAGATTAAATATCTTAACATCACAATGAAAGCTAAAGTTCTCGACATATGTACGGGATTAGGATATACTGCAATATTATCACTAAGAAAAGGAGCTGGACAGGTATTATCTATTGAAAAGGATATTAACGTACTTAGAATGGCTGAGTATAACCCTTGGAGTCAAGGCCTAGAAGATAAAAACATAAATATACTTTTAGGTGATGCTTTTGAGGTTTTGAAGGAATTTGACGACTCCATATTTGATGGAATTATTCATGACCCTCCAAGATTCTCTCTTGCGGGAAACTTATATAGTTTAAGCTTTTATAATGAACTTTATAGAGTCCTTAAACCAGGAGGAAGCTTAGTACATTATGTTGGATTACCGAGATCTAGAAGAGGAGTAGACTTCGTATCTGGAGTTATGAAACGTTTAAGAAAAACTGGATTTAAAACATATCGTATTAAGGAAATTCAAGGTATTAAGGCAATTAAGCCATAGTTGCTCTTTAATATGGGGCTGTTAGTATATCACTTTAGAAGTTAATGATTTCAAAATTTAACTAGAAGTTAATGAAGACTCCAGACATAAGTAGACAGTATCCCACCAATAAATCAGCAATAACATTCTACTAAAGAACACTCATAGTTATTAATTGCATGATAGCAATTAATAATCTACAGAAAACATTCTTAAAACTTAGAAATTTAAATGATTGAAACTATATTATAGCTGTTTAAGTAAATGTCTAATTGGTTGTTTAAGACAGCTAATTATAAGTATTTACCCTGTACATTCTTTCTTTTGAAGTACATGAATTCTTAAGATTAACTCTAATAATATTTAATTTTGAGTTTAGCTTTGTATTTGCTTACTTAGACAGTATTCTATAGTAATCATTATCTGAAACAACATTTTTAACATGGATTTTAAAATATTAGACAATACCTTTAACACTTTTACAGCCTTTACTAGGATAGATAGCGTTTTTAAATGCTAATCCAAGAGCTTTAAATACTGCTTCAACTTTATGATGATCATCCTCACCATAAAGAACATTTACATGTAGTGTTATATTGGCAGAGTAGGCAAAACTTCTTAAGAAGTGCTTTATTTCCTGTATTGATATATCATCTATTCTTTCATGAACACAGTTTAAGTTTACTACAGCATAAGGTCTTCTAGCAAGATCTAATGATACTAATGCAAGAGAACAGTCCATTGGAATGATTGAGTAGCCAAATCTTTCAATATCTTCTCTATCACCTAAAGCATTGTCTATAGCTTTACCAAGACATATGGCTACATCCTCAATTATATGATGTCTTAAATCGCCTTTAGCTCTAACTATTAAATCGAAAGAACTAAACAGTGAAAATGTTTTTAACATATGATTTAGGAAAGTAATACTAGAGTCAATTAGAGATTCACCAGAGCCGTCAATATTAACTTTAACATATACTTCAGTTTCAAGTGTCTTACGTGAAAACTCATACATTCTCATTGTGATACAGCCTCCTTTAAGACGTTTATGAAAACATCATTCATATCAGGAGTACCAACAGTAACTCTTAGATAATGTTTATTAAGTGGAGGATCATCAAATCTCCTTACAAATACCTTATTTCTATATAGGTAATTATAGATAGACTCTACATTCGTTTCTGTTCTAAACAGTATGAAGTTAGTCTTTGAACCAAATGGTTTAATTCCATTAATTGTACTTAGAGCATTGATTAGTCGTTCCCTTTCAATTTTTAATTTTCTAATAGCTTCCTCAACAATACTTCTATTCTTAATCATCTTAATCCCCATAAGTACTGATATAGTATTAACATTGAATGGAGGAATGGAGGATCTTAATTTATCTGCTAACTTATATGATGCTACTAGAAAACCTAGTCTAAATGAAGCTAGTCCAAAGCCTTTTGAGAATGTTCGAACAATAATGAGGTTATCATATTTACTTAATATATTTATGGTGGAGTAATCAGCGAAGTCTACGTAAGCTTCATCAACTACAACGATACCATTAAATTTATTTATGAGTTTTTCTAAATCATCAATTCTAAATTGATTACCTGTAGGATTGTTTGGTGAACATATGAAGCAGAGATCTGCAGTATTATTAAGTCTTAAAATATCATCAACGTTTATATCGAAGTTTGTAGTCAACATACTTTCATAGATTCTAACATTAAATACTTCAGCAGCCCATCTATAAATTCTAAATGTTGGATTGGTAATTATAATTCCTCTTTTAGCTAATATCTTAACAAGTAAAGCTATTAAGTCATCACTACCATTCCCTATAACTATCGATTCTACTGGCACGTTTAGAAGAGAACTGATTTCATGTATTAAAAGCATATATACTTTATCGCTAGGATAAAGTCTTAAATCTACTTCATCAACAATCTCTTTAACAAGATTAGAAAGGAAAATTCTCGGTATAAAGAAGTTTTCATTAGCATCAAGCTTTATAACTTCCCAATTCATGCCAGCTACATCTCAGTAAGTCTATATTTAACAGATAAGAAGTGATTAGGTAGATTTTCATTAATCGCAAGTATTCTAATAGTATTTAGGGAAGCTTTTAATCCCTCAATACTTCCAGAAACAATACATATTCTCTTGATGAAGTCCAATGAGGATAAACCCGAATATACTCTAGCATATCCACCTGTGGGTAAAACATGATTAACACCAATATAGTAATCTGAGACTGCAGTAGGAGTATAGTTACCGATTAATATTAATCCAGCATTCAATATTCTTTCAACAATGTATTCCCATTCATTAACTATTATTTCAAGATGTTCAGGAGCAAAATTATTAATAAATGCTATAGCCTCATTTAAATCAGTACATAATGCTATAAAGCCATTATTTGATAATGATTTTTCAACAATATCGTGTCGAGGTAAACTATCCATGAGCTTAACTATATTTGAATATACATTCAATGCTAGCTGCCTTGATGTAGTTACTAATCCGACAATAGAATCTGGACTATGCTCAGCCTGTGAAATAAGATCTAAAGCTACAGCTTTAGGATTAGCGGATTCATCAGCTAAAACTAGTAGTTCAGATGGTCCTGCAAACATATCTATTAATACATCTCTGGATACTAGTAGCTTAGCAATGCTTACATATTTTCCTCCAGGACCTACAATCTTATCTACAGATTTTACCGTTTCAGTACCGTATGCTAAAGCTGCTATAGCCTGGGCGCCACCAACACGATATATCTCTTTAACACCGCAAATATCAGCAGCGACAAGAACAACTGGATTAATCTTAATACCTAAGCTAGGAGGAGTACAAATACATATTCTTGAAACACCTGCAACAAATGCAGGTATGGTAGACATAATTAATGAACTCGGATAATATGCTAAACCACCAGGAGCATATACGCCTACATTACTAAGAGGTTTAGTAATATGCTTTACTGTAAAACCGTTAATAGATAGTGATAAGTTTAAACTTTTAATAATGGATTCCTCAACTTTCATTACATTATCTCTTAAAGTCTTAATAGCATTAATATCATCTTCACACACAAGACTATATGCTTCTTCTATTTCATCTTTTGAAACAATAATATCCTTCTTCGATATTTTAACACCATCAAATCTATTAGTTAAATCAATTATTGCATCATCACCTTTCTCCCTAACATATTTTATTATATTCTCAACATATTCTAAGTCATTTTTAGATATGTAGCTTTCACGACGCCTACTTAATAAGCTAACATACATGTCCTTAAGTAGTCCTATCTTAATCAAATCCATTTACAACACCTCATCAAGAGAGAGGACTTGCCTAGGCTCATGTACAACAATTCCCTGCGCAAATTTTCTAATTAGAGGTAAGATTTTCAGAAACTCATCCTTATCAATAACCGTATTAATAGCATACCATCCTTTAAGTGATAGAGGAGAAATAGTAGGACTTTTAAGAGCAGGAATTACTGAAAGTATATTGTTCAGGTTCTCCTCCTTCACATTCATGAATACATGAATTCTTCTTCTACCATCAATAACACCCTTAATAAGTGCAAGTATATCATATATTTTTTCACGCTTAATACTATCTTTTAACGATTCTTTATTAGATATTAATACTGCGCATGACTCCATTAAAACCTCTATTGGCTTTAGGTTATTTTGAATAAGTGTAATTCCAGTTTCAACAACATCAACAATAGCATCAGCATCCTCAGGAGGCTTAGCTTCAGTAGCACCAAATGAGAGTATTACATTAACCATTACATTAGAGCCTTTCCTCCACCATGGAGTTATAGTAACAGGTTCCTGTAAGCCATAAAGCTTTAGATATTCATCATTGTTCATTAAATACTTACATGTTAAATTTAAATATTCAGTAGATATCCTTAATCTTCTACCTAACCTATTAAACTCTCTAACTAATTCAGATAGTGTTCCTACATGTCCATATTCTTTAGGAATTGCTAGCACTAATTTTACAAAGCCATAGTCAAGCCTTAATAGGATTTTAACCTCAGCATTAACTTCAGCAATCCAATCAGTACCGGTTATACCAATATCAATAAGACCTTCAGAAATATATATTGGAATCTCTTGGGGACGTAGAATTTTAAGACTGATATCAGGATCATTAATTAATGGACGGTAAGATCTCTCAAGGCCGGAAATTCTGTAACCGGATTGTTCAAGAAGAAGATAAGTATTACGCTCTAGTGAACCCTTAGGAATTGCGAACCTAATTTTACTCATTATAGAACACCCTTAAGGGAAGATTTAACAAACAAGTAATCTTAAAGCCGAGTACAGAACTACCTATACATGTTGATCTAAATATGAAAACTATCACCTAAAATGAACAAAGCCACCCATATATTCACCTCTAGCATCCTGAGAAATGCTAGTAGTATATAAAGCTTTCTAAGAAATAGCTTCACATAATTATTGTTTATTTACGCTTTTATATTTAGTTATGTTCATCGTTATGATGTATTTCGATCGGTAATCTATGTTTTCAGTTGATGTATGAAGAAGTTATAGTTTTCTTAGTATTTCACTAGTCTCGACGGATAAACTTCCACATTATATTTCTTAAAGCAGCCATAAACAAATAGTCAGTAGCCAAGATTGTTAGAAGAGGAATAAAGGCTTTGTTAACTTAAGCATGTTTTATCATCTCTATTTTGGTATTGTGTTTCTATGAATTCCTTAGCTTTTATTTTCCTTATCCATGTTTGCTTAATATGTATATTATTGATTTTATAAGCATTAATACATGTTCACCATCACATCTATCCTTCATACACGGTATATAATTATCGAATAGCTTAGTTCTATTCTTAGTATACTGTATTATTCTCTCCATTAATTCTAGCCTCTAAACCATATAATGTTTTAATTTTAATATTCTACATGATGCTTTATAGTGTCGAGCTCCATCACTTAATACAATTATATTAGTCATAGATAGCCTTAATCTTTTAATGTTAGGGTGTAAGTATATTTGCAGCATCACAAACCCATATGTAGAGAATCCTCCTTAACAATAGCTTAAACGCAACATATATAACCTTACTCTTAGAATCTACACTTACAATAGATCAACTATAAATCTAACATCCCTCCTATCAATAGAAGCTTAAGATAAACCATAATATGGATACATAACTCCTAACAACAATAAGCTTAGAATATCCGAAGCCATCCTAGAAGAACGAAAATATATATAAGCACCATAACAACTAGAGTAAATGGAGTTCTCTCCCTACAAACCTAACAACTTTAACCATATTAACACCATAAACAAGGGAGATAACTCCCAAATAAATCTAAAGTTAACAAAGCTATAGTAAATAGAAAAAGCTTAAATAGTTGGGTAGATTTACATAGAATTCTCATTTACTATTGCTTAGTTCATATCGAATTGAACATAGTATTAGAATATAAGTTCATTTGAAACATATAAAGACTTCATTAGAAGGAACAATTAATATATACTATGGATGTAAAAACCATAGAACATACTAAAATGTATATAACATGCTATAATTGAATAGGAGACACTTACCATTAATAATTAAACATCATGTAGAAAATGGAAAATTAAAGATATAAATAAAATTAAAACCCTAATAATAGAAGTAGTAAAAATAGTGTAACATCTAAGATTAATGGAATAGAGTATTCTCTACTCGAAAAACTTAAGTAAAGGTTCCTTTCTATACTTGAGTCAGTATAATTTGAAGGTTTTAATACATTAGGTGGTTAATTTGAGCGAATTGGGAATAACTGTTAAAAAGTCAGAAAATATTTCAGAATGGTATACTCAAGTAGTTATAAAGTCTGAGCTTGCTGATTATGCCCCAGTACATGGTTGTATAGTTCTTCGAGAATATTCTTATGCTTTATGGGAAAATATTCAGAAGTATTTCGATGAAAGAATTAAGGAACTTGGACATAAGAATGTTTACTTTCCATGTTTAATACCTGAAAGTTTATTGGCTAAGGAAGCTGAGCACTTTAAGGGATTTAAACCTGAATGTGCATGGGTGACTATAGGAGGAAATGATGTTTTAAGTGAAAAATTAGCTATTCGACCTACTTCAGAAACAATAATATATGCTCTACTTCAGAAGTGGATACGTAGCTGGAGAGATTTACCAATAAAAATAAATCAATGGTGCAATATAGTTAGGTGGGAGATAAAATCTACTAGACCTTTTCTGAGAACTACAGAGTTTTTATGGCAGGAAGGTCATACAGCTCATGAAAACTTTGAAGACGCTGAAAAAGAAGTATCTGATATATTAAGAATATACCATGAACTAATGGAAGATTTATTATCAATTCCCGTTCTTTTAGGTCGGAAAAGCGAAAGGGAAAAGTTTGCTGGTGCATATTATACTCTAACTTTAGAAGCTATAATGCCTGATGGAAAAGCACTTCAAATGGGGACTGTACATAACTTAGGACAAAACTTCTCTAAAGTGTTTGATATTAAGTTTTTAGGTAGAGATGGGAAATATCATTACGTTTGGACAACATCATGGGGAATATCAACAAGACTTATTGGTGCTCTAATCATGGTTCACGGTGATGATAAAGGTTTAGTAATTCCACCAAAAGTAGCACCATATCAAGTAGTTATAATTCCAATATTTTACAGTAATGAAGAGAAGGAAAATGTATTTAAAATAGCAAATGATCTTAAATCCGCCTTAATTAAGGAAAAAATTCGAGTAATACTTGACAATAGAGAATGGTATACACCTGGTTGGAAGTTTAATGAATGGGAGCTAAAGGGAGTCCCTCTCAGAATCGAAATAGGTCCACGAGATCTAAAAGAAAAAACAATAACTCTTGTAAGAAGAGATACTGGTGAGCGGATAGTTGTTAAAAGCGAAAACGCGGTTAATGAAGTTAAAAGCACTCTTGATAAAATCCATAACTATCTTTACAGCAAAGCTAAAAAATTTCTTAGAGAAAACATTTTAACAGTTAAAAACTATGACGAGTTTAAGGAAGCAATTACAAAAGGCGGGTTTATAAGAGCTTGCTGGTGTTTAAAGAATGAATGTGAAGAAAGAATTAAAGATGAAACAGGAGCAACAATCAGGCTTATACCACTAGATAAGGAGGAGATATTTTCTAAATGTATATATTGTAATGAAGATGCAAGGGAAGTCGTATACTTTGCGAGAGCTTACTAATAATTTTCCATTACAATATATTCTACAGTTAAATTAACAAGTACTTACATAATCTCTTATTCTCCTATTAATATGATTTACATAAATCTTTCAATCTTACATTATCTGATAAATAGTAGATTTTGTTTAAATTAGCTAATACTCTGTAATACTAGCTCATTAATGCTTCATACACCAAATAGGATATAACAGCGAATTATCATTTATCAGGAAGGCAGAGATGAAGACTTTTTATGTTGCATAACTGGATAAGACTATACATCACTAAAATATGTTACGCCAGAACAATTCTCCTCATGATAGGAGGACAAGTGTTACAACATTTAGGATTAATAATGGTAAGTTTAAGTTTAGCTAAGTAGCTTATTTTACTCGGAGTATTTAAGTTTATATTGGTATAAGTTAAGTAACATTATGAGTTACTATCAGCTACCAACCGAAGGTATTACATCCATAACTAGGGAAAAAGCAAAGAATGATATTTTAAGTTTTTTAAAACAATTAGATGTTGATGTTATTGAAGTTGGAAAATGTACGGCAAATGTTGAAATTAGAAAGGGATATACTGTTTATATATATCCTCAAGATTTAGCTAATGTACAGAATCAACTAAAATCTTTTATAGAGAATGAATGTAAACCAAGAGGTATTAGTAAGCTTTTTGTTTGGCCAGTAATAGAGGGGAATTATAGATATATTTTCATAGGTTTTTTTGAGAATAAAATAAATGTGGAAGGACTATTATATCTTTACGAATTTATAGTTGGTATTCCCTAACAGTTCTAATTAATACATACTGTAAAAACAAGATATTACTAATAGCTTTACATTAATCTATTTCAATATTTTATTATACTCAAAATATGTTTAAGCAGTTAAAACATTAATTAATAATAGCTTAGTAGTTTATAAAATGAATAGTTTAATGATTATTTTATGTTAAATATCTTTTACTAGAAGTTTCACTACACATTTAAGATCATTTATACTTTACGTCTGCTACATGCTCTAAAATAGCCCTTAACAGAAACCAACTAATAATACGAATAGAAAACTTACTCATTTTATCGTAACTGTTTTTAATCTTTCCATGTATTCTAGTATTAATTTATATTGTTCTTAAATTTTGAAAATAAACTTAACTTTATAGCTTTCTAACATTTATTACTTGTATTCAACGACATATAGGATATTTATTTTTAATTACTAGTAAAGTATTTATAACACTATGGAGGGTATGTTTCCAATTTAGCTTTTTATTTCTATTCACAGAAACATTAAATATGATTTTGTCTTTTCTTGAATTTATATTTTATCTTAGTAATTCTCAATACTTCTTCATTCAGTCTTAAATATTATATATTTTACTTAGCAGAAGCAAAGCCTAGTAGAAACATATAATACAATTACCAATTCGTGAAGTATATAAATATCCTTATAAACCCCTTAATATGAGCAGTATAGTTAACATTGATGGATCAATGCTTGAGGGTGGTGGGCAAATACTTCGTACAGCTACAGCGTTATCTGCAATATTGGGTATACCTATTAGAGTATTTAATATTAGAGCTAAAAGAAAACCTCAGGGTTTAAGACCCCAGCATTTAACTGCTGTGAGAACCGTAGCAAGTTTATCAAATGCTCATGTCGAAAACTTACTTGTAGGTTCAACTGAAATAGTTTTTAAACCACGACAAATTAAGGGTGGGAGTTATAATATAGATATTCATACAGCTGGGAGTATAACATTAGTGCTTCAGGCATTTATGCCTGTAGCAGCATTTGCTAATAGCTTAGTTAATGTTGAAATTAGGGGTGGAACTAATGTATCTATGTCTCCTCCAATAGAATACTTACAGGAAGTATTATTGCCATTATTAAAGATATTGGGAGTAAATGTTCAAATAAAGCTGCTAAGATATGGATTTTACCCGAAGGGAGGGGGAATTGTTCAGGGTTATATTGAGCCAATTAAAAATATTAACCCAATAAACATTACTGAAGACTTTATTGTAAAGAGAGTATTTGGAATTGCATATAGTTCAAGGCTACCACGGAACATTACTGAGAGGATGAGTAGGACAGCTAGAAATATTTTAGCGAGAGAAGGATTTGATGTTGATGTTGAAACTTTAAGTTTACAGCCTGACAATTCATTATGTGCAGTAAGTCCTGGATGCGGTATCTCAGTATTTGCTGAGTCTTTGAGTGGGTTAAGAATAGGTGCAAATTCCCTTGGCGAACCAGGTAAACCAGCTGAAAAAGTTGCTGAAGAAGCCTCTAAAGCACTTATTGATCAAGTTAGGATAGGTGCCCCAATTGATAAATATCTTGGTGATCAGTTAATAATATGGATTAGCTTGGCTAATGGTACTTCAAAAATAAGGGTTTCAGAGTATACACTTCACACTGCTACATGTATTGAACTATGTAAAATAATAGCTAATGTAGACTTTAGAGTTTATGGAAATATTGGTGATAAAAATGTAACTATAGAATGTAGAGGCATTGGGGCTAAAAACTTATCTTCTCTTACATCTTCCAGTAGTTGACACTATCTTTATCACATCTCTATCTCTTAATATTGTATCTTTAGGTATTCTTAAACCAGTTCTAACATCAATACCATAAAGCACACCTTTAGCTAGCTCTGTATGGATTTCTTTTGCAAGATCTACTACATTTGCACCTTCCGGTAGTAGAATAGCATCTGGTAATACATTTCCACTACTATCTGTAAGGTTTTTTTCATCTTCAACAGGATAGATTACATTCATCTTCATAAGCTTAAATACTGCAGCATTTATAGCAAGCTGTACTCCAGTATTAAGTATTTTCTTCAATACTTTATCTTCAATATATTTTAAAGCCCATTTTTGTCTTTCAGTTAGTTTAGTTTCATCGTAAACCATAAACTTTTCATTTCCGGGTACATATCTTAATAATCCCTTTTCTTCAGCTCTTTTTAAAACAAGTTCTGCCTCAGCAGAACATGGAAGAACAATAAGTTCACTTAGTTCCTCAACAAGTACTTTATAATTGTCTTCTGCTGTCGGTAAATCCATCTTATTAGCTACTACCAATGTAGGTTTCGAAATCCATCTAAGACTCTTACTAAAAAATCCTATATCCTCCTGAGTCCATTTACTAAAATCTTTTTCATATAATTTTGTTTCTACTAATGCAGCTCTTACATGATGTATTGAAATCCTCATTCCAGTAAGCACTTCTGCTAATGCTTCATCAACCTTGTAGCCCTTAAGACTAATAAGTTTCTCAACATTTCTCATCTTATTTTGAATGCTTTTTGTAAACCACTTAATTATTTCTTCCTCAACATCTATGAAATCCTTTACAGGATCTCCTGAACCTGGCTTATCTATTTTTCCATCAGCATTTATGGATCCTGACGCATCTATCATGTGCAGTAATACATCTGATTGTGAAGCAACAGATAAAAACTGGTTTCCAAGCCCCTTTCCCATCCATGCACCTCTAATAAGACCGGGAAGATCTATAATCTCAACAGGAATAAACCTCCATCCATCAATACAGCTTGAATTAACAGGATCATCTTTAACCTTAAATTCTCTACATACACAAGGTATTGAAACGTATCCAATACCATAATTAGGAGACTTAGTTGTAAATGGATAAGTTGATATTTCAGCTGTTTGCATAGTTGCAGCATTAAAAAACGTTGTCTTACCAGTGTTTGTTTTCCCAATAATTCCAATGCGAACCATAATGTAATTTCTAAACATGTAATTAAAATTTTACGGTACTTTACGTAACTCTAGCGGTTTAGTAGAAATATGATATTTCTCAGAATATTAGGTACCTTTCATTAGGAACTATATTTGCTAAGACAACAATCGGATAACATGAATGTATAGCTAATGACAATATATTAAAGTACTTAACAGTAGTTATTTAAGGACATGGCAGCTTAAGCCTACCTTCCTAGGTAGTTATAGTATAGTATGAGTAGTCTGATGAATAGATTCAAGCATTTAAATGTCTTTTTATCATCTAGAATATGGTTTACCGAATTTGATGTTGCTAGTTAAGAATACTTTAGTTTTCTGCTTAATGATGAATAATATTACTCTAATATGCTTCTTCCACCGAAATCTCAATCTACGTCAATCCTTCAAGAGATTTAGAGAACCATGATATCTATCAATAAGATTTTGGTTCCATTACAATGCTTTAAAACTTCATTAATAAATTTCGATGTCATAATGTTCTTTGTGGGATGTACTATCATAACCATTATCTCATTTCTATCGATATCTAACATAAACCCAATAATTCTACCATTAACTCTAATTTCAATCCAATTTAAAGCGATAGGCTCTCCAGGACTGATGGATTAATATTTGTCCTAATAATAGCTATTTATAGCTATTTTAGAGGATATGATCAGGTAATGCTTTAAATATAGAATGCCATACTAAGAATCTTAACATTCAATGAAATCTTATCCTCTAAAAACTCCAGGATACCTACAAACTCTCAATGCTAAACATGAGAATACTAATAATAAATTCATAGAACTTCCTAATTTGCTACATCCACTAAATTAAGGAATACTTAAATAGTCTAAAGTACTAGAATTGATAGGGGTTGAATGATTTCACGGAAATCAATAGTTGTAACACTTATAGCTATTGGTGTCTTAATTTCTATCATTGGAGCCTATATCTCATTTGTAATTGCTGAAGAGAAGATTCCAGTAGCTGTTAAGTATGTAAGTATGGAGAATGAATATTTCAATGTTGCTCTTTCCGAAACTGATGCTAAGTTTACAGTTCCTAGTGGCAAAATAATTTTGTTACCACTTCAAATTTATGATTATTTAGATAATGAACTTAAAGCATATTTAAGAATTAATAAATCATCAGCCAAAGCTAACATAACATTCTCAATAAATACGGACAATATATTAGAAGTTAGAATCTATAAGGGCTCATGGGAATCCCCCCCTCAATCTATAGATTCATCGGCTTATGGATATAAAAATTATACTCTTCCATTTGATGCAAATGAGGTATACTATTTAAGTTTTAGAAATAAGGGAAGAAGTACTACTAATGTTGAGGTATTCATCAATATATCATATTTATACCCTCATTTAAGAGAGAAAACGGAAATTAAAGTAGAATTAAATAGATCACTATGGTTGTTAGGATTAATGCTGATTGTTGTTGGTGTAGTAGCGATAATAGGTGCTGGCTTCATCAAATATTAGTTATCAGACTATGTGTTCTTTCTACTCCTTTTTAAATACTATGCTGATTCTCAAAATTCTCTGGCTTTACGGTTTGTATGAAAATCGATACGTTAAGCTTGGGCATTATTCCAAGCTTAGACATTATTTTTAAAGCTTTGTTTTTAATACTTCTAACATATTCTCCCTTTCTTTGCGATGGTGTTACAAGAACTTGCGTTCCCTTTGATTCATCCCTATATATTGAAGTCATTACAAAACTCTAGAATTTAAGCATGTTAACAATCTTTTACAATACTATTCTCATGTAGAATTAAACCAGTTAAACCTTAGTAGTAGAGTTTTGCAATGACTTCATTGTTAATCCCCTTAAGTTTAATTTATAAGCTAGATGAAATGCTTTTTTAACATCTTCTATTAAAACCTGATGTACGGTGCAGATAAAGTAAATGTGAAAATAAATGCTTTGTGGCTTAATTCTGAAATTCGAAAATTCAAGTTTACATAAAGTACGAAAAAGCTTAATAAACATTCCTATAACCATAGTATTTAATGATATAGATTACGAGAAATGAATATTAAGCCACAAAGCTAAATAAATTAATTCTCCATACAATAAATTACTTAAAGTTGAACTATAAGAGTTGAATGCGGTATACTGGAAACGTATAGGATTATTAAAAGAGCTCTTACTCAGATATTTTGTTAGTGATTAGTTCTTCTACTACTAAAAATATTTTAAACTGTTTTTAGTGATAATTTATCTAGTATTGGTTAATTTGTATAACCTGTGAATCTATATTCTAAGCTTTGACTATTTCGATAGTCTTAATCATAGCTTATACTATTATTCTTTATAAGTTAATTGTAATGTCCTGATCATATTTTAGACTTTTTAAGTTTATTGAAGCTTCTTAGCAATAAACTCTCTTAAAGTATTCTAAGTTGATCTAGGATTATCCTTTAGCTTCAAAGCCATTCACATCAATTCTTTAACGTAGAAACTCCTACATAGTTCCTATCCATCTACAGTATCTACTAAACTAATAGTTAAGCTTTTAACCTAGAATCTTTCCACATCTATAGCATTTGAACCCTAGATCAATACCAACCTCCTTACAAACAACGAAGAGACATCTACAGGTTTATAGAAAACTTAATAAGCATCTTCTGTTTAAAAGTGCTTGCTAAGCGTAAAGTGCATAGTCTAAAATAATTAGGAGGTATAACTAATGAGTGAAAAATCAGTAACTCCTGTTCCGCCAAACACAGTACTTGTTGGCAAGAAACCATTAATGGCTTATGTTACAGCCATACTAATGCAGTTAAGTTCAGGTAGTAGAGAAATAACTGTGAAAGCTAGAGGGCGTGCTATTTCAAGAGCTGTTGATGTGGTAGAAGTTGTTTCTAATAAGTTCTATCCTAATAAAGTGAAAATAAAAGATATTCGAATAGGCACGGATATCATTGGTACAGATCCTAGTAAGAGAAATGTGTCAACAATAGAAATAACAATTGAAAAGGAATAAACAAATAATAAAAATTTTTATCATTATATTTTTTAATTATGTAAAGTTTATTATGTGTTTACATAGCTACGCGTAACATTAAGTAGAATTATTTGAGAACTTGTCTGAAAACTCTTAAATATTGTTAAGACTTAACTAGGTTAATAAGTTAACTACTAATAATTATGGAGTATTCAGACAGACTCTGATTTAAAAGTAGTCAAATTGTACCTGGTAACTTAAGCTCATCTTCTGGTTATAGATAGTTACGAATATAGTCTAACATTTAAGTATTCTAGTGGTTACTGGCCGAGAATATCCCGTTCTTTACTAGATGACGAGTATACTATTACTATATTTCCTCTTAAGGTATTTCTAATATATAGTGGTTTAAGCTCTCTAAGAAATTTAGAAAACTGTGATCTATTATTGATGAAAGATGCTAGTTTACCATTACAATACTTCAAAACTTTACGCTCTTTAATAAGTTCTATGTAGTTGCCATTAGTGATAACATTAAATTAATGGAGTGACTAATGCCAGCCATAAAATCTTATTAAAGAGCGTAGCTTTATTAGTAAGCTGTTTAAATACCTATAATCATGTAATGCTCTAGAAAACTTTTCAAATATCTAAATATAGAGTAATTATATCAGTATCTTAATCTCTGATAAAACCTTATTCCCTCAAAACTCCAAGATTCCTGGATAACTATCAATACTAACAATAGAATTCATATAACTTCTTAATTACCATGTTCCGTATTGTAATGCAAATATTTTTAAGGTTTTATTTCTAGTTTTATTAGGGTTTAATTATGAATGGGTTGGAAGATTTAGAGATTAAAAAAGCTGTTAAAGATGCGATAAGCAAGGTTATTGACCCTGAGCTCGGAATGAGCCTTGTAGAGTTAGGTATGATAAAAAATGTATATGTTAAAGATGATGAAGTTACAATAGAAATGGCACTTACAAGCCCTATGTGCCCTCTCTCTTCATATCTTGTAAATAGTGTTAAGGAAAAAGCTCAAAGTGTTAAAGGGGTTAAAAAAGTAGATGTAAGAATAGTTGAATTTGGTGTATAGCACTTTACTACAATAACTTAAGTTGAGGAAATGAAATTTAAACTGATTATTCTCACTATTATTATACTATTTCTAATTCAAGTAAACTACCATGTTGTTTATGCTTTAGTAAGTAATGACTATACATTTTTATGCCCTCAGATAGAAGCCTTTAACCTTAAAAATCAAAGTTTAAAAACTGCAAATCAAGAGTTAAACTATAAGTTAACCATAGAGACTATTGATGAAAATGGTTTTCCAATTTCAGAGATGCCTGTATATATTGACGACAAGATTTTCTATACTGATGCTTTAGGTAAGACTGTAATGATTGTTAACAAGGGCTTTCATATAGTTAAAGCCGTGGAGTTTCTAGATCTCGTAGATATAAAAATATCATTTATTAAATGGTTTGATAATTTCCCCAGTCTAGGAAGAGTTATAAATATAACCGGTAACACTACTCTCCAACTAATCTATAATGTTAAGTATAGGATTACCTTATACTTTTATAACTGGTATGTTAATAAGATTATTACTCCTAGCTTAATTCAGTTAATGCGTGATGAACAAATTCTTAATATATCCACCAATAATGTATGGCTTAATAGTGGTAATTACACTATTATGAAAGTATTATTTAAAGATGAAAACATTGTTAAACCCGGGAAATATGTTTTTAAAGTAACATCTCCTAAATTATTGAGGATCATATGTCAAGTTGCTGATATGAATATTACATTACTAGATTTAAACGGTAATCCAATAGTTAATCATGACATTGAATTGGTAACTACTAAAGGAACTAAACTTAATTTAAATACTAATGCTATAGGTCAGTTAATAATTAATGATATGCCATTTGGTGAATATCAAATAGTAGCTAAGTTTGGAAATCAAATAATAACAAAGACGTTTCTATTTGCAGGCGAAGAACAACAGTTATTTTTCCCAGTAGAGTTTAAAAGAGAAGAGACATTAATATTAGTTCAAACATTCATTCCAACACCTACCATACAAAGTAATTTAATTACCATCTTGGCATTTATATTAGTATTTATATTAGTGCTTGATGTAGTGATGTATTTATTATATAGAACTAAGAGAAAGTCTAAGTAGTTAAATAATATTCTATTCATTCTAACTTATTATTAACACTTCTAAACGCTTTCCTAAAGACTGCAAGTATAATTAATATAAATATGAATGCTAAGAAAATCTTAATGATTTCAATCATGGTTCCACGGCTTAATAATATTACAATATTAACGACGTCTAGTCCATACTTAATATTTAAATTGATATTTTGAAGTAAATGTCTAGCATTAATATTTAAATTGCTTAAATGTATATTGTGAACATAAACATATCCATTATCATCAGTATAGAATATTAGTTTACTTGAATTGGGGGGAGTTACTATAATTTCAGTATTATCAGCTGGATTACCGAAGACGTCTACTACTTTTATTATTAAATCTCCAACTATACATGGAATTTCAATAATTCCTGTTTTATTGACCTCTATACTTGTACGATTTAAATGTACATTTCCTCCAGCCCAAACGATACATTCAAAATTAATTAAGCCTGAATTAAGCCATAAATTATTAAAGTTAGATATAGATACTCTAGTATTGTTCTGAAAAATTATAGTAATGAATTCTGGATTTATTATTGAGGTTCCATGTAGGTTTTTAAATATTAAACTTACACAGTATTGTCTATTCCACAATGCAATTATTCTTTTCGGCTTATCAACATTAATTACAAGACTAAGATCAGATGTACTTAAGTCTCCACTCCATCTTTCAAAAACGTAACGTACAGACTGATTATAGTAGTGAATATCACTATTAAGCCCAATATGTGCTGTTTTCCCCTCATCATACCAGCCATAACCATAGGGTTTACTATAATTTGAAATTACCTGTACTAAATATTGTGTTTGATAATGAACATGTATGGAGGTAGGTATTGTTAATGTATATAGTAATGGTTGTGATTCGTATCTGTACCCACTACTTGTAGTAATCTCTTTAAGTACATACCTAACCTCATCATTAAGATATATTATATCCGGAAAGCTTATATTTAACATATGATCTTTACAAATCCATGAAGCTATTTCCTCTTTAGAATTTAATTTTAATTTTTCATTATTAATAAATATCGAAAACTCAATATTTTCCCTAAATCCAAAAGCTTTAACTCTTAACTTGTAATAGTACTTGTACATAGCAATTAATGTGATGTTTCCAGTAAGGTTTAATGTACATGTACTGTTCAAACACTTATTATTCCACATATAAAATTGTATTCTAGTATCATTACTAGTAAATTCTATAATTTCTTGAATTGCTATGTTATGCATTCCTCCTATAATTAGGATTTCACATACTCCATGACTGTTTGTTTTTAGTTTATAAATGTCATCTATACTAACGTTAATGTTTTTCAAAGATCCACCAAACTCATCTATAGCTATAATTCTTAAATTACACGTAGTATTAGTTGTGTAGTACGTAGCTGTAATATGTACTGGCTTGTTCATATATATTTTTACAGTATTGGTTAAATATGTTTGATTATAGTTGTCAATCCAAGACTTGAAAGTGTATGTTATACCATTATATTTAAAATTCTCAGGAGCAGATAATACTACATATCTTTCAGTAAGCCATGTTTCAAATGGAGTATTACTAGTTTCTCCATCGATAAGTAAAGACTGACTAACCGGTGTTGTCTCAATTTTGAGTTTATGTTTAAGAGTGAAATATGCTTTAAGTTCTTTATCTCTCGGTATGACTATAATTATTGGATTATCTTTATGCCATGTCCGTCCACACCCATTTAAAAGCCAATATTGAAACTCACAACGACTATTATTGGAAATATAAAATACATTCTCAATATATACGCTATGAATACCTGTTTTAAGATTAACAGTGATTCCCTCATTATTTTTAATCATTAAATGTTGTTCATACTCTGTTCCAGCATCAATTACAACCTGAATACCAGTAACTAGATCTCTAAACGTATACTCAATTTTTATATTGAATTCCCATTCATCCGTACTGCCAAAGCATACCGAGCTATTATAACATGCTAATAGAAGTAGAACTAAAATTGCAACAGTAATATATAATGTTTTCATGATTACAGTTAATCAGTTTTACTCCATATTAAATTTTTCTAAATATTAAATTGCTCTGTAAATCTTAAATGTAGAAGCATGAGTAGTTAAATAGCTTAAGTTTAGAGCGGTTCTAATAGATATTTCTTGTATTATTCCATTGAAACAGCCATAAACTCAATATAGCTTTTTAAAACTTTATATTAAGCTTAGTGAAGCTTTCCGAACCAATAGGGAAAACACTAATCCTACATAATCATAAATTAGTGACTACGTAAATATAGACATAAACACTAGATACAGAATAATGCAACAATTAGTTAAGTCAAGTTTAGCTTTAATCTATATATCTTTAGATTCTACAAAATGGCTTTGTTAACTTTAGATTTATTTGTGGTTTTTCTTCTTGTTTATGGTGTGTTTATGTCTAGAGTTGTTAGGTTTGTTAGGGAGAGGATACCGTTTACTTTAGTTGTTTATCTTATATATTTTGTTCTTCTAGAATGGCTTCAGATATTCTAAGTTTTATTGTTAATAGAAGTATTATTTTATGGTTTATCTTAAGCTTCTATTGATAGGAGGGATGTTAGATTTATAGTTGATCTATTGTAAATGTAGTTTAGAGTAGGGTTATTTATGTTGTATTTGAGCCGTTATTAAGGAAATTTTGTATGTATTGGTTTGCGATGTTTCAAATATACTTACATCCTAACATTAAAAGATTAGGGCTATCTATGGCTAATATAATTGTATTAAGTGATGGAGTACACCACTATAAAGATCATGTAGAATATGATTAAACATGATATAGTTTAACTAGAATTAGTGAAGAAAATAATGCATTAGGATAGAACTAAGCTATTCGATAACTATATACAATTATGAAGGATAAATGCGATAGTGAGCACGTATTAATACTTATGAAGTCAATAGTATACTTACTAAACAAGACATGGATTAATAAAAAGATAAAGCTAAGAACTCATAGAAACACAAACTAAAATAGAGGTAATAAACATGCTTAAGTCAACAAAGCCTTTACTATATCCTGTTAGCTTTAGAAGCTTTATTTGGGATACTCTTACTTCGTATTTGTATAGTTAGTAGTTGTGACTTTTAAGAGGTTAAGAACAACCATTCTATTTGTGGGCTTTACTAACTTATTCGCTTTTAAATAAGATTGATATGTCTTAACCTCTCAACATCAGTCTTAACCTACCTAATCCATGAACTTTAGATATGGAAGTGCAGTATTTGATAGTTTAAATTCACAAGTATTCCTACTCTTCCTTAGAAGATAATGCTACTTTAGTTTCAAATTCATCAATTGGTACTTGAAGATCTCCTGTTACAGGTATTGTTCCTCTTTCACGTAAAACTTGTCTAGCAAGAAGCCAAAAAATAAGAGCCAGGGCTTTTCTACCTTTATTATTACATGGAATTATTAAATCGACGAACTCAGGCATATTTTCTGAATCACAGAGAGATATTGTAGGTATGCCAACTCTTGAAGCTTCTTCAAGAACTTGTTTATCAGCCTCAGGATCAACTACAATTACAATTTCAGGTTCAACATATGTTTTAAGTAGTGGATTTGTAAAAGTTCCTGGTATGAACCTACCAGTTATTGGTACAGCACCAGTAACCATCGCGAATTTTTGTACTGGTACTTGCCCATACAGTCTAGCTGATGCTGCAACAATATTATCTGGTTGAAAACTTGAAATTAATTTTGCGGCCACTCTTATTCTTAAATCTGTTTTATTTATATCAAGTATAGATAGGCCATCAGGTCTTACTTTATATATAAATGGAGCCATAGGGCCTGTCCTAATTCTTGTCCCAATATGTATTCCAGCTGTAAGATAAACTTCAAGAGGTACAAGTAGCTCTGTGGTAACTGTTATACCCATTAATTCACCTCATATAAACTAAAAATTTTAGCTCTTTCACCAAGAACTTCTTCAATTCTTAAAAGTTCACATAACTTAACCATATGTTCACCACCAATAGTTCCAATTTTAATTATTGGGCAGCCAGCAGCTACGGATATATGTGATATAGATTCATCCAAAGTTTCACTTAAATGATTGCTTATAATAGGTTTTAAGTTATGGTTTTTTGCAAATGATATCATATTCCAAGTATCTGTTAACGTACCAATTTGATTAGGATTAATTATTAGGGAATTAGTGCTTTTAAATTTAACTCCTTTGGATATACGTTCAGTATTTGCAGTATATATATTATTTCCGCAAACTAGTATATTTGGAAATTCCTTCAATATTTTTGAAAAGCCCTCAAAATCATCTTCATATAGTGGGTCTTCAATATAGAATAAATTAAAGTCTTCTATAAGGCTTGATATAAAGGATATTTGTTCTTCAGATGTTAATTCAAAACCTTCATGTTGATAGATGTATTTGTTAAGCTTAGAGTCCCATAGATTTGCGGCGTCGAAATCTATACCTATTCCTATATCTAAATCAAATTCTTCATTGGCTTTTACACAAATTTCATTAATAATTTTTAGTACATCTTTTATCTTAAGGTTTGTTATCCGAGCTGCCATATCACTATGCCCATTAACAAAGCCCAAATTATACTTTCTTAGAATATCTGGAATTTTTTTACGAATTGAAAGTATAACCTCTAAAGCTTCAGAGAAGGAAGAGGGGTTTTTAGGTATTATAAGTATTTCGTGTATATCAATTGATAAGTACTTAGTATATCTACTTTCACTTGCAATACCGCCAAGTGGAATGGGAAGAATGCATGCCATAGTTCCTCCTAAATGCTGAAATAATGGTACACCATGTGAATTTGCAGCTGCTTTGGCTACTGCAATAGAAGTCGCAATAGCTACTGAAATCCCAATTTTTGAGAAATTATTAGTTCCATCAAGTTCTCGAAGGATTTTGTCAATAATTTGCTGTTCATTAGCATCTAAACCTACAAGCTCAGGAGCTATAACTTCTTCAACTTCTCTTATAGCCATATCAACATCCCCATTTGGAAATGCTATAGCTTTATATTTTCCAGTACCTATTTCACTTGGAGCAGATGCTCTTCCAAATCCACCTACAGTTACGACATCAACCTCGATTGTTGGATCACCATAACTACTAAATATTTTCCGTGCATGTATGCTTTCAATTATTGTATCTTCATTCATTTAAATTACCTTCTTAGCCTAGACGTATGGACTGAAAATTGTTCAAGAAGGTTTACATGACTAAGAAACATTCTTCTACAACATATACGTGTAAAGCCTAAATCATCAAGGATTTTAGCAGGATTTTCACCATTCTGAATTCTTAAAGTGAATTCTTCCCACTTATCGCCTATAAGCTTCCCACATGTGAAACATCTGATAGGTATTATCAATTAGTGTCACCTGTATGATTTTTGCCTTCTTCTTCTAGCTCCAGGTCCACCAAATTTTTTAGGCTCAGCTTGACGGGGATCACCAGCCAGCATTGTTCTATCATAGTTTATAAAATTAAGCTTAAGTGTTTCATCTTCAGTCCATTTAATAAGAGCTCGGGCTATGGCCATTCTAGCAGCTTCAGCCTGCCCCATGAATCCTCCACCACTAACTTTAACATCAATATCAATACTATTTCTAATACTTTCATCTAATAACAATAGTGGCTCCATTATTTTCCATTTTACAATTTGATTTTGAATAACTTCAAGTGGAACTCCATTTATTCTAATTCTACCAATACCATTCTTAATTTGAGCAATAGCTTTTGCTGTTTTACGTTTACCAAAGGTTATTATTACTGCTTTCTTAACTGATGTTTTTAGACTCAATTGATCACCTTACGTAACCTAAATGTTTTACAAGTTCACTAATATATATGAATTTTGACGTCTCAGATTTTAGTTTAGCTTCATTTATAGTTTCAATGCTAACATTCTTAAATTCTTCTGGTATACCTACATAAATTTTTAAGTGTCTGAATGCTTTTAAACCATGGGGTTTCCTACGGGGAAGCATACCTCTAATAGCTCTTTTGACAAAGAAGTCGGGTCTTCTTTGAAATTTATGTCCTCTCATCTCAGGATTTTTGTAGGTTCGCCAATTTAACCTTTTCTTATACATATTTATAACCATATGTGGAGAACCCGTAATGACACATTTTTCAGCATTTACAATTACTATTTTTTCACCCATTAAGAGACGTTTAGCAACTATGGATGCCATTCTACCTAGTATGAGATTTGAGGCATCAATCACAGTTACTTTCATTTAATCACCTTAATATAATTGTATTACTTCCATCAGGATTTATTTCTACAGCATCATACAGAGAGAGACACCTACCACCAGAAGACTCTATCTTTTCCTTTGCTTTCTTTGTGAATTTCAGGGCAGCAACAATTACAGGGTTTTTAATATCTCCATGTCCTAAAACAACTCCAGGTACAACAAGTATTTTGGGTTTTATTTTTAGGTTATCATATATTCTTGAAATCTTACCCACATTAACTTCTATACGTTTACGTCTTGGATATTCAAGTAAATCTGCAGTTATTTTCCATATTTTAGCTCCACATTTCCTATATTTTTTCTTTAATAGGTCTATGAGTTTCCTGGTATAGATATTTGTAGGTCCTGTTCTCCTCATTGGTTAATCACTATTTCTCTGATTTTAGAGGTTATCTTATTAAACTTATCAATTAATATATTGATTGCCGTTTCAAGAATATCATCAACACTTAAGGCTCCTGTTGATTCAATAGCAAATATGAATTTATTGTTGTGTAATATGACATCTATAGCTTCTTCCTCACAAGTATTGATACACTCCTTACATGCAATACATTTAAACCAGTTATTAACCATAAGACTAGTTTTTCCTACTGTAAGTATTTTTTGGGGGCATGCTTCAACACACTTACCACATAGCGTACATTTAGATAGATCTATAATTATTTCAGGAGCATATCCATATGCAGCACATGATACTGGCTGCCATTTTGCATGGTGCTTGCCATAGCCAAGCTGAGCTATAGCTTCCAATTCTAATGATTCACCAGGGTTAAGTAGAACGATAGGTATATTTGAAGATACTGGAGAAATTTCAGGGTCTTCAGATATAAGATCCCCAGAAGTAACAAGTACTGGAGTATCTATGGCCTGTTTTTGAAGCGTAAACTTGACTTGACAGCTTGAACAGCCTTTACTATTACAATTAGGACATAAATCAATTGGATAATATTTTTTCAAGTTTGTTTTTAATGGAATTAAGCCTAATCTATGAGCTATTATTTCATCAAATAAACTTGAGCTATTTTTGAAAAAAACAACTTCATGTATAGCCATAACTGGAACTTCAGATATTAATGCTCTTCTTATTGTGTTTGCTAGTGTTGAATCTATACCTTCAATTATGAATTTAAGTCTATAATTATCTTTTTCAAGTATTGATATCTTAACCATTTAAACCCTCCTTCCACGTTTACCTCCTGGCCTTCTTGTCGTATCATGAGGTATTGGTGTTACATCTTCAATTCTTCCTATCATTAATCCAGCACGTGCTAATGCTCGTATTGCTGCTTGAGCACCAGGACCTGGAGTTTTCGATTTATGCCCTCCAGGAGCTCTAACTTTAATATGAATGCCTACAATACCTTTATCCATTGCCTCCTTAGCAGCTTTAGTTGCTGCTGTCATAGCAGCGTATGGCGATGGCTTTTCACGATCAGCTTTCACAACCTGGCCCCCTGAAGACCACGCTATCGTTTCAGCTCCTGATAAATCAGTTATATGAATTATGGTATTATTATAGCTACTATATATATGAGCAATACCCCATAATCCTTTTTGTAGACTCATTTAATCACCTTAACTAGGTTTAGATAAAATCAATAGTGACTCAATTGTTCCCTCTTCATTTATTGAAACTAAATAACCTGGTGTTCTTACACGATAGCCATTAATCATTATATGTCCATGAGTTATTAATTGTCTTGCTTCGTGAATACTGCGAGCTAATCCTCTTCTATAAACTATTGTTTGAAGTCTTCTTTCAAGAAGCATTTTAACATTAAGTCCAAGAACATCGTCAAGTGTTGCTTTTTCATTTATAATACCTAATTTGACTAGACTTCTGAGAAATACTGTTTCTTTAAGTTTACGTTGTTCTGCTGGAAGACTAAGAAGTAACTTAGCTTGAGTTCTATATTTGTCTAGTAGCATCTTTGCCCTCCAAAGCTCTCTTTTATTTCTTAAACCGTACTCGCCAATTAAATTAAGCTCCTCCATCAATTGATCTTTTCTCCATGGATGTCTAGGACCCTTCCATTTCTTTTTAGATCTTTTAGGATCACCCATAGAAATCACTTAACTTTTAGGTTTTCTAACAACTCCAACAGTCACTCCAGTTCTACCAGTTGTACGTGTAGATTGACCACGCACCTTTAGGCCTAAACTATGTCTAATGCCTTTCCAACATTTAATCTTTTTCATAAAATCAACATCCATCTTAATAGCTAATACGAGATCGGAACCTATGAGGTGATGAGTATGCCCAGTTCTAGGTTCTTTGGGTCTATTAACGAACCAATTAGGTAGATTATATGATTCAGGAGATTGAAGAAAAGACTCAATTTTTTTAATTTCAGCAGAATTAAGAAATCCAATTCTCTTATGCAAGTCAATATCTAATATTCTTAAGGCAGCTATAGCGGTGTTTATACCAATACCTCTAATTCGAGCTAATGCGTAGGCAACTTTAAGACTTCCATCCAGATCTACTCCAGCAAGTCTAACTATATGCTTATACTCATTTGACATTTAATATCACATATATAATTTAATTTTGACATAAGTAAGCAAAACCTATAAACTTTTCGCCTAAGAGGGAGAAAGACCTTAGTAATTTGTGAAGTTTTGTACTTCAGATTTAATGTAGCTTAGGTATTTCTGCTGTTATGTTGAACTTGTGGTTTCTTCTTGGAAATGCTCTATGTTTGTTCTTCATGTTATGCATACCTATTGTCTAGGCGAATTTAGTTGTTTGAATCTTTCCCATATATGTTAGCTTAGATGTTTTGGTCATATTAGATATATTTCTTTCTTTAATGCTTGCCACATGTTTAAGTTATCATACAGATACATTTACTCTTATTTACACTAGTGATTATAGGAAGCTGTTATGGAGTATTTGTTTGTCCATAAGCTCACCATTATATCATAAGTAACATAAACACATATTCTATCCTTATTTAATACGTTAAATTAATGAAGTGGCTAATGTCAGTCACAAAAACCTTATTAAAGAGTGATAAGGTCTTTAACACCATAAGTAATCTTTAACAGATCTGATAGCCTTCACTATAAATCACATCATAAGTAAAAATAGGGCTTTAAGTACTACATTAAATTTATATATTCGAGATTTTAATGAATTTATGCCTAAAAAGAAGGTTAATCCAGAAGAATTATTAAGATTCATGAGTGAGGGGCGAAAACTTAGTGAGATTGCAAGATATTTTGAAACAAGCATACAGGATCTGTACTATTGGCTAAGGAAATTAGGACTAAAGAAAAGAGAAGGAGTAGAAGAGATACTGCCACCTCCACCACCTCCACCATGTAGTGGAGCAAGATTTGAGGGGTACTCATTATCAAAACAGCCATTATTCAAATGTCCGCAATACAACATTAAGTTATCAATAAATGGGACCTTATGTTTAGATTGTAGCTTACGTGAAAAAGCCAACTAGACCACCATCATAGTCTAATATACTTTCAGCGTTTTATGGTAAAGTTAAATTTATGTATTTTAAGTTAAAACTAAGTTATTATTTAAGAATATTGAACTAGCAAACATTGAAATTTTAAAATTAAATTTATTTAATAGTAACACTTAACTACTACTAGATGATGAATTTAGAGCCGGATGATAAATGATTAGACGCTGAACGCTGATAACATTTTACTATTACATAGCAGAGTTAACGAAAACTTAGTTTAAAACAGCTCTGTGAACCTTAGATATGAGAAGTACACGTAATTGATTGCTTGAGTTGCTACGTCTCTTAGTAAGGCTTTGTTAACTTAAGCATGTTGATTATTCTATTTTGTTTTGTGTTTCTATGAATTCTTAGCTTTATCTTCTTATTAATCCATGTCTTGTTTAATAAGTA
>JAWBQF010000024.1:0-40214 GCA_038845975.1 Methanomethylicia archaeon
CTAACAAACATAGCCAAAGAGCTACAATAAAAGCATACATATACAACACAATCATAAACCTATAAACACAAACCTAACACCAAAACAAAGAGCAAACACACAACAATAATTAAGCCACAAAGCTCAAATTAACAGAAAGCATAGATTCATTATGCTTTATCTTTAGAATCTAGAATAATAACTATTTTATTTTTAGGATTTTACAGTAAGCAAATACATCGTTGATGTCCTTATATGTATAGGTTAACTAACTCCTACTGTGAAAGGATTTCATTGGGAACTCATGTAATTTTATCATTTCCTTTTCATCCTCATCAAATTTGAAGTGTTGATTATCAAACACTAATTCGATCGATGAGAATTAGGTTTAAATATACTGAAAATCTCGTAATATTGAGGTGCTAGAAGAGTTTAAAGTTTTTCACCTATATATTATGCATACTATACTTATTATGATATAGTAACATTAAATGTTATTATGACTAACAAGGCTTTGTTGACTTAAGCATGTTTATTACCTATATTTTTGGTTTGTGTTTCTATGAATTCCTTAGCTTTATCTTTTTGTAATCCAGTTTGTTAGCTATACTATTGGTTTTATAAGATGGATACATGTTCACTATCACATTTATTCTCATGCATGGTATGTAGTTATCGAATAGTTTAATCCTTAATGTATTGTATGATTCTCTTCATTAATTCTAGTTAAACTATATCATGTTAACAAAGCCAACAAATACCTGAGTAAAAAACATATATTCAACTAATAATTATAGTAGCCATAGCAATTATATTAGTTTTCAAAATGTTAAACTTACTTTACAAACTTAAGCTATCAACTAAGTATACTTCATATTAAAATTCACATGGCCGATAAATTAAACTAATTTAAGAGTATGTCTTAAATATAATATTAAAGTTTCGCACTTTATTATGTTTTAAAGCAGGCAATCAGTAGGAAATCATAATTTGTAAAACTCCAAGTAGTATTTAAGTATAATGGTGGTTACGGCCATGGTCTAGCTAAAACTAGAGTTTCATTATACCCTAAATAAAATTTAATATATAACCCTAAACCAGTAAGCATAATGCATAATAGTGTAAACAGCATATCATGTAGGGTAAAGTTAAGCTCGTGAAAGTATGATCTTTTATTTGAATAGCCAAATGCTCTTGATTCCATGGCTTCAGCTATTTGAGCTGCCCTTCTAAATGAATTTATAAAAAGAGGTATAAGAATCGGCGTAAATCGTTTAATTCTAATAATAAAACTTCCGCTTTCAAGTTCAAGACCTCTAGATCTTTGAGCGTCGATTATTGTTTGGGTTTCCTTAGCTAAAGTAGGGATAAATCTTAAAGCCATTGTGAATGCTAATGCATAATCGTATGGAACCTTAAGCTTTATCAATGCTCTTGCAAAGTTTTCAGGATAGGTTGTCATGAAAAAAATGGAAAATGCGGAAATTATTGTTAAAAACCTTAATGCTAACGAGCTAGATAAAGATAATGCATTTTCAGCTGGAAGTAAAAAGTAATTTAGTATAAATATCATTAGAACTATTATGAAGCTACCTTTCATTGATTTTAGCCATTCATTTACAGCTTTTGCAATAATTACTAATGGGATTGTTGATATAAATAGAATTAACATAGGGTATAGTTCTGAAAATATTAAAGATAGGATAAGTACTGATACTATGTATATTAGTTTAGCTCTAGGATCAAGACCGTGTAAAACAGTATTATTTCTATTAAACTTAAAGCCTTGAACTATATTTAAACTCATACTGTTACCTCCTTATAGCTCGTAAAAGTTCATCTCTCATTTCCCATACATACAATACATTTTTTGATACTATTGAATCAAACCTAGATGCAAGATAAGGAATTTGAGGTGGAAGAAGACGGGCCTTTAATAGAAGTTCAAAGTTTGTTAAAATATTCCTTGTGAGGTCATATGCAAGAACCTTACCTTGTGAAAGAATAATGGTTTTAGGAAAATTCTCACATACAAATTCAATATCATGAGTTACAACAATAATAGTTTTACCTTGAATATGTAGGAGCCTAATTATTTCCGAAAGTTTTTGTTTCTGAGCGTAATCTTGACCGATAGTAGGTTCATCCATTACGATTATAGACGGGTCGTAAGAAAGAATAGATGCTATAGCAACTCTTTTACGTTCACCCCCACTAAGTGAAAATGGAGAGACTTTACGATATTCCCATAAATCAAGCATTTTTAAAATTTTTTCAACACGTAGTGAAATTATATGTTCTGGATAATTAAAATTTCTCAATGCAAAGGATACCTCATCTTCAACTGTTTCAGCAAACAATTGATGATCTGGGTTTTGGAAAACTATTCCAACCTTTTTGGAAAGTTTAGCTACACTTGTATTTTTGGTATTTTCCCCATATATGTAGACATTACCATGTGTTGGCTTAAGTAGACCATTTAAATGCTTTATAAGTGTTGTCTTACCAGCTCCGTTTTCACCTAGAATAGCAATAACTTCTCCCTCATTAATACGCAAGTTAACCCCTCTTAGTATTGGCTCTAAGTCTGAATAGCTAAACCATACATCTTCAAATACGATAACTGGATAATTAAGCTTAATTATCATAATTTTATCTACTTAAAAGCTTTCTTAAGAGCAGTTCTGCCTCATCAATGTTGAGCGGAGGAAAATCGAGTTTAAGATTATTTAAAAGTAAATCTTCATATAGTAAAATTAACTTTGGAACCCCTATGCCGATAGCCTTTATGATGGGATTCGTAAAAACTTCACGTGGTCTACCTTGAAGTATTATTTGTCCCTTATCCATAACAATAACTTTATCAGTAATTGAAGCTACCATATCAAGCCTATGTTCAACAAGAATTATAGTAAGATTTAATCTCTTTCGAATACTAGATAAAGTATCAAACAGTACTTTACTACTTAATGGATCAAGATGAGCTGTCGGCTCATCAAGTACAAGTATTTTAGGTCTCATAGCAAGGCATGCTGCAATAGCAACTTTCTGTTGTTCACCACCTGAAAGTTCATATGGAAATTTATGTCTTAAATGTTCAATTCCAAGAATACTTAGAACTTCATCTACCCTCTCTCTTATAATATCCCTTGGAAGATTAAGATTTTCAAGACCAAAAGCTATTTCATCTTCAACACTTAACATTATAAGTTGGTTTTCGGGATTTTGAAAAACCATACCTACTCTTTGAGCAAGTTTGCAAGTTTTGTTTTCAGCAATATTGAGACCATCAACAGTAAGTATTCCTTTGAGCTCCCCTTCATAGAAGTGGGGAATTAAACCATTAAAACATCTACAGAGAGTTGTCTTACCACATCCACTTGGGCCAGTAATAAGTACAAATTCTCCAGGATAAATTTTAAGATTAATTGATTTAATTGCCCATCTTTCTTCACCAGAGTATCTAAATGATAAATTTAAAGCTTCAATAATTGGATTCATTTATATTGATCCCTCTTTATTAACTTTTCAATCGTTAAAACGCATAATTTCAAGATATTTTCGACATTATCACTAAAAACCTCAGCGCATGCTGCAAGATTATGTCCCCCACCATACCCATTAAACATTCTGCCAATAGGGTCCATTAAATCTCTACTTAAACTTAAACTTGTATTTTCGTAAAATTTTTCACTACATCTAGCACAAATACGTATCTTATCTTTATCTAATTTATTAGCTACAATTGCAACATCAGCTCCTAAACTAATAAGAATATTAGCTACTGATGATTCATAAGCTCCAATATACGTTGTAACAACAATGTAGTTTTCAATTCTATTAATGCTAATTCTTTGACAGGCCTTTAAGCGAGCAATACGTTCAGAGTTGGATAATGGCTCATGTAGAAGCTCCAAAACAGCATTATAATTAACGCCTGCTTTTATAAGACTTAAAGTGGATTTAAAAGTTAATGGGGAAGCTCTCTGAAAACGGGATGTATCTGAAATTATTCCAGCAATTAAAAGAGAGCCCACTTCTAATGGAATATTTACATTAAGCTCTTCATAAATTTTAACGATTATCTCTGAACATGATTGAGCTGTCGGGTCACATATAGTTATCAATGCATTTTCAACAATATCATTATCTAATGAGTGATGGTCAATAATTATCAAGTCTTTATTTAAATGTAAAATTTTACTAGAATATTGAGCAAGCATACCTAAAGAAGCAGTATCCACAATTACTATAGTTTTAAAGTCTTCAAGATTAAAGCTTTCAAAACTAACCTCAACATTAAACTTTTCAGCTATACGTTTAGCAGTAAGATTTAGACCGTTAGGAAAAACCATTTTTACATTTGCATTAGGTTTAATCAGCTTTATTAATCGATAAATAGCATATACGCTAGCAAGAGCATCAACATCAGCATACTTATGGGTAAGAATAACTATAGATGAGAAAGAATATTTACAGAACTTAAATAATTCCTCATTAAGATCCTTTAAGAATTTTTGAGAGTTCACGGTCAATCACTTGAAAACCCATACTAATACTCTCATCAATAATATTGTTAATATTAACATTCATTGACCAACCTAGATTAATATCAACAGATACATCAAATGTAAGTTCATCATTTCTTAGTACCTCAATAGATACATCAATGTTTACAGCATTATTTACCCCAATATGTTCACTAATAAAATTTATAATAGCATCATATGCCTTGGATGCTATATTAGCTATTTCATCATCAGATAATTCAGTAGCTCTCTTAACCATAGCTTTATCATTCTTATTCAGACCCTGAAGACTTACCTAATGATAGAAATTTTAGATCAGTAGTCAAATCTTTTTGGAGCTCTTGAATTTGAGCACGAGCTACACTTTCCTGTCTAGCTAAAGTCTTAATATGAAGTTCAAGAGTGTCTTTTTTATCGTTTAATTCACTTAAAATTTTATCTCTGGGAACTCTTACTAGAACATAACCCGTAGATTTATATACGGGAGTTTCATCAGATATATTACTAAGTTCAGCTATTGCTTCTTGAACTTCATGAAGTTCATTTTCATATTGACTTTTACGTATAGTAATGACCTTTAATCTTTCCTGGAGATCTTGAAGACGTAATAGTTTATGTTGGGTTTCTACTGGTAGTTCCTCAATACTACTCAACTACCTCACCTCTTAACTCGATTATTAGCCCTAATTAATAAATCTTAAGTAGCAAACTTAAACTTTTTGCATATACTTGTCGATATCATAACAGCATCAATATAGTTACTAATGATTTCAGTAACGATTAGATACTGTGAATTCTAGATCAACTTTAGCATTAGCAGTTTTTGAATATATGTTTAATTCTTTTCAGTATTCAAAAAGACTTTTTATTTCTTCTATTAATATCCATAGCAATTAGTTGCTTTACCTAAATTTCTATAATCTTCAATTAATCTTCTTTAACCTTATTAAGCACTAACTCACAAAAATAAGAGAACAACTTCATAAATAGTAGAGAGTAGTTTTTATGCTAATATGATTTGCTTTAAACATTACATCAATAATATCAAGCTAGTATAGTATTTCAGACAACTAAAAAGATATTATACTTGTTAACATGTTTATAAATATAAACTTCCATTTCAAAAACAAGTAAAACTTAAAATTATAAATGCTTAAGTTTATTTCATGTAGGACGTGGAAATATAATTATTTTAGGTCCTTAACTCTTATATTTCTCTGCTGTATATTGTTTATGAGGTTAGGGTTCTTATTGATCGATGAAGAGGTAATCTCTTTGCATGTTTTCATGAAAAAGCAAGAATATTTAAAGTATAGGAGAACTTAGCAATAACTATGAATTGTTTGATTAAGCAATGAGATAGAAAAATCATAGTTAAGCGGCATTAAAATATCTAAGCTATTTGATATCTCTTAGATTGAAGTATTGATTACTATATGGAACACTCAACAAGAATTCTATATATAAGATAAATAAAAGCTACACATGAAAGATATTAATGAGGTACAAGAATAGTCTATAAAAGACTTAAAGAGTTATTTAAAGCCTAAATCCAGAATGCAATAAGAAGATGAAAAGATAAGAATTCTTAAAGAAGATAATTTTAAAGATAAGCTTGAATTGAACATATTCAATAATAACTTTAAAGTGTATACCTAAGGGCATAATGGAGATAAAACATTTGAGAGAAATAAGAGATTAACATATTCATAACAAGTTATATTCAATGAAATAAAAAGATAATATTTAACATTTGATAGAAGGAAGAATATAAAATTCGAGAAGTACATAAACCATATATTAAGTAATAATTGTAATAGATAATTCAAACACATAATTAGAGAAAAAATGAAGTTCCTTAAATAAACATGAAATATTTAGAGCTATTCTATTATTAGAATGCTTACTACACTAACAAGCATACAATAGAGCATTGAGATACACGATATACTTAACAAACACTGCGAGAACTTCAATGAACTAAAAAGAATAACAGAAAACGATCAGCAGCTAAAGGTTGTTAGAAGAATGATAAAATTATACTCCTAGAATATAGCAAAAATAGACTTAACTTAAACTTAGCATTTAGGAGAAGCTACAATATATTATTAAGTTGTCATAATCTTAACTTAAAAGAAAATAATTTAATGCTCTTTAATGAGGTTGCTGTGGTTGTTAGTTTGTAGATTGTTTTAGAATTTCTGTTATTGTTTCAGTTGGGTTTGTTCTTCTTAATTTTCTACATGTTTAAATGCTGTTAGGTATGGGATTATATTACATATTTCTCTATGTATTGTTAGCTATTGTCTTAGTATTGATGCCTTATTCTTATAATTATTTACATGGCATTTATCTTTAATCCATTCACCATCTGAATGGTCTACGTATTCATGAATATATCCTAGCTTGCTTAAGCCCATGTACAAGTTGAAGCTATCCATGTATATCGTTGAGCTCTTCTCAACCCGTCTACCTAAGATCTTAAGAGCTGCTTGGATTCAACATTGCTTAATGGAACATAATCCCCTGCTCCTACCAGCGATTATGAATACGTTGGCTTATCGTAACTCCATAACCCACGTCTTCTCATACTCCAGTCTTGATGGTGTTTACTATTCTAGGTTTGGTCTTATAAGATATCTCTGTAAGGATTGCTGGTTTAATGATCAGACTGAAACAGCCCTCCACTATTCTAGACCTAGCCTTAGAGAATGACCTCCCTCCTAAACCATGAAGCTTATATAATTCACCTCATGATTTAAGCTTGCTTCCAGATAAGAGCCCAATGACTATCTTTAGGGCTTTAAAGAAGCTCATGTTAAGAATTAGAAGTAAGATTGATAAAATTAAGTTTAAGAGAGCTATTAAGGTTGATGAACTATACGTTAACGCTTAATTGAAGGGTAGGAATAATGTTGAGCTCTTTCTAACTTCCACGTTTCCTTAAGATATCTCTTAAGGCCATCTTTATAATTCCCATGACCATTAACTCTACTAGAATATATCTGGAACAGTAAACATCATTAACCCATACCTAACAGTCCTAAACAATATAGAGCAAACAAGCTCACTAGAAAGAAAACCGAGAACATTCATAGAAAACATCAGAAAGCAGTCACAAAAACCTTATTGAATAGTGCCATTTAAAAGCATTAATATTTTAATCATCAAGGGCTCAGTACTCAAGATCTAAATCATCAACATCATCAGGGTTGGAATAATCATCGCCTATATTTTAGAACGGGTAAACATAAAAACTTAGCTACAGAAAACCTTTTCTTTTAAGCGATTTAATAACTCTTTTAATTTCATCAACATTATCCTCGCCAATGAGTTTAGCAACATCTGTAGGTCTAAGATTAGGGCTTCTTTGTAGAACTTCTAAAACTTTACGTTCAATAGAGCTCATAGATTCAAGTATTGAAGATGATGGATGAATAAGTATGTATAGTATAGCGCTGCCAGAAACAACAGCAACCTTAGATTTTTTATCCAAATTATCAACAACATCTTCTAATATCATGTTAAAGTAGTCTGTATCGATAGATGTTAATGTTCCTCTCATAACACGTCCATCAACAAGATATACTTCAACAATATTGCCGATAAGCTTTCTGAGTCTCATTGAAAATCTAGATGTAGATCGACGCATATTAGACACTAAACATATCAGAGAGCTTCCAATATAAAAATTTTTATACATAAAGTTCTTAAGATTTTTCTTTATTGTTTTGCAAGTAGCTCTATACCTGCTTGGTTGAAGCTATATTTTAGCATTTAAAAATAGATTTTCCTCTTCATCCAAATAAGTATCAAAGATTGTAGTTAGTATATGCTCTATGAGGTAGATTGTTTATGTTGCATTTAAACTATTGTTAAGGAGGATTCTATATGTATGGGTTTGTGAGTTGCAGCATATTTACATCCTTAATATTCATTAAGAAAATTAGAGCTCTCTACGGTTCTAACATAATTGTATTAAGTGATGGTACTCATTATTATAGTCATGTAGAATATTGAATTTAAACATGAAGTATATAGTTTAGAAGTTAGTTAATGGAGAGGATCATACAGTATGTTAAGGATAGAACTAGAGTATTCGATAACTACATACCGTGTATGAAGGATAAATGTGATAGTGAACATGTATCCATCTTATAAAACCAATAGTATAGCTAACAAACTGGATTACAAAAAGATAAAGCCAAGAATTCATAGAAACACAAACCAAAAATATAGGTAATAAACATGCTTAAGTTAACAAAGCCGTTGATGTTTGAATCTATAGCTTACCTTATTAATATCTATCATTAACTTTATATTCACTAGAATCAATTCTATTTAAAGATTCAAATACTCTACTAAGCAAGATATTAACAGGGTTGTTTTTATCTATTTTAAAGATTCTGATTTTACCAAATCTCTTCTCCTTAACTAATCCAGCCTCTACAAGCTTTCCTAAGTGGTACACTACTGCTGAATAGTTAAGAGCACATTTATGCATTATAGCTGAAATATTAAGTTCCTCCTGCTCTAAAAGTAATTTTAAAATCCTAACTCTACCTCTTGATGATAATATATCCTCAATGCTTATCAAGACGTCTTCCTCTTGTAACTTGTTTATTTACTTCATTCGTAATTATTTTAATCAGCTCTTTTTCAATTGCTTCTGCTGGAGCATCTACAAGACCTATTAAAGTTGTTTTTCCACGGTAACCTGAACCTGAAATCTTAGTGTTTATTACTCCAATATTTTTAAGATTTTGAATATACATATATACTTGTGTATGTTTTCTTGGGTCTTGGCTCCATAAAGCACATAATTGTATGTATTCATCTTCTACTTCACCCATAGTAATGTACGCTGTTTGCTTTTTTCTAAGTGCTTTAGCTACCGAAAGTAAAATTAGTTTTTCATGCAATTGTAAGTTTTGAATATCTTCAATGCTTATCGTTCCTTCAGCCCTGGCCATTCTAACATGTTCTGGAAGTACCCTAATAGCATTTAATCTTTCAGCTATTTTTGCTGCTTTCCACAGTAATCCAAGAGCATAACGAGCATCACCACGATGTCCACTTTCATAGGGGGCTGAAACCATGTCAGATATTAACTCAATAGCCTCTTCAGAAACTACTCCAGGATAGAATGTTTCAATAATCCTAGCATTCAATATATCTCTTAGTTGTGTTGATGTGTATGGTTCAAATCTAATCGTATTATGTAATAATGTACTTACAGTAGTTTTATCAAGCTCGTATAAGATATTTGTTTTTCTTGATATCAGTATAATGCTTATTCTCTGTGGTTCATTAAGTTTTTCATCTGCAAGTCTAATTAAGTCATAAATAAGATCTTCCCCACTTTTAGGTATTAAAAAATCAGCCTCATCAAGGGTTATTATAGCATGCATTGTATGGGAATTTAAATAGTCATGGATCATAGCAAGCAATTCAAAGGGTGAAAATCCTCTTTTAGGTAATTCAGGACATATTTCCTGAACCATTTTACGAGTAATAAGGAAAAGCGTTCTATCTTTATGACAATTTATGTGAATGTATTTAAGCTTTAAACCCTTATGTGTTGCATAATCAATTACTGATTGACCGAAGCGTTTTGCAACAGCAGTTTTTCCAGTTCCAGTTTCACCCGTTAGCATAGCTTTCTGAAAGGTTTTTCCCTTTGTTTCTATAACAATTTTAAAAATTTCAGCTAATCTTCGTAAATGTTCCTCTCTATGTGGGAGAGATGGTGGAACATACTCTGGAAGAAGTTTACTCTCATCTTTTATAAGCCGTTTCAATGTAAATACGTCCTCAATAATTTTATACATACGATACACTAATTTAGTTTTACCACTGGTTAGATAAAAATATAAGAGTTAGCTGAAAGTATTCATAATCAATTTTAAATTATTTAGAATTGAATGAAACTAATATATGTTCTAAAAGGAATGAACACTCTATGAACTTAGCATGTTTAATCATTTTAATATTGTTTTTGTAAATTTTCAACATTTATTTCCACTATCTATGTTTATAGAATATTATTGTTCTCATAGCACTAATGAATAATTTTCACATCCTACTCATAATTATTGAAGATTTTAGTTCTATTCTCAAAGAGCAGATATTTAAAGTCTCATTTTACTCTTATTTAGCAATCTTCTGTTACTGATCGTTTTATCATAGAAGCTCAGCTTTATAATAAGAGTAGTAACAAAACGGACTTAATAAATTTAAAATGGATTAAAAAGTTGTAGGAAAATATTATTAATGAAATAATTAACATGCTTGAGTTTATAGAATCTATAAGTTATCATATAGATTTATTAGGAGGAGAAAGTATTTTCATTGGTTAGCAATGTCATACATATGTCCTGAATGTGGTGGGAATTTAAAATTGACACGTGGGATGCTTATATGTTTAAAATGTGGATTAACATTTAAGAGATATGAGCTTAAAGAATTAATGGATAGACTTAAATCATCAATTACCGAGGAAAATAATGAGGAAAGAAGAAAGAAGGAATATTTAAAATGGTGGCTTAGTAATAAGAAGTAATCAAGTAATAAGGTTTAAACGTAGCTTATTTAAAATAATAATTTATGTTTTACCTAGTTATACTTGGTACTGCAGGTTCAGGTAAAAGTACGCTTACTTCAACACTTTATGAATGGTTACTTGATCATGAATTAACGGCAGCAACAGTAAACTTAGATCCAGGTGTTGAAGAATTACCATATACTCCTGATATTGACGTTAGAGAATTCATAGATATTCATGACATAATGTCAAAGTTTAGGCTTGGACCAAATGGTGCATTAATAGCATCAGTAGATTTTCTTGCCTCATATATTAATGAAATAAACATTTTAATAAATGAGATTGGATCAGACTATGTAATTATAGATACACCTGGGCAAATGGAAATATTTGCATTTAGAGATGTCGGGCCATATATAATCTCAAACATTGCTAGAGGCAGAACATGTATAATATATCTTACGGATTCTTTCTTTGCAAGAAGTCCAAGTCAATTTGCATCAATAATGCTGCTTACAGCTTCAACTCAATTTAGATTTAATAAACCGCAAATCAATGTACTCTCAAAGTCGGATCTACTGAGTAAGAGTGATGTTGAGAGAACATTGATGTGGGTTGATGAGCCAGAAACACTATCTAATGCTATTGAGGAGGAAGTGAGAGGTATTAATAGGGAGCTATCATTAGCTCTTGCAAATTTGATATCTCATCTTGCCACTGTTTCTCACCTAATTCCTGTTTCATCGATTAAAAATGAAGGGTTAGATGAGCTATACGCTGGGATTCAGAGAGTACTCTATGCTGGAGAAGATTATTTTACTGAGTAAGAAATTGAAGAATAGTTTCTTAACAATTCTAATAGAGCAAACTTAAAATTTATAATATGGTTAGTCTATGATGTCTTGTGAAGGTAGTAAGCTGCTCAAATGATCCTGGAATAGGGGAGTCAGTAGCTAGGATTATGAATGTTGATTTAATTAAGACTTTTTTTAAAAAATTTCCTGATGGAGAACTTTATGTTAGAGTTGAAGAAAATTTAAATGGAGAAGATATTGTTGTAGTACAGACAACATATCCTAATCAAAATGAAAGTTTAATAGAGCTTTACTTTACTATAGATTCGCTAAGAAGCTACAAACCACATAAATTAATAGTTGTTGTACCATACCTAGCGTATATGAGACAGGATAAAAGGTTTCTAATGGGTGAATCTCTATCAGCAAAAGTAATTATTAGTATTTTAAACATGTTAAATATTGACTACTTCATTACTGTTGATATACATAATGATTATTGTTTAAAATGGTTTAAATGTAAAGTAATAAACATTCATGCAGCCCCCCTATTGGTTAACTACTTTAGGGAAAGAGTAAGTAAACCAATTATTTTGTCTCCTGATATTGGATCACTTAGTAGAGCTATGGAGGCAGCAAATACTCTTAAAGCAGACTATGACTTCCTTATTAAGGTAAGAGATAGAGTAACAGGAGGTATTCAAATAAAGCCTAAGAAGATAGATGTAGCTGGAAGAGATGTTATTATTATTGATGATATTATAAGTACTGGCGGAACCATAATTAACGCGGCAACCATGCTTAGAAAATTAGGGGTTAACAAATTATTTGTAGGATGTACTCATCCATTACTAATTAATAATGCATTAGAGAAAATATTAAAAGCTAGAGTAGATGACGTCGTGGGATCAAATAGTGTAAGAAGTACTATTAGCAAAGTTCAACTTCAAGAAGAAATAGTCAAATCTATTAAAGAAATCATTTAAAAATGAAAATATTCGTATTACTCTCAGGAGAACATATAGAACTATCAGAAGCAGAACTGTATTCGATTCTTAAAGCTGAAAACATTAAATTTAGCGTTCTAGATAGACTACCACAGGTAATAGGTTTAAAGCTTAATAAGAAAGATATTGGTAAAATCATAGCTAGAAGCTCTATGTGTAAGTTAATTGGGAAACTATTATTGCTATGCGATGCAGATAAGAATGTAATTATTAATTCCCTAAGTAGAATTAATATAAACTTAAAATCTAAAACATTTAATGTTAGAATTGATAGAATACGTGGATGCTGTAAACATATTAGCGGTTATGAGCTTGAAGTATTAATAGGTAATATTATTAGGGAGAGGAGTTCAGGGTCAGTAAACCTGAGCTCACCAGATATTAGATTTTATGGAGTATTAACTGGAGAGAAATTTATTTTTGGAACAGTTATTTCACAAATTAAGCGATCAAAATTTAATGAAAGAAAACCTCGGAAGAGACCATTTTTCCATCCTGGAACTATTGAACCATTATTTGCAAGACTTCTAGTTAATTTATCAGAAGTACCATCTGGAGAAATACTTTTTGATCCCTTTTGCGGTGCTGGTGGAATATTAATAGAGGCCGGACTCATTAATTGTAGAGTTATAGGTTCAGACATAGATCCAGCAATGGTTATGGGAGCAGCTATAAATCTAAAATACTATAATATTGACTATGACCTTGTAGTTGCCGATGCAAGATTTTTACCATTTAGAAACATTAAATACATATCAACAGATCCACCGTATGGTGTATCATCAACAACAATGGGAGAAAATGTAAAAAATTTAGTTGAAACATTTCTAAAAAATATCTATCAATGTTTAAATAGAGAAGCAAAAATCTGTATTTCAGTCCCTCAAAGGTTAGATATTAATTTTAGAACAAGATATAGATTAATAAATGAATATTTTATGCGTGTACATAAAAGCCTAACGAGAAGAATAGTTTTACTAGTAAAGGATAATATTTAAAACTTAATTTAAGATATATTAGCTTGAACATCATTAGACGTGGTGAGTACATGATTAGGATTGTATTTCTAGGGACATCTGCTGGAATTCCCACTTCTAAAAGAGGTCTTCCAGCTATTGCTATTAAAATACATGGAGATTTGATTCTACTTGATTGTGGGGAAGGATCTCAAAGACAAATGATGACAGCAAAAATTAGATTTGGTAGTTTAAAAAGAATATTAATAACACATTTGCATGGAGATCATGTTTTTGGGTTACCAGGACTACTACATACGTTTTCCTTAATGAATAGAGAAGAAAACCTAGAAATCTATGGTCCTCCAGGACTAGCCGAACTTATTAATTGTTTTGTTAATACATCACAGCTAACATATAGAATCAATATTATTGAATTAAAAAATGGAGAAGTACTTGATTTTAAAAACTATAGAGTTATAACTAAAACTACAGATCATACTCTAACAAATTATGCATATGCTATTATTGAAAGAGAAAAACCAGGAAAATTCCATCCGGAAAAAGCACAGTTACTCGGTATCCCCCGTGGGCCATTATGGAGAAAGCTTCAACAAGGAGATAAAGTTGAGCTACCAGATGGTAGGATTATAAATCCATGGGAAGTTGTAGATAAGCCTAGATCAGGATTAAAGATAGTTTATACGGGGGATACGGCTAAATTTGATGGTCTTATTAGTTTCAGTAGGGAAGCTGACGTTTTAATACATGAGGCAACATTTGAAAACTCAATGATTAAAAAGGCTACTGAAGAGAAACATTCAACAGCTGCTCAAGCAGCTGAAATAGCAAGAGAAGCAAAGGTTAAATTACTTGTATTAACACATATAAGTCCTAGATATGATTGCTATGAGAATCATTATAATGAGGCAGCCAAGATTTTCAGCAATACTATGGTAGCAGAAGATTTTAAAACTATAAGTCTAAGCTGATTCAACTTCGGTATCCTCTAGTTCATAGAGAGGTTTACCATTAGAAGTAGGAGGGGCAAGCCAGTCTATTAGTTTTTCTGGAGATGGACAAGTTATTATGAATGTAATTGGACCTAGGGGTGATTCATGTTCTGGAGCTGAAAATGATAAACGACCAATATATGCTACCTGCTTGTTAATGTGAAATTTCAATGTTTTTCCCTCAATAGATTTTCTAAAGGTACTACGCGCAGCATCAAGTATTTGCTCGCTTCTTAATAGACTACGTAAGTTTCGTAAGCAGCTCAAGCCTTCTCCTTCAGCAACAATAAAACGCTTGTTCCCCTCTTCAATGACTGATATACATAGTGGACTAAAAACGTTTCTAATTGCCTTTTCGACTTTACTGATATCCTCAGTTACTCTAACCTCAGCTTTAACTATAACTTTAATCATTGTTTATCACCCTTACAATATATTCAAATATTTTACGAGATTCCTCAATTGAGCCTTCATTAATAATCATGTAATCAGCAAGAGATATAACATTTCCTAACCCAATACTAAGTTCCCTGAAATCTCTTTCAACAAATTCACTCCAAGATTTGGGATCATCTTGTCTACCGCGACTATAAAGCCTTTTAAATCTTGTTACTGGCGAAGCATGAACAGCAACAATTAGGACCTTACTGAAGCTACGTTTATACTCTTCAACTTCATCTAAACTTCTAACACCATCAATTATAACAACATCAGTATTCATTAAAGCTATCTTCTCTAAACATAGTTTAGCTACTATTGATGGGCCATAGTTTTTTCTAAGCTCAATCATTATTTTACCGAGGTTTTCGGATAATGGCTTAATGCCTCGCTTAGTAGCCTCCTCCCTAATTATATCACCCATAGCAATAACAGGAATACCTCTATTCTTTAAAGGTTCAATAATTGATGTTTTACCTGCACCAGGCATTCCACTTACACAGATAATTTTTCTAATCATACCTGCTACCTGAACTTACATTTAATTTCCTTCAATAAAGCAGAATATATAAAACTACAGTTCTTTAAATAGGTTCTGGAAATCATAAGTTGAATATAGACTATAACAATTTCAATATAAATTTTTAAGCTAGAAGAAAGTTTAGTATTGATTAGGATGGAGAGAGTTCGAGCATTTATAGCTGTTGATTTTAACGATGTAGAAATAGTTAATGGCATTTTAATGTTACAGAATAGAATTACTAGCATAGGAACAGATATAAAATTTGTTGAAAAGGAGAATTTACATATAACTCTAAAATTTCTAGGTGAGGTTCCACATGATGTAATTATCAATATTCAGAAGGTTCTATCAGGGATTAAGTTTAAGCCATTTAGTGTAACTGTTAAGGGTTTAGGTGTATTTCCAAATTATAGAAATATTAGAATTGTATGGATTGGTATTGAGGAAGGAGTTGATAAGTTGAAAAGTCTTCAAAACAATATTGAGGAGAAACTATTAGTGTTAGGTTTTAAAAGAGAAAAGGATTTTACACCTCACTTAACGATTGGCCGTATTAGAACTGGAAGAAATAAAGATAAATTAATAAACGTCTTAAATGAATTTAGAGACTTCACCTTTGGTAAGCAGCTTATAGATGTTTTTCATTTAAAGAAAAGTATATTAACATCGAAAGGTCCTATTTACAACAATTTATATAGCATTAAAGCTACATAGTAAACTTGGCAAACTATGCTTGGTAATTTTACTATCAATAATTCACATAGAAAATCTAAGTTAGAAGAAATGTCAACTCTAAATATATTGAGAGAGGTTCTAGAAAAAATAACACCTAGCACTAGTGAGAGACTTAAAGTTTCACGCATTATAAATGAGGTTAAGCAGAGAATCCTTAAGAAAGCGTATGAGTACGGTATTAATGTTGAAATCAGTGTTGAAGGATCAATAGCTAAGGATACATGGCTTTCAAATGATAAGGATATTGATGTTTTTATTCATTTACCAAAAGAGTTAGGAAATGAATCCCTAAAAACAGTTGGACTTGAAATTTGCAAATCTGCATGTGAAAACTGGATTGAGGCATACGCTGAACATCCATATATTCAGGCCAATATGAATGGATTTAAAGTTGACATTGTACCCGTATTTAAAATTAATAGTATAGATGAAGCCGAAACAGCGGTGGCTAGAACGCCGTTTCATACACGGTTTATAAACTCCAAGTTTAATAACTACATGAGGAAGGAAGTAAGAATATTAAAACAATTCATGAAAGGAACTGGAGTATATGGAGCTGAAATAAAAGTTAGAGGATTCTCAGGATATCTTTGTGAGCTACTTATATATAAGTATAAATCATTCACGAATTTGCTGGAAAATACTTCAAAGTGGAAACCATACCATGTAGTAATCGATCCTGCTAGACACTACAGTAACTTAAATGAGGTGAAAAAGATATTTGTGGATCCACTCATTGTTATCGATCCTGTTGATAAGAAAAGAAATGTAGCAGCCGCATTAAGTATTGATAAAATGTCAAGGTTCATTGCCGCATCAAGAGCATTTAAAGAAAACCCTAGCCTAAAGTTTTTCTTTCCAACTATTGATAGGATAACTAAGAATGAAATGATTAAAATAAGAAAAAAGGGCTTTAAAACATTATTTATAATTTTAAAATGTCCAAAATTAGCTCCTGACATACTATGGGGTGAAATCTTTAAATCCCTTGAAGGGCTTTCAACGTTGCTCGAAAAATACGACTTTAAAGTTCTAAGTAAAGATGCATGGAGTGATGAAAAAAACGTAGTGGTTTTAGCATTTCAGCTAGAAAGTATGAAAATACCCAGAATTAAGAAACATATCGGCCCACCCATATCTCTATGTGAAAGCGAGAAAAATTTTTTGAAAAAGAATATTTTAAGCAGGGATGTAGTATCTGGTCCATGTATTGAGAGGGATAGATGGGTTATTTATAAATTAAGAAGTATAACTAAAGCCGACGATCTTATACGTAATAAGTTTATGGAGGCTAAACATGGTCCTCACATTAAAACGCAAAATTTTGAAGTCGTAATAGATGAGAAAATACTTGATAAAATTGATACCGACGATTTTAGAATTTTTCTAAAGAAATTTATGAGTAAGAAGGAAAACTGGATCTAACCAATAGTAAAACAACTATAAAAAAGATGTAACATTTTTAAGTTAATAATTCTAGTAAGCACTATTCTTAAATGATATGGAGAAAAGAGAAATAAGTCTTAATGATAAGGATTTTGAATGTATTGAAGAAAAAGATCTAGTAGATTACCTAGAATCATTAGATAGTAATATTAAAAATATTGTAAGCAACATTGAAGAGCTTAATAAGAAAACAGAAATGATGCAGGGAAGCCTAGACTTGGCCATAAAAATGATGGGGTCTATTTTAAAAAAGATGAAAATCATGACCTTAACGGTCAGAGGAAAAGAATCAATAATATTAGAAAATGATAAAAACTCAGAAATTAAGGATAAAATAAACCAGATATTAGATATGTTAAACTACATAAAAAATCAGTATGGAATAAATGCAGAGTTAAAAAGCAGGGCCTCCAATGTTTCATTATTATTTAAAATATTAAAAAAATTAAGAATTAAAAGCCAAACCTAAAGTTTTTAAGCAAAATTGCTAAGTATTTTGGGGCCGTCTTTACGGGGCCGAATAAAGCTTAATCGTCCAGCTTGGGCTAGGATGCCATCATTAATGGTATAAGCCTGGGGCGCTGGTGGTCCGGGGTTCAAATCCCCGCGGCCCCACTAAAACTTCTAACTTAATTTTTCCAATAGTATCTCTTAGTGTGTTTCATAACCCTTAATGTCCTTTAATAAGCCCTGTGGGATTACCATCAGTGATGACATCAAATTAATGAAGGATCTAATGCTAACAACAATCTTATTAAAGAGCAACCCTTAAAATATCCAATTTTAACTCTCTAGTTTTCCTCCACTTTATTAAATATTAAGCTAATATTAGCTGCCATATTGCTCTGACTATTTAAAGGTTAGAGGTGGATACTTAGGACGTAGCGATCTAATAAGTTTTCTGTTGCTAGTATTTGTCCTATTAACTTTGGATGCTACATCATTTCACTCTTTAATAAGTTCTCTGTAGTTACCGTTAGCGATAGCATTAAATTAATGGAGTGACTAATGTCAGGGCTTTGTTAACTTTAGCTTTATTTGGTTTCTCTCTTCCTTATTTATGGTGTTAGTATGGTTAAATTTGTTAGGTTTGTAGGGAGAGAACTCCATTTACTCTAGTTGTTATGGTGCTTATATATATTTTCGTTCATGTTCTTCTAGAATGGCTTCAGATATTTTAGGCTTCATTATTGCTAGAAGCTATGTATCTGTATTGTCGTGGTTTAGGTCTTTAAGCTTCCTATTTGAATTTGATAAAAGAGATGTTAGGATTGTATGGTTAATGATACTATCATTAATGTAGGCTCTATGAAGAAAATTATATATATTGTTTTCGAGCCATTATTGAGGAGTATTCTATATTAGATGTTGAAAATGGTTTAGAGCATTTAGTAGTAAATTACTTAAAGTATAGCAATATATTACTATGAGTAATTATGTCAGATACTAATATGGACAAGTACAAGTATTTAAGAAGAGAACTTAATAAATCTGAATTAATAAACTTAAATCCGATTCAAAGGGGAGGAATACTTACTAAAGAAGCTAGAGAAGCTTTGTTAGAATTTGGTGATGGCTATTCAACATGTGATTGGTGTCCACCTAAATTTGCTAGACTTGATAGAATTGAGAAACCCCCAATAAAGGATTTCTATGAAGACCTAGCTGAATTTCTTGGTATGGATGTTGCTAGAGTTGTTACTAGATGTCGTGAAGCTATGTTTATAGTGTTTAAGATGCTTAGTCTTCCAGGTGACTATATAGTAGTAGATAGTTTAGCTCATTATTCAACTTATTTAGCAATTGAGTTTGCAGGACTTAAAGTCAAGGAAGTTCCACATACTAGCTATCCTAATTTCCAGTTACTACTAGAAATGTATAGGGATAAAATAGAAGAAGTTAAAAAAGAAACAGGCAAACTTCCAGCGGCAGTTTTACTTACTCACGTTGACCATTTATATGGTAATTTTAATGATACTCTTATAGTTTCAAAAATAGCTCATGAATATAATATTCCAGTAATACTGAATGCTGCATACACAGCTGGAATTATGTCAGTAAATGGTAAAAAACTTGGAGTGGACGTTATTGTAAGTAGCGGCCATAAGAGTTGGGCTGCTAGTGCACCTACAGGCATACTTGCCCTAACTGAGGATATGGCAAAGAAAATACTACCAACAGCTACCATAACCGGAGACTGGAGTAAAAGAAGTTTTAAGACTAAGGAAATGCCTCTTCTTGGCTGTACGGTTATGGGAGCACCTCTAATCACTCTTATGGCATCATTTCCACATGTAGTAAAGAGAGTTGAAAAATGGAATGAGGAGTTAGAGAAGGTTCAATATTTTGTTAAGGAAATCGAGAAAATTGAAGAAACAAGAGTTCTTGGAGTTAAACCTAAGAAACACACATTAATACATGTAGAGTCTATCGGTTTACATAAAGTATCTGAAAAACATCATAGAAGAGGATTTTATCTCTATGATGAGTTAAAAAAAAGAAAAATAGTTGGAATACAGCCTGGATTATCAAAACACTTTAAACTGAATATATATGGTTTAAGCTGGGATGAAGTTAAGTATGTAGTAAATGCATTTCATGATATAGCTGCTACATATGGATTAAAAATCTAAATTATGTACAACTATATTTCATCGATAGCTAAAGTACTGAGACCTAGATATTTAAGCTTCCCTTTATAGTTAATTATGGTGATAACATGTCGCTTCAAGATGTAATCAGTAGGTATGGATCAAGTGATGTAAAAAAGATATTTAGTGAAGAGACAAGAATAGAGAAAATGCTTAATGTAGAGGCAGCTCTTGCAAGAGCTTTAGCTGAATTCAATGAAATTCCTAAAGAGGCTGCAGATGTAATATCACAGAAAGCTAAAACTGAATTTGTAACTCCTGAAAGGATTAAAGAGATAGAAAAAAAGTTTAAACATGACATTGTAGCTCTTATTAATGCTCTTGCTGAGCAATGTGGGGAATACGGCGAATATGTTCATTTCGGAGCTACTAGTAATGATATTATAGATACAGCATGGGCTCTTCAATTGAAAGACTCAATTAAGGTATTAGGAGAAAAACTAATTGAAATTTCACAAATACTTTGTGAATATGCATTAAAATATAAAGATTTAGTTATGGTTGGTAGAACTCATGGCCAGCATGCTATACCAACAACATTAGGATTTAAGTTTGCAGTTTATGCTGCGGAGGTAAGCAGGCATATTGAAAGACTTCAAGAAATGTTAAAGAGAATTCTTGTAGGTAAAATACGTGGAGCTGTAGGCACTATGGCATCATTTGGGCCTAAAGCATTAGAAATTGAGAGAAGGGTATTAGAAGAACTTAAACTTAAACCAGCTGAAATAACAACTCAAGTGATATGTAGAGATAGGTATGCAGAATTAATTTCCTGGATTGCAATAACGGGGTCTACTTTCGATAAAATAGCTATAGAAATTAGAAATCTTCAAAGAATCGAAATACTCGAACTAGCTGAGGGGTTTGACATTAATGAACAGTTTGGAAGCAGTACTATGCCTCATAAGCAAAATCCAATAGATTGTGAGAAAATATCCGGATTAGCTAAAGTTTTAAGAGGATTTGTAATACCCTCTCTTGAAAACATACCACTATGGCATGAAAGAGATCTTACAAACTCAAGTAGTGAAAGATTTGTAATACCCTTATCTATAATTATTCTAGATGAAATTCTATCAACAATGATAAAGGTATTAAAAGGGTTAAGAGTTTATCCTGAAAATATGAAGAGAAATCTTGAGTTGAGTAGAGGAGCTATAATGGCTGAAGCTGTAATGATGGCTTTAGCACGGAAGGGAATGGGGAGACAAAAAGCTTATAAGCTGATTAGAGAACTTACAATTAAATCTCAAGTTGAAAATAGGGATTTTAAATCAATACTTCAAGAAAATAATGAAGTAAGAAATTATTTAAGTGCTGATGAGATAAACTACATAACTATTCCAAGTAACTATCTAGGAAAAACTAGAGATATAATTTCCAATACTATTAAAATTGTACAGGAAAGAATAAAATATTTTAGAAGCTGTGAATATTTAGAATAACCATATTGACCAATTTAATAACTAACTACTATCAACTATCATTATCAGTATTAATTCTTAGAACTTAAATAATCTAAACTCCTATATTTACATTGAAAGCTAATGATCGTAGCAATGATTGTATGCTAAAATACCAGTATATTCAAATCGATAAAACTTAAACTGTGGTTCACCAATCCCTTAGTTCTTTTAATTTCTCTTAAATACAATGCTTAGTATATCTTGATATATTTTCATGTTTAAATCCATAGCATTATCATAGACATTGAATGGTTTTAAACTCTTGCAATTTTTCCACGTGATGGCGAGTACAGTATGCCCTGTTCCTTTAATTGGTGAATTGTTTTCTCAACAAATCTCCTAGTAAAGCCCTCAGCTTCAGCTCTCTCATAAAATTTCTCTTCATCTATTGGATTACCGTCAACTTCACTCTGCATAGTTGATATTAAATCAAGGAGGCGTTGTAGCTCCTCTCTTTGAGATCTAGAAACACCGGTCATTATTTTATCTATATCTATAGCTTTCCTTGATTCATCAAAACCAACTTTTGTAAGAAATGACATTAATAATCTTATAACAGCTTCTGAATCCTCTCTTGTAACTATATTACTTAAACGTATTCTAGCTCTAGCCTCAGCTAGTCTAACAAGAGATTCAAGTTGACGGGGAGATATTGGTATTGGTAGCTGCTCACTTAATGCTTGAGTCCTCATATTTAAGAAGAACTCCTTAATTTTCTCTTTTGCTTCATCACTTAGTCTTGGTCTGACATTTGCCTTAGCGTAAATTATATATTTTCTTAACAATTCTGGAGGTATTATTTCAGGTGAAAGTGATGATTCTGTTCTTTGATGAAGCATAAGTATATGTGATGTCATAGCTTCATCACGTTCAGGCTCGGGTTCATCTCTTAGTGGAAATATTAGATCAAATCTTGAAAGTATTGTAATTGGAAGATTTGTATTCTCCCTAAGAGAACGATTAGGTTGATATCTTCCAAGAATTGGATTGGCTGCAGCTAGTATAGCAGTTCGTGCATTTAATGTTGCAACAATTCCAGCTTTAGCAATACTAACGGTTTGCTGTTCCATAGCTTCATGCATAGCAACTCTATCTTTTTCATCCATTTTATCAATTTCATCAATACATGCAATACCACCATCGCTTAAAACCAAGGCTCCAGCCTCAAGATAATATTCACCTGTAGACTTATCCCTAATAACTGTAGCTGTCAATCCAGCAGCTGTTGTACCTTTTCCTGAGGTATACAGCCCACGTGGAGCCAATTGTGCAACATATCTTAAGAGTTGTGATTTTGCTGTTCCAGGATCACCTATTAATAGAATATTTATATCTCCTCTAATTCTTACACCATCAGGTAAAATCTTAGGCTCACCCCCAAAAAGCATGTAGGCTATTGCTTCCTTAATATCGTCGTAACCATATATAGATGGCGCTACTGATGCTTTAATTCTTGAAACAATCATGAGGTCTCTACTTAATTCATGTATTTTAGCTATATCTTCTTGAGTTATTTCAAGATTTATTGAATCCTTCTGCTGAACTTCAATACAGTTTGCTTCAAGAACACTTGAAAATACTGATAACCGTAATCCTTTTGCTGATACTTCAACTCTTGGTTTGAGTATGCCTAATATTGAAACTCTATCACCAGGTCTAGCTATATCTACTATGTCGTCTGTAATTATAACTTCAATAGATCTAGGTAGCTCTCCTGGAGGTAGTTCTTCAGGCTTTTCTTGAAGCGTTGCTTTCTGCCAATCAATATAACTACTTTCCTCAAATACTAGCTTAAACGCTACAGTATTCTTACATCTTGCATTAACACATCTATTTGGCTTCACTAAATTAAGCTCTCTTTGTTCAACAGCGATCCTTTCGTGACATACTTGACATTCAAAAACAGCATTCACCAGTTTATGTCTAACTTGAGATATTCTAGTTAGTATACCGTCAATTCTAACAAATCTATTTACATGTTCAGCTCTTACTTGTCTTAACGGTAAAACATCTGGAAAACCCTTAAACCTTACATTTAATCTCGGATTAAGTCTAGCATATTCAGCATTTTCAACCTTCATAACTGAAAGAAGAGCTCTTGATGCGGACTCTATAGTCTTAGTGGGATTTAAAAGAAGGTATTCTACAAGTCTTTTATCGTAAATTAAAATATCGTCAAAATCAACATATAATGATCTCTGATTACGAAGAACCATCTGTCTTATTAGCTCCCTATACTTGAACTCTCCCTTTTTAGCCTGAAATGATTTTAGAAATGATTCAAAAACCGACTGTATATCAAACATTTCTGAAATAGTTACTATTTCATTCAAATTATTCAACCTCTAATATTGCTCTACTCCAGCTATTAACTAGTTTACTTAAAATAATAAATAAGAATTTTTCTTCATCTGTTGTGTTAGGTATAGCTTCAAGCTTTCCAGGAGCCATTAAAGACGCTTTCACTATTTTTTGTAAACGAGATGTTATAAGATCTAGGGAATACATATATACAACCTCATAATCTTTATGTGTTGCAGGATCTGATGATTGACTAGCTCTTTGCTTTAATGTTTTAATCATTCTTCTAAGTTTTGCATAAAATAATGGTTCGAGAGGCATTATAGCCTGAGACCGGGATTCAGACCATGCTAGCTTTGAAATCCAGACTATGGATGGAATATCCTCAATTTTACTACCATAACCTTGCTCTTCAAGCTTATCACAAACCCATCTGGGAAGTTCTATAGTTGCACCTTGACTGAAGGGACCTATTTTCTCTCCACATATTTCAATTTGTGGAAGATTTTGATTTAGGTTAAATTTAATATTTTCATTTAGTAATTCGAGATCTGACATTTCAAATACTCTTTTAAATAGCATCCTCACAGTCCTCACTATAATAATTATTATAAAAGGAGTAAAAAAGGTTTTTCAATTATCTTATTTTCATATTTCTGGTGAATGATTATTTGCTATTCTATCCTTGTTTGATATAAAGGTATTAGTAAGCTAGCATTACGACAAAGTATTAAACTAACTTAAACGGAAATCTATTTTAGAACTCATTGCAAAACCCTTAGGTATATTATTATGCATGCTATTTGTATGAATGCTAGGAATGTTGATGCTAGTCTTTCGTATCTTATGGTTATTCTTCTGAATGATGTTATCCATGAGAAGAATCTTTCAACAGCGCTCCTCATGCTCTTATATGCCTTCCCATCGAGCCTGTATGGTCTTCCATGCTTGGGCTTACGCCTCGGGTTGACATCTATGTTTGCTTTCACTTCTCTACGCTTGAGATAATCTCTAATCTCCTAGCATCGTATGCTGAGTCTCCGTAACCTCTTTAGGTCTACTCCTAGGCCTACCATGCTTAACCCTTACATCTTCAAGGAGCTTTATGAAGCGTTTTGAGTCATGCTCATCGCCAGGTCCTACTTGAACGCTTAGCGGTAGGATTCAGGCGATACAATAGCATGAATCTTTGTACCCTTAATACGCTTATATCCATCATAGCCTACAAGCCCCCTTTCCTAGCCTTTATAGTCGTGTTATCAACGCAACTTTATCAAGGCTTAACAGTAGAATAAACCTTAGATATCAGGGCATTAAGTATCTGCTTCCAAACACCTAGCTCCATCCATCTCTTAAGCCTCCTAAAGTTGGGTAATGCCCATACCTAGAAGCATATCCATCCATCTACAACCAGTAACAAGCATGTACAAAATACCATTCAACAAGCTTATCATCTATCCTAGGCCTACCAACCCTAGCCATAGGAGGAAGCAAAGACCTAATAAGCCCCCTCACAATCACTAATCTCACGAAACTTCATAAAGAAAGTATAAAAGAAGAAGGCTTAAATAGTTTTGCAATGAGTTCTTAGATAAGAACTAGTGTTTTTGAAAAGTTTGCCATAATGAATTAATGAATGTTTACATGATATAATAGTTTATCATAGAAACTTAATTTAAGTGGCTTTGTTAACTTAAGCATGTTTTATCACCTCTATTTTGGTATTTTATCTTCTATGAATTCTTAGCTTTTATTTTCCTGTTAATCCATGTTTGTTTAGTATGTATATTATTGATTTTATAAGCATTAATGCATGCTCATTACCGCATTTATCCTTCATGCATGGTATATAATTATCGAATAGCTTAGTTCTATCCTTAATGTATTGTATTATTCTCTCCATTAGATTCTTAACCTCTAAACTATATCGTGTTTTAATTTTAATATTTTACATGATGCTTTATAATATTGAGCTCCATCACTTAATAAACTATATTAGAACCGTAAATAGCTCTAATCTTTTTAAGGAATGTTGGGGATGTAAGCATGTTTGCAACATCGCAAACCCATATGTAGAGAATCCTCCTCAATAATGGCTCGAATGCAACATAAATAACCTTACTCTTAGAACCTACACTTATAATAGTATCATCAACCATAACAATCCTAACATCCCTCCTACTATCAAATAGGAAGCTTAAAGATCTAAACCACGATAATATAGATACATAACCTAAAACAATAAAGCTTAAAATATCTGAAGCCATTCTAGATGAACGAAAATATATGTAAGCACCATAACAACTAGAGTAAATGGAGTTCTCTCCCTAACAAACTTAACAACTTTAACCATAGATTCACCGTAAACAAGGGAGAGAACTCCCAAATAAATCTAAAGTTAACAAAGCTAAATAAGTATAGGCTAGTAAGATTTTAATATAGGTTATGAAAATAGTAGAATGATCAATATGATAAATGATAGAGTTATTGCTATTATTGGCGGAACTGGAGATCAAGGATTTGGCTTAGCTTTAAGATGGATTAAAGCTGGAGAAAATATAATTATAGGTTCTAGAGTTAAGGAGAAGGCAGAAGCAGCTGTTGAAAGATTAGAGACAATATTAGGTGCTCAATGTAATGCTGAAGGATTAGAAAATAGGGAAGCTGTCTCCAAAGCTGACATTGTTGTGTTAACGGTTCCATTTAATGGATTATTTGATATACTAAAAAGTATAAAGGAATTTCTTAGACAAGAATCTATACTAATAGATGTTACTGTTCCGTTAGCTTCAACAATAGGTGGCAAACCAACACAAACAATTATTCCATGGCATGGTTCAGTATCTAAAATGATAGCTGAAATGTTACCTAATGTTAAAGTAGTTTCAGCATTTAAAGAAATTAGTGCGGAAGCACTTCAAGATATACAGAGTCCTATTGAAAGCGATACTATTGTTTGTAGTGACGATGATGATGCTAAAAGAGTAGTTATAAAGTTAGCTGAAAAAATACCGAATATTAGAGGAATAGATGGTGGAGGACTTGAAAATTCAAGAATATCTGAATATTTAACAGCATTTCTAATTGGTGTAAACATAAGATATGGTGTAAAAAAGGCTGGTATTAGAATAACTCAGCTAAAATAATTGTAATTATTTTAAAAATGTAAACTATTTTACAAGCTCTAGCTTTCAGTTAGTATCTTACAGAAAGAGCTGGCATTAACCCTAACCCTACTCTTATCAAACTCAAATAGGAAGATTAAAGATCTAAACCATAGTATAGATGCATAACTCGTAGCAATAATAAGCTTGGAATATCTGAAGTCATTCTAAATGAATGAAAATATATGTAAGCACCATAACAACTAGAGTAAATGGAGTTCTCTCCCTACAAACCTAATAATCCTCACCATAAATAAGGAAGAGAAAACCCAAATAAAGCTAAAGTTCATAAGGTGATCAAATTATTAGAAAAATTTAAGTGTATGCATATATTTAAGGGAATGGTGATTACGTGAAAAAAGCCACTGTTGAAGAACTTTTAGCTAAAGCATATAAACCATCTAAACTTGCTCCTGCTTATCATAAGTTTTACGGAGGAAAGGTTCAGGTGATGGCTAAATGTATTATTAGGGATCTATCAGATTTTGATATTTGGTATACGCCAGGTGTAGCTGAGCCATGTAGGATCATAAATAAAGATGAGGAAGCATCTTTTGAATATACAAGCAGGTGGAATTACGTGGCTGTTGTTAGTGATGGAAGTAGAGTTCTTGGGCTTGGAAATATAGGTGGAATGGCTGGATTACCGGTTATGGAAGGAAAGGCATTACTATTCAAGTATTTAGGTGGAGTTGATGCATTTCCATTATGTCTTAGTACCCAGAACCCTGATGATATTATTACAGCTTGTAAATGGATTGAGCCAACATTTGGAGGAATAAACCTTGAAGATATAGAGAAACCTAAATGCTTCTATGTTCTTGAAAAAGCAAGAGAAAATTTAGAAATTCCTGTATGGCATGATGATCAACAAGGAACTGCAACAGTAGTTCTTGCAGGTGTTTTAAATGCACTTAAACTTGTAGGTAAGAAAATCGATGAAGTAAGTATAGCAATGATTGGAGCTGGTGCTGCAAACATTAAATGTGCTGATGTACTTGAGTTGGCAGGGGCAAAGCCAGGAAATATTATCATGGTTGATAGTAAAGGAACTCTAGGTCCTTGGAGAGAAGATATAATTAAGAAAGAGAATGATCCCTGGAAATGGAAATGGGCTCAGAAAAGCAATGCTGAAAAAAGAGAAGGAGGAATGCCGGAAGCTATGAAAGGGGCTGATGTTGTAATAGCTATGTCACGCCCAGGTCCAGGTGTTATAAAGAAGGAATGGTTTACATTGATGAATACTAATGCTATAGCTTTTCTCTGCGCGAACCCTATTCCTGAAGCATGGCCTTGGGAGGCGAAGGAAGCAGGGGTGAAAATTGTTGGAACTGGTAGAAGCGACTTTCCAAATCAAATAAACAATTCTCTAGGATTTCCAGCAATATTTAGAGGAGTACTTGATGTAAGAGCTAAAACAGTAACAGATGAAATGTGCGTTGCTGCAGCAGTAGAACTTGCAAGATTTGCTGAAGAAAGAGGGATAAATGAAGACAATATAGTACCAAAAATGACTGAATGGGAAGTATATCCGAGAGTGGCTGTTGCATGTGCCTTAAAATCAATCGAGCAGGGAGTAGCTAGGATAAAACCAAGCAAACAAGAACTTTGGGAAAGAGCAGTTAAAATAATTAGAGAAGCAAGAGAATCTGTAGAAGCACTAATAAGAGCCGGAATCATTAAACAGCCACCACCAGAAGAAGAAATACTTAAAACCACATAATAATTCATTTTTTACTACTAATTCTAGCTTAATCTTAATAGGTTTTCCTAATTTATCCTAACTCTGTAAGTTCTAGATGTAAAGTAATAGATTGAGTTAGCAAGGTATTTGTGCTTATGGAATAAAACGAGGAAGAATATAGTTAAACTATAAATGACTATTAACTAGTACCTTAGATAAAAGATACTTTACAATGTATTAGTATGTGGTATGGGAATACAAAAGTTTTAAATTAAAGTTCAGTTAGTAATTAGTGAATATAAACATGCTCATAGGCATTGTTGGTAAGCCAAATGCTGGTAAAAGTACTTTTTTTGCAGCCGCAACACTTGCGCCTGCAAAGATAGCTCCTTATCCCTTTACTACAATAAAGCCTAATAGAGGAGTTGCATATATTAGAATTAAATGCGTATGTAAGGAATTTGGCGTAGTTGATAATCCTAGAAACTCTAAGTGTATAAACGGAGTAAGATATGTTCCGATCGAGCTACTTGATGTTGCAGGACTTGTTCCAGGAGCATGGCAAGGTAGAGGATTAGGAAATAAATTCCTTGATGATTTAAGGCAAGCTGATGCCTTAATACATGTTGTTGATGTTTCTGGAAGTACAGATTTTGAAGGAAAAATTGTAGAACCAGGAAGCCACGATCCTCTCGAAGATGTTAAATTTCTTGAAAATGAAATAGACATGTGGTTTAGCCAGATACTAAAAAGAGATTGGGATAAAATTGTTAGGGTAGTTGATGTAGGGAAAAGCGGAGACATAATTGATATATTAACTCAAAGGCTTAGTGGGCTATCTATAGAAAGAAAACATATAGTAGCAGCTATGAGAACTCTTGAATTAAATAGTAAACCATCTTCATGGAATGAAGATGATATTCTTAAATTTGCATCAACACTAAGGAAAATTTCGAAACCAATCATAATAGTAGCTAACAAAATGGATTTGCCTAAAGCTGAAGATAATTATAATCGCTTAATCGAAGAATTTAAAAACTATATTATTGTACCTTGTTTTTCTGAGGGGGAATTAGCATTAAAAAGAGCCGCTGAGAAAGAGTTAGTAAGATACTTACCCGGAGAGCCTAAATTTGAAATAGTTAATGATAAGCTATTAACTGAAAAACAGAAATCTGCATTAAAGTTTATTCAAGAATATCTTAATAAGTGGGGTTCAACAGGAATTCAAGAGGCATTAAATAGGACTGTATTTAATGCCCTAAAGGCAATATCTGTATTTCCAGTTGAGGATCCTAATAGACTTACAGACCACTCTGGTAGGGTGCTGCCTGATGTTTTTTTAGTTCATGAAAGTACAACTGCAAGAGAATTTGCATATAAGATTCATAGTGAATTAGGAGATGCATTCATACATGCTATAGATGTACGGACAAAGCAAAAACTAGGAGAAAACCATATACTAAAGGATAGAGATGTGGTAAAAATCGTTGCTGCAAAAGGAATTAAATCATAATTTAAGCTCAACTTTCGATAGCTGTGTCAATACATGATTTCTTATCTCTCTTGCTGTTGGAAGCTTCCTAACAAGTTCACCATTTAATATGAAAGGTTTAAGTAATGGTTCCATTTTGTTTTTACAAATAGGACATTTATTAACTTCCTTACCAAAGGGATTTATTACATCATGAAAACAGCTTAGACATCTATAAACTTGCTTTCTTCCAGGCATTTTACCCCTCTTTGCTATAGGCTTACCATTCACTTCAACTATATCAAATGCTAAATCTATAGATTTAGGAAATGATATAGCTGTACCTACACCAAAAATATCCACAATATCAGAAAGTTCCGATATTACATATTCATCAACACCACTACTAACGACTATTTTAACATGCTCATATCCATGAAGGTTAAGGGTCCATCTGATTTCTTCAACAATTTTCCTAATATCTCCCTTTCTTGATTTGGGTGTATCTATTCTAACCCCGTAAAGTTTCATTCCAAGTGTTTGGGCTGCTTTTAATGCTTCTATTCTTTCATCAAACCAAGTGTCACAAAGCATAATTCTAGGAATATCAGCAGGCATAATTTCATCAAAAGCTTTCCATGCATTAACTTGATCGCCGAAAATTATTATTAATTCATGAGGCATTGTACCGACGGGTTTTTCACCTATTAGTTTTGCACCGAGCACGCCAGAAACATAATCACATCCTCCTATGTATGCTGCTCTATCAACCATTGGAGCTATTGCTGGATGTACAGCTCTAATACCAAAATGAACGATGATTTTATCTCCTGCCGCTTTCTTACATCTAGCTGCTGCTGTAGCTATACTTGAATAATGTCTAAGAATGCCATCAATAGCCGGTTCATAAACTCCTAAAGCTTCATATGGCCCTTCAATACTAAGTACTGGTTCATAGATTCTAAATATTGTTCCCTCATCCATTGCGTATACATTTACATTTTCTTTACCAATAAATAGATGAAGTACTTCTTCTAATCCTGCTAAAACAGCCCAATTATAGTTTGAGGGAAAAGAGTAAGCATGAACATCCATGACAACTCTAGTATTAAGCAATCCTTTCTTGAGAAGGATTTCTACTGCACGTGAGTAATATATATCAGTAACGCTACCATTAATTATCTCATCGGGTAATGCTATGTAAAACTTACGATCTATATTCATAACCATCGGCTAAATTAGGTAGGTTAATATATTTAAATTTGTCGATAAAAGTAGGGGATATGATAATTTAGTTTATCTTCTATGTGGTTGTAGTGTAGTATGAATAGTTTTATGATTAGGTTTATTCAATTGCTTTCTTATCATCTAGGATTTAGTTTATTTGGTTGACGTTGTTATTAATAATGTTTAGTTGTTACTGGATGGTGTCTTATTCTACTATACTTCTCTTACTGAAAGTTTTAACTATGATGGTTTAAGTTCTTCAGTAAGTTTAGAAAGCCATATGTACTACCAATGAAGAATACTAATCCCATCACAATATTTTTAAACCACATCGAGAATCATCGGATATCATGATATTTCTGTAGGATAGCTTTCAGCTATTACCTCACTCCCATCAATATCTAGTATAAATCCAACAATTCCCATCATTAGTCTTAACTTTAACCTCATCTATAGCTCTTATAAATCTGATAATTTATACCTACCCCAAAAGCTTACTCACTCTTACAACAACATCCTATAAACCTAAATAATACTTTAGAAACCCATTAAACTAACATCTACATGAATACTATACCAGATTAACATCTAATAGAAGTTATTATATCTATTTGCTTAAAATGGTAAGTATAATTACTCTGACTATCACTACAACTCAAGCATCTAAGTGGAACTTAATATGATGTAGGTAATTCTATATCTCTAAATGGGTTTAGATTAGGCCTCAGTTACCCAAGGATTCTTCATTTTTCCGTAGGTAGGCATGACTTTCTTCATTGGCAAACTATATTACTAGATTAAGCTCTAAAATTTAACTACTATATTATGCAACTTTGTGAACTTAAGCACGTCTACTATTTCTATACTGTATTCATTATTTAAGTTGGAATGGACTGCTAATCGTAGAAACTTAAACACTTCTGGCTGCCAATTGGTTTCCGCGAATTAAACCATTAATTGTAATGTTTGCACCTAAGCTTGTAAGGCATCGTTTTTATGAATAAGAGTAAAAGAATTACTCTTTATAGCAAGCTAAAGTTTACAAGGCAGTTTTATGTATGAGTAACTTTGTAAAATTACATGGATGATTTTATTTACATGTAGTATAGCTTAATTTTACAAAGTATTCTGCTTTATGGAAAGATTTATAAAAGAGAAGCTATAGAAATTTTAAGAATTAAAACAAGGGTTTTAGATTATGTTTAGCCCTAGCACTATGGGATATGATCGAGCAATAACTGTGTTTTCACCTGATGGTAGATTATTTCAAGTTGAATATGCACTTGAGGCTGTTAGGAAAGGATGGACAACTATAGGTATTCTTTGTCCTGATGGAGTTATATTAGCTGTTGAAAAAAGAAGACCATCACAATTAATAACACCAACTTCAATGGAGAAAATACATAAAATAGATGAACATATAGGTGTCGCATTTGCTGGATTGGCTTTTGATGCTAGAGTGCTTATTGATCAAGCTAGAATATATGCTCAAAGCTATCGTTTAACATATGGCGAATCTATAGATGTTGAGCTTCTAACTAAATGGGTATGTGATATTAAACAAGCATATACACAACATGCTGGAGTAAGGCCATTTGGAGTATCATTTATAATTGGTGGTGTTGACTCAACTGGACCTAGACTCTTTGGAACAGAGCCTGGAGGAGCTTATGTAGATAGTTATGCGTATGCTATTGGTATTGGTGGGCAGGTTGCAACGGATTATCTTGATAAGCATTATAGACATGATTTAAGCCTTGATGATGCGCTTATACTTGCTGTTCAAACGCTAAATAAAGCAATTGAAGGAGGAGTGGAGTCTGAAAGAATTGAAATGGCTGTAATTAAGACATCAACTAAGAAATTCGAAAAATTATCGCATGATGTTGTTAAAAAATATATTGAAGAGGTTAAGAAGGAAAAGTAGAGCTGAATTAAACCATGAAGGATAAGTATGTAATAGCAAGATATGATTCTCAAGGAGAACATTTTGAGCTTATTGTAGATCCGAATAAAGCATTCGATTACAAAATGGGTAAAAGAATAAATTTATCAGAAATTCTTATTTCTGATGAAATATATAAAGACGCTAAAAAAGGACTTAAAGCTTCTGAAGAATCATTAATAAAAGTTTTTAAAACATTAGATGTAAGTAAAATAGCATCTACAATATTGTTAAAGGGGCAGGTTCCATTAACAGCTGAACAGAGACAAAAACTTATAGATGTTAAAAGAAAACAGATAATAGCTTTCATATCTAAAAACTGTATAGATCCACGCACAAATTTACCACATCCACCGACAAGAATTGAACTAGCAATTAATGAAACACATATCTCAATAGATCCATTTAGAGATGTTGAAGAACAAGCAATAGAAGTCATAAAGGCCTTAAGAGCAGTTCTACCGCTTAAGGTAGCACAAGTAATAGCTAAGGTTAAAATACCTCAAAAATATGCTTCTAAAGCACAACCAATAATCTCAAAACTTGGTGAATTGAAAAAATCTAACTGGCTAGATGATGGAGGGTGGCAAGGTGAAGTTGAAATACCTGCAGGAATGCAGATTGAATTTATTGAAAAAGTAAACTCTCTAACTCATGGTGAAGCTGAAATTCAAATAATCAGAGGATAAATGTCAATATGCCTATTTACTTTAATTCAAGACAGATCGTTATACCTGGAGACTTGCTTGCAGAAAATGGTTATCAAGCAGGACTAAACACATATAAAATTGAAAATAGAATATATGCATATACAGTTGGTTTACTCGAAATCAAAGGAAATAGAATTGACATTATACCAATTCATGGATGTTATGTACCTAAAGCTGGAGATATGGTTATTGGTAAAATAATTGATTATGGCTCTAATATGTGGGCTGTAGATATAAACTCACCATATTTAGGTGTTTTAACAATATCAGAAGCCCTATCAAAACCTATAAATCCTTTTAAAAATAATCTTCTTAAATACCTAAATATTGGAGACTTCATTAAAGCTAAAGTAATAGCCTTTGATAAAACAAGGGATGCTGCTTTAACGATCAAAGAGCAGGGATTAGGAAAAATTAATAAAGGATTTATTTTAACGATAGAACCAACAAAAATTCCACGAGTAATTGGTAAAAAGGGATCTATGCTTACGGTTCTAAAAAGCAAATTAAATGGACATATTGAAGTTGGAAAAAATGGTAGAATATGGATTGTTCCTAAACGTCAGGAAGATAGTTTCTTATATATAAAGATCCTTAAGAAAATTGAAGAGGAAGCTCACATTTCAGGATTAACAGATCGAATAACTAAATACATAGCTGAAACGTTAAGAAGTACATATATCTAACCTAGTAAAATTCATTATTAAGTAATCACAACATACCTATCGACTTTTTCCATCTTCAAAAACCAAGTCAATCAATGTTTGTCAAATTGTACATATTCATCATATTATATTGTAGAATTGTATAAACTTAACTGATAGAAGTAGTTTTTAATTTTGATAAATGCTATATACTTTCTTTCTACAACCTTTTATATAGCGCTTAATGTTACATGTTATAACTTACCATGAAGCATAGTTTCCATACATAATTCAACAACTCTATAAAAATCTAAATTTAAGATATTATATTCATGGAATTGCTAATTACTAAAATAGAATAGATCTAATTATATATTACTCTACTAAAACTCATAACATGAATAAACATGTTAACAGAAACTCATAGATCAAGTATGGAAACACTATAGTTCTTTACAAACTCACCATTTTCAATTATTATATTACTTTAAAATACAATTCTCAGTCTTGATTAAATCAATAACTTATAATTTAGTATTTTGTTTACATTGAAGCTTATTGTGAAACTATTTATTCTTTACGTCTTCTGGTAGTATGGTTGTTGCTAATTTATTAGAGATATGTATTCATTGGCATTTAGGCTGTAGGTTTGAATGTTAGGTTGAGTGCTAAAAGGATTGTTAAGATTATTAGGATATTCGATTTTCCAATGGTGCTTGCTATATTAAGTATGGTAAGATTTATGAGAAACTTTATGGGCAAGGTTACCATAAGCTTATAAATGCTGGCTAATAATCTTACAAGTTTTGGAGATGAAGTAAAGAGTGGATACTAATGGACTGCTAGACTTGACATCACATCACTATAATGTTTCAAGTTATTTGCCAAATTGCAGTCTTAATTTCGATGTGCTTTACCAATTACAATTTACTAAATTTTATTCGAATACTATAGCGTAATTGTTAGAGTATGTTAAACTAAGATTGTAAATCAGCAAATTCGCAAAATACATAGCTCCTATAATAGGAATACTTATAAATCACCTCAACTATCACATGGTATGTTTAGAGAAAATAATAAGAGTGTAGAGAAGATTCCTCTTCTAATAAATGAGGAAGGCATAAGGCTTGATGGACGTAGAGCTGAAGAACTCAGACCAATTAAAATTGAAATAGGAGTACTTGGAAATGCTGATGGATCGGCATTTATTCAACATGGAGAGAATAAAATATTAGCTGCAGTATATGGTCCAAGAGAAACGTATCAAAAACATGTTTTATCACCTGAAAAAGCAATATTAAGATGTAGATATCATATGGCTCCATTTTCAGTTCCAGAAAGAAAATCGCCGGCACCAGGTAGAAGGGAAATTGAGCTTTCAAAAGTTATTAGGGAAGCACTTGAGCCTGCAATATTTCTTGAGAATTATCCTAGAACGGTTATAGATGTATTCATAGAGGTACTTGAGGCACAGGGAAGTACAAGATGTGCTGGTATAAATGCTGCTTCATTAGCTCTTGCAGATGCAGGTATACCGATTAGGGATCTTGTTACTGCATGTTCCGTAGGTAAAGTTAATGGAAAAATAGTTCTTGATTTAACTGATTTAGAAGACCAATATGGAGAAGCTGATATGCCGGTAGCTATGCTTGTAAAATGGAATGAAATTACATTATTGCAAATGGATGGAGAATTTACACTTGATGAGTTTAAAAAGGCTTTAAGTCTTGCTACCAAAGGCTGTGAAAAGATATATGAACTACAGAGAGAAGCATTAAGAAGTAAGTATTCGTCACAATCCAATATGGGGCAATAACTATGAACAGTACAGTTTCAAATCTTGAAAGAGCGCACATTATTGAACTTATAAAAAATGGTAAGAGAATTGATAATAGAGGTTTTGAACAATACAGGAATATTTCCATTAAAACTAATATTATAACGAAAGCTAATGGATCAGCTCAAGTAAAACTTGGAGAAACATACGTTATAGCTGGTGTAAAAGCTGAAGTAGGAACTCCATTTCCAGATGAGCCTAATAAGGGTGCATTCACAATTAATGCTGAGTTCCTACCATTAGCTTCACCAGTATTTGAGCCTGGACCCCCTGATGAGAACTCAATAGAACTTGCAAGAGTTGTAGATCGTGGTATTAGAGAATCAAAAACAATACCTACTGAAGAACTGTGCATAATACCTGGAAGAAAAGTTTGGTTATTGTGGATTGATCTTTACATACTTAACCATGATGGAAATCTAATAGATGCATCTGCAATAGCAGCGTTGTCCGCTCTTGCAACAGCAAAGATACCCTGTATTGATGTAAGTGGAGATCAAATTAAAATATTGGATGAAAAAAGAAATCTAAATATAAAATCTTTTCCAGTAACCATGACATTTTCAAAAATCGACGAGCAAATAATTCTCGATCCATGCTTAGCTGAAGAAGAGGTACAAAGCTGTAGATTAACTGTTACTATAACAGAGAATGGAAATATCTGTTCTTTACAGAAAGGCTTAAATGGATGCTTTAAACCTGCTGAGGTACTTAAAATAGTTGAGATCTCCTATAAAGAGGCTCCTGCAATCAGAGAAATAATAAAAAGCATGGTGAAATAGCAATGGTTATAGATGTAAAAAGTTTTGGTCCGAGATATGGAGCTGGTGTACGAAAAAAATACAAGAAAATAATTGATAAAATGAAGGAACCAGCTCGTTGTCCATATTGTGACAAAGTAGTAATATTGAGAAGAATTAGTGTAGGTATATGGCAATGTAAGAAATGTAATACGATATTTACTGGTGGAGCTTACACTCCAAGAACAACTTTGGGTAAAACCTTTATGCATGGAGAAAGGTAAAGTATAACTAAATTAAATTTGACATTTTAAATTCATGACTAAATAGTTAAATAATGAATAGAATATTAATAACTACTTCACATAAACCTTCAAAAAGAGTTAGAAGCTTTATAAACGATTTAAGACTAGTTATTCCAAATTCTGTTAGAATTAATAGAGGGAAAATGGGATTACGTAACGTCATGATAACTGCATTAAAAAATCAATGTGATAGAATAGTTATTGTAAATAGATGGAAAGGTAATCCTGGAAAAATTTGTTTTTATAAACTATCCTCTAAAAATACCTATATTCAAGTAGACCCAGTAGTATACATATCTAGTGTAAAACTTATTAGGGAAATTAAAGATAGGGTATATTTCAGACCTAAGGAAATCATTATGGATGTAGATAGCAATAATAAAACTTTGATTGATTTTGGAAATATGCTGTCTAATGCCCTAAACATTAAAAAACAGAATCAAACAAATCTTTACGTTAGAATTAAGATAAAGGAATCACAGAATTTTTTTTGTACAATTCTATTTGTAAAAGACAATACAGATATGCTATGTGGTCCTATTATTAATGTGAGACATATATGTCGACTAAAGAATTAAGAAAGATAACTGTAGAAATACCTTTTAAAAATGAAGATACTGCTTTAATTATTTATAAATCCATATTACCGGAAATTACAAATAAAAAATCAAGAAGAAATCAAGTTAAAGCAAAAATCAAGAATAACAAGATTATTTTAGCATTTTATTCAAGAAAGACAACTATGATTAGAGCATTATGGAACTCATATATTAGATGGATATTATCAATAGTTAAGGTCTTAGAAGTACTTAGTCAATAATTTATTTAAGACATTAGTATTTTGAAGGTTTACTTCGCTATTTATGGAGCTTTACAGATTAATATTTCTCATTACTCTTTAATAGGATTTTGTTTAATTAATGTTATTTACTTTACGCTAAGATTTCTCGTATTTTATATAAAATTGAACTTAGAATTTCAGAATTAAGTTGTAAGCAATTTATGGATTTGATGAGGCTTGTCAGCTTTGTAAACTTTATATGTGGAGGTATATGTGGTTGAGGCTTGAGTTTACGAGACGACAAAGTAACATAAGAAAGTATTTAAGTATCCCAAACTAAGAGTTTAAGGTGTTATTAATGTTAAATGAAGCTTTAAAGTTAATTAAGTTAGCATATGAAGACGGTAGAACTTTTCTTCTTGAACATGAAGCGAAATCTCTATGTATGCTATATAACATCCCAACAACTTTATTTAAGGTTGCACAGGATGTGGATGAAGCTTTACAAGCAGCTCGAGAGATAGGATATCCTGTTGTTATTAAAATTATTTCAAGAGATATCATACATAAGTCTGATGTTGGTGGAGTTATTGTTAACATTAGAAGTGATGAAGAAGCTATTAATGCATGTAAAATAATCGAGAATAATGTATTAAGACATAATCCAAATGCGAAAATTGATGGCTTTCTAGTAGAGAAGATGGCTCAGCCTACGACCGAAGTTATAGTTGGTATGATTAAGGACCCTCAATTTGGACCAGCTATAATGTTTGGGCTTGGAGGTATATTTGTTGAAGTTCTTAAAGATGTATCGTTTAGAGTAGTTCCATTAACAAGATATGATGCTGAGGAAATGATTAAAGAAATTAAGGCCTATCCCATTTTAAAAGGTATTCGTGGAAGACCACCGGCAGATATTGAAGCTCTAATCAATATAATACTAAACGTATCAAAAATGTCCTCTGAAATAAGTGAAATAAATCAAATAGATCTTAATCCAATATTTACTTATCCTAAAGGAGCCATAACTGTTGATGCAAGGATAATACTTGAAAAAAGACAACTATAATCCAATGTTTAGCTCGAATTTCCATGATTTTAGTACTTACTTAAGATCAGAAAACTACAATCTGTTAAATAGTTAAAAACTATCAGTATGATACTGTTACTTTTAGGTTTATGTTATTGCTGGTGGTTTTCCTATGGTTTGATGAGGTCTTATCCAGTTATACCAGAGGATGAAGAAGTTTAGGAATAGGTTGATCTTTATGAGTTTCTTGTCTGAAGTTGTGTAGAATCTTTGTTCGATCCTTAATTGTTC
>JAWBQF010000025.1:0-37378 GCA_038845975.1 Methanomethylicia archaeon
ATTACTTGATAGAATATAATTTCGCTTTACCAACAAGTATGAATACTGCAGCCTACTATACCTCCATACTTACATATACATATCCTAAATACTTTTACCCTATATAAATGCTTAATAGAATGCTATTATTCTACTTTAATTCAGCTTAACTATCCCTAAGCTCTAACGCAATACTCCCTAACACTCTAAAGACTGTTGTTAGACCTCTATTAGTAATGGCTTAAACTAAGACATTATTACGTAAGCTTAGGAAGAGGAATATGATTATAAACCATTCTCTTAAACCTAAAATAATGGAAGATCATATTAGTATTATTGTTAAACGCTATCTTATAACTTACAGAAACAACTTTTAAGTAGCATCTATAACCTCATAATCTTTAATATTCGTAAAGCCTATATCTAGAGCGATAAACATAATAAATCCATTCCAACATTTAAACGATGCAAAGCGGATTCCAATTTGGAAGAAGATAAAAACATCCATAAAGAAATCGAAGGAAAACCATAAAATCTTATTAGAGAAGTATTTAGTTTCCCTTCGTGGCCCTCTTTATTTCCATCACCATCCTCTCTACATATGGATATCTAGCCTTAATACCCTCAATATTAAGCTTAGCTTCATGAAAGCCCCATGCATGTAAAGCCCATGCGTGATCCCAAGCATCATAAAACCATTCACCTAGCTTCTTACCAGCAATTCTAGCTACATCATCAAGCTCGCTAGCTACCCATCCACCTCTTTCATTAACCTTCGCTAAGATTTCTGTAAGTTTGAAATGTATTGCTAAAGCCTTAATTGTTTCCTCAGCTACCTTGTAAAGTTTTTCACTAGCCTGTACAGGATCCTTATCAATAAGTTGTCTACCTTCCTCAAGGAATCTTTCAGCAAGCTCTAAATGAACCTCCAATTCATCCATAGGATCTAGCTTAAGCTCTTTTAGAATAATATCGAAAATGTAAGCTTCATAATCCAAACCAGCCTCCCTAAGCTTATTAAAAAGCTTCTCAGGTAAAACAATTTGAATAGACATAGTGTTACTCTATATATTAATTTTTACTATTTAAGTTTTGCTAAACTTAAGGGTGCATTCAATAATTAGCTTGCATCCAGTTATGCTATATGTTATTTTCTTCGAAGATGGAATTGTAGAGCATATGACTTTAACCTTCTTATGAGTATTCTCGACCTCAAATCCATGGATCCAGATTGGAAGAGGTAGGAAGACCTTGGGGTCTACTGAGCTTTACTTAAAGATCCTATTCTTAGAAGATGTGTAAGCTGAGTATGCTGAAAGCTCCTTCTCAACTACAAGAGGATTCCAAAGTCGACCTTAAGCTACTGGAGATAAACCTCATGAAGGAAGTTCCCGAAATCCTTCTCGGATTCCTTTACCTCCTAGAATACGACTATATTGTTTGGACTTAACGAAATTTATAGACTGGAGTAAGCTTCATAAATCTTCCTAAGCATAAGCCTTGATGAAGCTATTTCCATACATGTATATCTAACGACTTCCGAGGAGTTTGCGAAAGGAATTCCATCAGGTTCAGGGCTATTTTCGTGAATGGGTATTTGATGCCTATCCTGAGCGAGATTGTATTCAAGGGTCTGCTTCTTCTAAGCTAGCCTACCCATGGCATACCTTGGACGCTAAGGCATTAAGGATATTGACCCATATGCTCTCCCTACTTCATTCCTTAATTCTCCTCCAATAAGCCTTATACGAGGTACCTTCTAGGCATATCCATCCACCTACAACCATAATGAGTACATACAATATGTCGTTTACAGTCCTCCTATCATCAGCTCTAGGCTTACCAGTTCTAGCCCTTGGAGGAAAGAAAGGGCTCTACGAACTTCCACTTCTCATCACTTAACTCCCTAAACCTCATTTAGAACCTATAAGCAAGCTTAAATAGTTTTGAGACGAGTTCATTGGTATCTGTTATCTAAAATCCTTCCCAATACCGATTTCTCTATTTGGTTTAAAGCCACTATTTATAGCTAAGTGATGCCTGTACGTATGAATAGGTTTGCCTCTATAAGGATATCTATAAGTATAAATTCTATAGGCTTTAAAAGATTTATTAAAATCTTTTCTCTATTTAAAAATTACATAGTATATAGTTGCTATGTTAAATCTTAATACGTGTAATTTTAAATGTTACTGTATTTATTGGGTCTGGGCATTGAAGCTCTTCAATATAGTTAATCCAATCCGACTTCGAAGTATATCTATAAAGTACCGTTAGGTATGGTGTTAAAGCATTTAAAGCATATATGCATATATTACTGCTTTCACTTGAAATTATGTAGGGCTCCTCTACAACAATTCTATCACCAACCTTATACTTAGCTGCACACTCCCCCTTAACATTCTTAACCTCTAAAACAACTTTATACATCGAATCATCCATCTAGCTTAGATAGTATTTATTTTCAGATACATTGAAGTATTTACTACAAAAATAGATTATTGTTTACTTGTAGAATTTCTCTCCAGTTTCAATCATTCTTTTAAGTAGTGGATGTGGAGTTAATATTTTACCTAGCTTATCTATATGGCCATATCTTGAAGCTAACTCTTCAAGCTGTTTTACAACTTCCTTAACTCCTACTTTATCAGCCATCTCTAATACTCCAAACGGTAAGTTGTATCCGAGTTTTACTGCTTTATCTATATCTTCAATTGAAGCTATTTCTTGATCTACTAGTTCAGCAGCTATATTTATTGATATGAATACATTTATTAATGGATTGAATTTATCTGCTAATGATTCACTCCATGATGATGGGATCCTCCACGTTTTATCTGGATATTCATAGAATCCCTTACCTGTTTTAACTCCAAGCTCTCCACGTTTAACTTTATCCTCAATTATTGGAGGTACCTTAAATCTTTCAGACTCCCTCTCCTCGAAGAATTTTGAAACATTATAGTGTACATCTATACCTACAAAATCCATTAATCCGAAAACCCCCATTCTTTGTCCCCCTCTATAGTATGCTGCTGAATCTATTTCTTCAGGTTTAAATACTCCCTCACTTACAAGCCATCCAGTAACAAATGTTGGCGGAATCATAATCCTATTAGCTATGAATCCTATAACATCTTTTCTACATATTACAGGCTCCTTACCTAGCCTCCTAGCAAGCTCAACAGTTAAGTTTACGGTTTCATTGCTTGTTTTATCTCCATGAATTACCTCTACTAGCCTCATTAATTGGGGTGGATTGAAGAAATGCATTCCAACAACCTTTTCAGGTCTACTTGTTGCTTTAGCTATCTCCGTTATTGGGAGTGAGGATGTATTTGTTGCTAGTATAGTGTGCTTCGGACTGTTTAAGTCAGCTTCTCTGAAAATCTTCTTTTTAAGCTCTAGGATTTCAGGTACTGCCTCAATCATGAAATCAGCATCTCTAATAGCTTCAGTTAGATTTATTGTTGTTTTAATTCTATTTAAAACATCCTCAATATTCTCCTTCAAAATCTTTTTCTCAGCAAGCTTTCCTAGACTCCACTTAATCTTTTCAAAAGCTGACCTAAGAAACTCATCCTTTACATCCATTACATATACATTATAGCCAGCCATAGCACATAATTGAGCAATACCGTGACCCATAGCTCCAGCTCCAATAACAGAAATTTTTTTAATATCTTCAATCTTCATGAAACCACCTACCTACATTATCCAGACATATATAAGAACGTTACGCTCCTATTAATGTTGCCCTAGACTATTGTTATGTATCTTTAGTATTTTGATAAACATCTATAAGTCAAGCTCCAATCATTTCTAGTTTATAGATATAATCGGTTAGAATAATAGGAAATCCTGCAGCTAGTAATTACTAATAGCTGAATGGATTACCCATATTTTCATTTAGCTTAATACTGAATACCTCTAGTAAGGTATTTTTGATTTTAAGTTTTTTCTCTATTGCTTCAGTAAGCTTTCTTTTAGAGTCCTCCATCTTTCTTCTTCTCCTGATAATTTCTACTGTTTCATTCAGGTTTGTAATATCTATGATTTTATTAATTATTTCTACATCTCTTGCTGTTAGCGAATGATGTGAAGCTAGTTTAAGAGCTATGTATAGGCTTGGAGTTATTGTCCAATATTTCTCTCCATAAATCTCCTTCTCCACTATGTATTCTGTAAGATCTGATACTGTGCCTAAAGGTGTTGAGGTAAATACTTCAACTACAATCGGCTTCCCTAGGCTGGTTTTAGCATATATAGTGTACATATAGCCCTCCACTATTCTCCTCGCTTCAAATCTCTCCATCTCCATAAGATATCTGGAAAGCTCAATAACTTGATTAATATTAACTGAGCCTAATAAATCTATATTCTTACTAGCTAAGGGTTTATCTAAAAAGAACATTAATGATTGAGATCCATAAACTGTTAAGTCTCCAACACCTAGATTTCTAAGAAATCTATATGATTTACTTAGTATAGGCATCCATTCTTCAGGTTCAGCCTCCATACTAAATCTCCGTTTGAATTTGTTTCCAAGCCTCCCTTACAATCTCATACGGTGTAAGAATGGGGTGATGATTAACCTCGTAATTGACATAATGATCCATATCTGGATGTAGATTTAAATAATGTAAGGCAACCCTATAGTACCAGTCAATAACATCATCTATCTCTCTATACCTCCACCCTTCAACTATAACTTTATGAATATATGAAATCAATTTTTTCAAATCATCCTCAACACCATAACTTCTAGCTCTTCTAAACATGTAGTTCTTGTCGAGAGGCTTAGATACTATTAGCATTACAGCATAATCTAGGAAAATAGGTTTCTCATATGATTTCAAAACACAGTAGACAACATGATCCTCTATAGAAGCCAAAAGTTTCTCTCTACCATTAACGATTATCTTTACACATCTATTAAGTTCCTCTTCACCTATATTTGTTTCCTCAAACTCCATAGGGATATTGATAATGTTTAAACCATACAGAGCTAAACCCCCTAACCCCCATAGTACCTTCATAAATTGAATAATACAAACTCAATATTTAAGCCTAATGCCCTATAACAAATCCATATAATTAAAACATTAATAGGGAGCGATAACTTCGAACCATATAGTATTAATAGCTACAATTAGATTTATTACAGGCTAAATATTATCAAGTATATGAATAGAATACATATTCTCCTTATCCTTCTAGTCTGGATATTATCTACTAATGCTTCTCACAGCATTGCTGAGGCTGTTTTCACCTCGCTTAGAGATGGAAATTATTCAGTTTTAAAACCTTACTTAGATGAGGATATGGTGAAGGCATTTAGTGAGGAAAAATTTAGAGTTTTTAGGGAGGATTTATTATCTAGGTATGGACGGATTACAGGATACAAGTTTATTAGAGAGGATGAAAGTGGAGAATTTATTCTTAACTACTATAGTTTCAGTTTCGAGAAAGCAAATATAACGTTTAAACTTGTTATAAGGAGGATTAATGACGAGTATAAGCTTTCCGGATTATGGATTCAGGAAGTAAACATAATCAGTAATGGATTCCCAATATTTATAGCTGTAATCCTCACAGCACTTGGAGGTCTTCTAGGTCTTCTAATATTCTACACTATAGGGTTTAAGATAGAGGGAAAAGAACTCCTTCTAGGTTTCCTCCTAGTATTAATAGTGATTTTCATACAGCCTATTATTCAGCAATCCTTGTTTCTAGCTTTTAACATTAAATCTAACATAGATATCCTAGCTAAGGGAGCAATCTTCATAGTTTTAGCTTCAATATGGCTTGGATTTATTGCAGGCTTCTTCCAGGAAGGTTTAAAGTACATATTTTGTAGAGGTAAAAATTTAGGGAATGCTTTATTTATTGGTGTAGGATTTGGTCTTGGAGAAGCAGTAATAATTCCAATTATTCAATACATTCAATTAATAATGCTAGGAAGCCTACCTGAAACATCCCTTCTAAACTCTATTCTATCCATGATTGAAAGATTTCTGGTTACGGTATTTCATGCAGGAACAGCTATTACCCTAGCATACTCATATAGTAAAGGCTTCGGCTGGAAAACTCTCCTAGCCTTAAGTATTACTCATGGATTAATCGATGCCTTCGCTGCCTACTATCAATTAACTATTTCCCAGCTAAGCTTAAGCCTATCATACCTACTTTTAATAGCTTCTACACTAATCCTGCTTTACTATGGAATCCCTAAAGCAAGAGCTACTATAGGGTTTAATGCTAATTGGATGTCTGATTTAGATGAAGTTGATAGGAAAGTCTTGTTAGCAATTGGTTTTCATGGATGTAATTATTGGAGTCTTAGAGAGAATATGGGTATTGACGATGATGACTTAAGAATTAGGCTTCAAAGACTTGAAGATAGAGAATATATTAATGTTAGATTTGATAATAAATATGTTCTTACGGAGAAGGGAAGAATTGTTTTAAGAAAGATAATGAATAGAATTTGATTTTATATTTAAATTTCATAAAGTTTTAAGATACATTTTAATTATTTTATTGAGTATTTATGAAAGGCTAAAAGACCTGTTGAATTCTTTAAAGGGCTGCTGGAGAAGCTTTAGGTTCTCTCAGTGTAGTAATTTCAGTTAGTAATGAGGAGGAAAGGACTCCGTATTGATGGTTGTAAACCATCTGTCAATGCTGTAAGGAATTCAATAAGGAGGATATTTCCAAAATTGTAGAGGCAACACCATCAATTGGAAGAGTTGTTCTTCATGAGTTAGACTCAGTATAGATGATGGAATTCTAGTAGTATGAGTTTCATTAATACATGTAAGCTAGTATTTACTTAAGCTCATTTATTATGATTGTTTTTATTTCTTCAAAGCTTGGAATACCTATTATTTTATGTTTTCCATTTATTATGAATGCAGGGTAACGTTTTACCTTATATCTTAATGATTTCCATATTCCTTGAGGAGTAGATGCATCAATAACGCTTATCCTGATTTTATCCCCGAAACAGTTGACGAGATTAAATGCTAAATTACATATTTCTCTATAGTTTTCTCTTACTTCATTAGGGTAGCCCTTAAGCACTTCATCTATTAGAAATAGACCAGAAGCAGGAAGTATTCTTTGACAATCCCTACAAATGGAGTAGAAAGTAGGGAAAACACCAAGGATTTCCACCTTAATCTGCAATGTCTCCACCATAATCCATATTTAGTCTATTAATATAAAATTTACTATTTAATTTTAATGTAGTAACTCAATGTTTAAACCAATAATTTTCTTATAAGCTTTACATGACATAAGAGAGAGTTTAAGTTAAATCATGATGTAGATGTCCCCTACATTGCTTGAATATTTATAGGAATTTCAACCAGCATATTAGATGGAAAACTATAGCTTAAATGTGGAAGTAATGGAGTTAGTAGATCTAGCTAATATTGCCTTAAATAAGCAATCTTAATAGTGATAGATTCATAATTATAAGTTAATTTAGCAAATAAATACTTTATTTAACTTCAGTTTTCACATTAATTTTCTCCTCAACATATTTAGCGAATTCATATGCTCCATTACTTCTCCTCTTATTCACTATTAATCTTGACGGTTTCGAGTTTTCAACATATTCTATTAATCCATTGAAATCTGAATGGTCACTGAATGCAATAAGCCACTTCCTCTTCGAAAGGTTTCTTATAGGTTTAGTAAATTCCCAACCGCTAAGAACAATCTTACATGAGTTACCACTATTTAAATACTGCTCATTGAAATGATTAGAGTAGTGGTTGAAATATATGTAGTATTTATCTCTAATAGCTTCCTTTGCTTCACTACTTGTTAATGGTAGATAGTCATCTATTCTTAAACCACTAACTTCAGCATATTTTGTCATTATATAGTGGGTAGAGGGGAGTATAAAAGGCGCTACTATATCGTTTTCTCTAAGCATCAGCATTACTTCATGTATTTTACCATAGTATGCATATATATGTACTGGGCCTTCCCTTAATAGTTTCTCAATGAAACTATTAAGTATATACTCAATATCACTATCAAACGGTCTAGTATAGCTTGGTCTACCATATACTGCATCAATAATTAAAATATCTGAGTTTATTACTGGAGTTTTAAGGGAAGGCTTTTTAAAATCACCAGTATATACTATTCTAGTACCATCATCTCTTTCATAAACTACCTGAATACTTCCAGGTATATGTAAGCATCTTTCAAACCTTAGCCTACCATTTGAAAGCCTAATACTATCATCCATACTTAAAGGTAACTGCTGCTCTTCAGGTATTTGAACTCCTAAGCATTTAAGCCATTTAAGCGTTAGCTTTGTACCAACTATTCTAGAGCCATAACTAATACTTCTAGATAGATTTACTGTATGATCACTATGTATATGAGTAACAATTCTAAACTTTAAACTATGATATCCATCTATAACAGCCTCATCTATAGTAATTCCCCCATTTCTAACCTCAACAAACCCATCCATAACCAGTATAACTGGCATAAAGTGAATATAAATGTTTCCCTGTCAAATCATGCAATAACCCTATATCAACTAGGTTAAATAAACCGCGGTCTTTAACCATATGTATAACTACTAGGTATAATTAAAATAATATATAAAACCATTAGAGAATATTAACCATCAGTGCTAATGTGATGAAGTCGTAAACAAGTTTAGAGCTCCTAATTTAAACTTGAATCATTCAAATGTTTAAACAGTAAGGAGAACTATCAAATAAAACCTATAAAGTTGACGATGTCCTCTTTATGATAGTAAAGTTTATATATCTATGCATGTAAGGATTTAATGGTTATTATATGCCTAAGCTAAGTATAATATTGTTCTCAGGAACTATTGATAAGTTTATTCCTGTAGGTATTCTCTCGCAAACAGCTGCGAGCATGAATATTCCCGTAAGAATATTTGTTACCGGATGGGCTTTAAATGCCTTTATGAAGAGTGGAGTAGAGAAAGCTATTAGAATTGATAAGAATTTCGAGGATATGGCTCCCATACTTATGGATGGATTAAAGAGAATGAATGCACCATCATGGTATGATATGATTAAGCAAGCGAAACAGATAGGTGATGTAAAGGTTTATGCATGCTCATTAATGGCTATGGCTCTCGGAATTAATAGTAAGGATCAGTTTGACCCTATAGTTGATGATATTGTTGGGGCAGCATCATTTCTACAAGAAGCTTCTGATGGACAAGTAATCTTTATATAGGTGTATTCATGATGGAGGAGACTAAGCCGTTTAGAACACTTGATGTTAGAGGTCTTGCATGCCCAATTCCTGTTACCAAAACAAGCCAGGCAATAAAAGATATTCCTATAGGTGGAATACTTGAAGTACTGGCTACAGATCCAGGTGCTTTAATGGATATACCTGCATGGGCTAAAAGTACAGGTAATGAAGTTACTAAGGTAATAAGAGAGGGAAACATTATAAAGATATATGTTAGGAGGCTTAGATAGCATATATGCTACCTAAACTCATAACTATTTTTTTAGCCTATATATCTATAATTATCTTTATCTCCGGTATAATTATTCGCTTAGCTAAATGGTATACTAAATCTAGGAATATAGCTTCATATACATTATATCCTAAATCCGGTTTTCCATCGGTAATATTAAGGATTACCCTATTTCCTAGAGTCTTCGAGACTAATAGGCTTCTATGGATTTCAGGATGGATATTTCATGTATCTCTAATCCTACTATTATTTGGTCATTTAAGACTATTTCAGGAGCCGTACTGGCTTTGGAATATTTTAAAGCTGGAAACATATGAGGATGTTTCCAGATTCGCATTCATATCTGGTGGTATTACTGGAGTCTTATTTATATCTCCAGTATTTATGCTTCTAGCTAGGAGAATGAGAGGTACACTCTACAAGCTATCTACATTTGAAGATTATTTTATACTACTATTACTGGCTCTAATAGGTTTAACTGGAAACTATATGAGATTTATGCTTCATATAGATGTTCCTAAACTACAGCAATTCTTCATCGGCCTACTCTATTTAAACCCATCACCCCATCAACCTACAGATCCAGTATTCCTAGTTCATATGTTTCTAGCTGAGCTGTTACTAATCTATTTACCCTTCAGTAAACTAATACATTCAATATCAGCAACTATATTAACCTATAGGTTTACGAGGTGATTTGCTTGAGTAACGAGTTTGAAAGTAAAGTTACAAGTATGCTTCATGAAGTAATTGGGAGGGAGCTTACTCAATACTTTGATTCATGTGTTAAATGCGGATTATGTTTTAATGCTTGCCATATGTATTCCTCAACACATACATTAGAGTATGCACCTGCATTTAGAATGGAGCTGTTAAAAAGGATTTATAAAAGGTATCTTTCACTATCAGGTAAATTAACTCCATGGATTAGTAGAGCTCTAAAAATAAATTCTGAATCTTTAAATCAGCTTAGAAAAGCTGTTTTTGAATGTACTGGATGTAGAAGATGCGCTCTCTACTGCCCAATAGGTATAGATCCAACATTATCAATCTCTATCTCAAGAGGATTACTATCAAAGATTGGTTTAGCTCCTGAAATACTTGGACAACTTGCTGATATGCAAATTGAAAGAGCTAGAAGTATGGATTTATATAGAGATATTATTATTGAACAAATAAATGTATTAAGAGCTAAACTTAGAGGTGAGCTTAAAGACCCTAATGCAGATATACCTCTCAATAAGGAGAATGCTAGAATACTCTATGTACCTATAAGCAGTGAGGAATCAATACTTAGTGCAGCTAAAATATTCAATATTGCTAGGGAAAATTGGAGTCTAAGCGTTTACGATGCTGCTAACTGGGCTTTCTTCCTCGGAGATATTGAGAGGGCTAAAGCGATATCTAAAAGAATAATAGATGAAGCATTAACTCTAAAAGTGGAAACAGTAGCCATATCTGAATGTGGACACGGATACTTCATCATGAAACATCTAATAGATAAATGGTTTAATAGGGAATTCCCATTTAAAGTTAAGAATATAATTGAAGTATTAGCTGAGTACATATCTGATAAAAGAATAAATCCCTCCACAATCTCGAATAGAGTTACTTATCATGACCCATGTAGAATAGCTAGAAATAGCGGAATTATAGAGGAGCCGAGATATGTTATTAGGAGAATAGTTAAGGATTTTGCCGAGATGAATCCAAATAAAAATAGAAACTGGTGTTGTGGAGGTGGAGGTGGACTAGTAGCTATACCTGAACTTAAAGATGTAAGAGTTTCAACTGGTATATTAAAGGCTAAACAAATAAATGAGACAAAAGCTGAAATTGTAGTTGCTCCATGTGAAAACTGTAAGCAGCAAATATCTGATATAAATGAAAACTATAATTTAAATGTAAAGGTAATGGGATTAGTGGATCTAGTTAACACTGCATTAACATTCAACTAAGCTTGAAATCTCCTATAGCTCCATAGATGAACTTAATTATAAAGATGTAATTAAGTTTTAAAGAATCTAGGAGAACCTACAGTTATAGAATATGATACGGTAAGAGGGCCAATAACTACGTTATGTGTATTACTAATAATTTTCAGCTATTAAGTTCATTCATTATGATTGTTTTTATCTCTTCAAAGCTTGGAATACCTACAATCTTATGCTTCCCATTTATTATGAATACAGGGTATTGCTTAACTCTATATCTTAATGATTTCCATAATCCTTTAGGAGTAAATACATCAGTAGCACTTATCCTAATTTTATCTCCAAAATAGTTAACAAGACTAAGTGCTAAATCAATATTTTCCTATAGCTTTCCTTCATATCATTGGGATAGTCCTTAAGAACATTATTTGCTATGAATAGACCAGAAGCAGGAAGTAGTGGTTGGCAATTTCTACAAATAGAATAGAAAGTAGGAAATATGCTGAGAATCTCTACTTTAATCTGCAACATCTCTACTATTATTTAAACTCCAGTCAACTTATATAAACTTATTGTCAGTAATAATGGCTTTGTTAACTTTAGCTTTATTTGGGTTTCTCTTTATTTATGGTGAGTTTATGTTTAAAGTTGTTAGGTTTTTAGGGAGAGAACTCCATTTACTCTAGTTATTATGGTGCTTATATGTTTTCGTTCATCTAGGATGGCTTCAGATATTCTAAGCTTATTGTTGTAGGAGTTATGTATGGATTTGCGATGTTGCGGCATACTTACATCACTAACATTAAAAGGATTAGAGCTATCTATGGCTTAAATATATATTGTAATTGTATTAAGTAATAGAATTCAATACTATAAAGCATCATGTAAAATATTAAACTTAAACGTGAAATATATAGTTTAAAAGTTAGAATTAATTGAGAGAATAATACAATACATTAAGGATAGAACTAAGCTATTCGATAACTACATACATTAATAGAAGATAAAAGCTAAGAATTCATAGAAACACAAAACAAAATATAGGTAATAAACATGCTTAAGTTAACAAAGCTGTAATGATTGCCTTATGAACTTAAATGTGTAACTGATAGCTTAAATTAACAGAGTGTAATGATAAATTAACTTTAGATATTTTATATTTTAGCTTAGAATGATTTTAGCTATATTAACTAGTGCTCTAGCTATAGGTTGGTCTGGAAATCTATATTTATTGTTTTCTCTTGATATAAATGCAACACTTATTAATCTCTCACATAACTCAGCTATTCTAGATCCCAGTATTTCCTCACCTATTATTATGCTAGGGTTTTTAGCCGTTCACTCCATGATGCACTGCCTCCAAGCTATCTAGAGCAAGTATTATTGCAGCATATCCCCTCATAGATTGGGTAAATTGTAGGAATTGCTTTACATCACGTTCAACTTCTTTTACTGCCTTAATGAATATTTCTTCGATAATTTTTCATCAGGATATCTTCCATATACTTTAATATTTGTTAGAGCCCCAGAACAGAAGGAGTGCCTGGCACTCCATCGATAATGCTGATAGGAGTACCAGCATTAATTGAATAAGTTAGCTATATTAAATACTAGGGAATTTATTAATGAATTCATCTGAAAACTATTTAAATATTGTTGAGACTTAATTAAGTTAATAAGTTAACCATCAATTAATTATGGAGTTTTCAGATAGACTCAATGATAATTTTAAGAACAACAATATTACTGTAAAATCTACTTTAAATATTTTAAATAGATTTAACCTAGCTATAATGCGTTTATTGTATTTGAATCTATTCTGCCACTTCATCTTCCCCTAATAGACCAGAATGAAATTTACACTGGAATTAATGGGAATCCACAGTTATTATTATAAGGGATCCAAATCCAGAAATATTGTAAAGACTAAACTTGTAGTTATTAACTATAATTGTAGGTTTACCTATTTCACCAATCCTAATATTTAGGCTTTTAAGTTTTATATTTAGATTCTGTATAATGAAGGATTCAGCATTCATGTAGCAGTCTTCAAGATCTTTAGGCTCTATCACAGTATATGAATTGTTTCCAATTATTATTTCTTTAAGAATAAACTCACATGCTGTATTAACTTCAAAAACCTCATATATGTCCTTCATGTAGATAGAGTGGATATAATGTAAAACTATCTTATCACCAGCATTAACATTACATGAGTAAACTTTTCCAGATTCTACAACTATAATTTTCAAAGTTAACTTATTATCATGTACTTTAAGAATTACAATACTTAACAGAAAAATAAATATTAGTGTAGTTAAGAGTTTTCTATTCATTTAGCTTGTCCAAACTCCTTTCTCCTTGAAGTACTTTACAGCTCCATCATGGAATGGAATTGGAGAACCTATAACAGCTGTTTTAATTGTTATCTCTTTAGCAACGCTATGAACAGCTATAAGCTCATCTATATGGTCGAAGATTACCTTTACTATTTGGTAGACAAGGTCTTCAGGTAGATCTGCTCTACATACCAGGAGATTTGTTAATGCTGTAACCTCAACATCTTTATCTACTCCAGGATATGTTCCTTTAGGTATTGTGGCTTTAAAGTATATTGGGCCGTAAAGTTCTGTAAGTTTAGGGAGAACTTCGGCATGCGGTAGTATCTTTATCTTTATTCCTGGAGTTGATGCAAGATCAAGAATAGCTGCTGTTGGTAAGCCTCCACTCCAGCAGAAAGCATCTATTTTACCGTCCTTCAATGCATCGCATGACTCTCTTACACCCAATCTTTCCTTAACTATATCTTTATCAGGATCTATACCTGCAGCTGAAAGTACTCTTAAAGCTTTATACTCAGTACCGCTACCTGGAGCACCTAGAGATACACGTTTACCTTTTAAGTCAGTTATCTTCTCAATACCTTTACCCTCTAAAGTTACGATATGGAAGTAATTTGTATAGAGAGCCATAACTGCTTTTACAGCTACCTTCCCTGTTGCTTCAAAAGCTCCTTTACCCATATAAGCATCGTAAGCAGCATCAGGCATAACAAGAGCTAAATCACTCTTTTTTGCATGAATAAGTTTTAAATTATCTACAGAAGCAGTTGTTACTTCGGCTGTTGCTTCAACTCCTGGAATATACTTTGAGATAAGGGAAGCAATTCCACCTCCAAGCGGATAGTAAACACCACCAACACCACCAGTAGCAATACTTAAAGTTTTAGGCCATGGAGTCATGGTAGGTGTTATCGGTGTAGTTATAGGAGTTGTTGGGGTTGCTACTGGTGATGTTATAGTTATGATTTTTGTCTCTAATCTAGTTGTAGTTACCGTAGCTACAGGTACTGTTAAGCTACCAGCAAAATATCCAACAATAACTCCAACTATAAGAGAAACAACAATCAATACAGGTAGTATTCTACTACTTCTACTCATCTACAACCCCACTATTATGTAATTCTCATATTTTTAAATTTTTCGAGAATATGATTGCCCTGTCAACTTAGATAGCTATTATTGCCGTCACTTTTAATGTATTTCTATAATTCAAACATCTAAACTCCTATATTTACTATGTTACTCAATACTTTAAAAATAGTAAATTGTTTAACTTATACATAGGTTTAACCTCCTTATATTTACCATAACCCACCACGTACTAAAATTATAGACATTTAATTTGACAAGACATCATGGTAAAGCCGAAAAATTTATTTTTCTTAAACTTATTACTGAGTGATGAGGAATATTGAGAGATATTTTGTTACTGTGTTAGCGCTTGGTATGGCTTTATGGTCTCTATATTATGTTGTTAGTGTTATTGAGACATATACTTTTCGTATGGTTCACTTAGCCTTCATTCTCTCCCTTACACCTCTCCTCTACCCTATAAGTAAAAGAGGAAGTTGGAAGCTGAGAGTTTTCGACTATATATTTTCAGTTTTAGGATTTATAGTTATTATCTATGTATTTACAGATTTTGAAGGGTTTATATATAGATCAACAATGCCTACAGATCTAGATATATTGTTTGGGGCTATTACTATTATTTTAATTCTTGAAATGATGAGGAGAACAGCTGGAATTGTTTTACCTCTTCTCGTAGTCTTTTTCCTAGCCTACACTTATTTCGGTCCCTATCTCCCCCCTCCATTTACTCATAGAGGCTACGGTATTGATCGTATAGTTGGACATATGTACATGACTTTAGAGGGGATTTTCGGTGTACCACTAGATGTTTCAGCATCATTTGTAACTATATTTGTTGTTTACGGTGCATTGATGGAGGCTGCTGGTGCTGGAAGATTCTTCACTAATTTAGCGTTAAAGTTTATGGGTAGAAAGCCTTCAAGTGCTGGTAGAGCTGTTGTTTTAACTACCGGCTTAGTTGGGGGTCCTCAGGGAAGTGGAGTTGCAACAACAATGTCTCTTGGACCTGTATTATGGCCTCTACTAAGAGATGCAGGTTATAGTCCACATAGTGCTGCAGGTCTTCTTGCAACTGGCGGTATTGGTGCTGTTATTTCTCCGCCTATTATGGGTGCTGCTGCCTTTCTAATGATGGAGTTTCTAAGAATATCATATCTTGAAGTTATTCTTCTCTGCATGATGCCTACAATACTATACTATATTGCATTCTGGCTTATTATTGAGCTTGAAGCAAGGAAACTAAATCTTAAACCAGTAACAGTAACCCTACCTACATGGCGTAGTCTCCTTAAAGATAGCTATCATCTACTCTCACTAATAATCCTAATAGTATTAATAGTTATAGCTGGTAGAACACCGCAGCTTGCAGCTTTCTGGGCAATAATAACTGTAATAGTAACAAGCTTTCTAAACAGGAATAGAAAGGAGAAGTTAACACCTAGAAATCTTTTAAATGCTATTTCTGAAGGTATGAAAAGCCTAATTACCGTAGCTACAGTTCTTGCTGGAGCTGGATTAATCATAGGCTCATTCACTTTAACAGGTCTTGGATTAAAGCTAGCTGGAATAATTATGACTGCAAGCATGGGATTTAGAATATTAGCTTTAATTCTCGCAGCTATAGCTACAGTAATTATTGGATTAGCTATTCCAATAACGGCTTCCTACGTTATTACTGTAATTATAGTTGCACCAGCTCTTAAAGCATTCGGAATTCCAGAATATATTACTCATACATTTGTATTCTACTATGCTGTTCTCTCTGAGGTTTCTCCACCTGTAGGTTTATCACCACTTGCAGCCTCATCAATAACTGGAGCTAAACCATTCTCAGCAATGATGCAGGCATGGAAATACAGCTTACCAGCATTCCTAGTTCCATTCTTATTTAGTGTTACGGATGAAGGAGCATCACTACTATTAATTAAATCCCCTCCAATAGATTTCATAGAAGCATCTATAGTTTCCATAATTGCCATGCTATTATTTGCAGCAGCAACAATAGGATACATATACGGTAAATTAACAATTCCTGAACGTATAATTCTACTTATAGGATCACTTGGAATAGCATTCTTCCCATATACAAGCATCATATTCATAATTTCAATAATAATAGTAACAGCAACAATAATTATACACATAGCAGGAAGAAAAATAAGAATTATACCATAATAACTAAACCGTAAAAGAAAGTATTTCGTTAAATAGAACTATTTGACATCGCAAAACATTAATATTAAGGTAATTGAACAAGTTTACGACTCAATACGCTATGAAGCGGTAAAGTATATTAGATACCCATCTTACCTATGAAGTTAAGCAAGCAAAGCAAAAGCTTCATCTAGGAATGATTGCTAACAATTATTATACTACTAGCTAAACCAATTAGAGAAATAAAATTCAATAGAAAACAAATTATTATATATGTGAAATTAATAATATGAAACATTATCTTTAAGTTTTATGTTCATAATATTGAGAAATGTAGGTATGAAAACTTCTTAAAATATTTTTGAAGAAAATTGGTCTAGAATTAATTTCTAAATTATAGCTATGATATTAGGTTATGTTCCTTATAAGCATAATTATCATGGTAGAAGATATTATGACAAGAAAACTTGTAACTATGGGAATGAATCCATAATTAAGATCATAAACATAGACTGTATTATGATGCCTAGTAATTCACAACTATAATTGGATATTATGTAAACTCGTTAAAGTTTTATTAGGTAGTGTAATGAGCATATCTGGAAATTAGACTGAATATAAAGGGATATTTAGGAATTGGTTATGATGAGGTTACTGGTGGAAAATATGCTCATGTAGCATTCATGAAGGGAATAGTAGCAGCTAAAAATGGAAAGAGATAAAATTATTTTATTTTCTCAAATCTCTCTATTACAGTTTTCCAGTTTACTGCTTTAAAGAAAGCTTCAATATAGTCTGCTCGTTTTAACCCGTAGTCCAGTATGTATGCATGTTCAAATACATCCATTACAAGTATTAAGTTACCTCCAGGAATATGTCCTATATCATGTTCATTAATCCATATGTTGAAAAGCTTATTAACTACAGGATCATGGTATAATACTACCCATCCAATACCGCGAATCATACCTATTGCTTTAAATTCCTTCTCCCAGTTTTCATAGGATTCAAAGTCTTCAATTATCTTTCTATATAGACTTGAGCTTTTATCAAGTTCAGTATAGTCTTTAGTCATATTGTTAAAGTAGTATTCATGGAGACGCATACCACAGAACTCCCATCCAAATCTACGTTTAACCTCAGCATACTCAGGAGTTCCTATTTTTCCATTTTTTATTAGTGTATTTAATGTTTCAATAAGCTTATTCGTATTTGCAACATATCCTTGATATAGTGTAAAGTGGTTTTTAAGAAGCTGCTCACTAAACCCTTTAATTCCAATTAGATAGCTGAAATCTATAGGCTTATACATATTTATCTACCTGAATTCTCTAAACTTGTTTTTAGGTGCATTACATATTGGGCATCTTTCAGGTAGAGCTCCCTCAACAGTATATCCACACAACTCACATACATATATAGGGCCTATAGCAACATCTTCCTTCCGATCAGCTGCCTGTTTAGCTTTCTGGTATAGGGATATATGTATCTTCTCAGCTTCAAGAGCCCATCCAGTTGTTCTTTCAGCTCCTGTTTCCCCCTGTAGCTTAGCTACATTGTTGTATGCTGGATACATTTCATCAACCTCAAAAACCTCTCCATCAACAGCTACCTGTAGGTTTTCCGGTGTTGTACGTAACATCCCTAACACCTTGTAGTGATTTGAGGCATGAACAAGCTCAGCATAAGCTATAGCTCTAAAAAGCCTAGCAATATTTGGGAAGCCCTCCTGCTCAGCTTTACTAGCGAATATCATATATCGCATATGTGCCTGACTTTCACCAGCAAAAGCACTTCTTAAATTATCCTCAGTCATTCTCCTCATAATCAGAACCTCAAATAAACCTTTAGGAGATGCTTAAAAATTTTATGCCTAAACTTTTAGGGTTGATTATACTGAATTCGCTTCCAAAATATTTAAATCTTTTATAGAGAGTTTTACTATGAAGTTTTATAGCTTTCCAGTAAGGAGTTAGGCTTTAATAAATATATTTTACTATTAAAGTTAGGGTTATAGGTCTAGACTGATAACATGTTTACTATAAACGATCCTATACGGCTTGATTGCTAGATGTTGCTATATGCCTGCTCACTATGAGATGGCTTAAGGAAATCAAGTCTAAACCTTTAGATAAACTTTTACTAATAATATATTAGAGCAAATTGACTCTATGAAGCTTATAGCTTAATCTAGTTTAGCTCTACCATCTCATCAATCTGGAGGCTATTCGTTACATAGATATAACTAGCAAGATTCTAAGTTGTTGGATAAATATAGCTAAATATGTTAAAATTACTGTTCGCTATGATGCTTAATGAGTTTTATGAATTATTAAGTGTAGCTTAATTTTTCTTACGCTCTGAAACATATATTCTTAATTATCGATTCTGGTAGAAACACAATTAAGCTACAAGCAAATTCTAGAAAAATATATATTCATGTGTTGTTTTTCTATATTGAGGATTTATGACAGGTAAGGAAGAGCTTTTAAACATGTTGAATAAGGCTTTAGAGCTTGAGCATGCTGCAAGAATACAGTATCTAACACATGCAGAAATTGTGAAGGGAATAAACGCTGAACCTATAATTGCCAGACTTAAAGAAATAGCTAAGGATGAGGAGAAGCATGAGGAAATGTTTAGAGAAATTATTAGCGTCTATTTAGATGGCGTACCTTCAATGGGGATAGCTGAAACCCATCCAGCTAAAACAATAGCTGAAATTCTTGATGTTAACCTTAAGGATGAAATGCATGCAGTTGAATTTTATAGTAGCATATATGAAAAGCTACGTACAATGAGGGATGAGCTTAAATACACATATTTCCAGGTAGAACATAAAATAAGACACATAATAATGGATGAGCAGGAACATATTACTGAACTAAGCCTACTTAAAGGCTAAAACTAATATTACCTTTTTATATAGTGTTGCTAATATGTCTACTTAGCGATGTTTACAACAACCAAATATTTGAAGTATCAACATTGCGAATTATCGAAATATTAGATGAGAAATTGAGAAGCAATACTTAACATCCAGAAATAAGTAATAAACATCATACTCATGAGAACTAGCCTGTAAGAATTCAATAGTAGGAAGCATTTGAAATATATTTCAAGTAATGGCTTAACATTACAAGCGCCTACATGCCCCAGCTATAACCGTGAGGAAGCATACTAGAAACCATTAGACATAGTCTTCATCGTATTATTAGCATAATGCTTATAGGTATTGAATATACTAGTATTTATGTTGAAAATTTATAAAGCTACTGTTCTCATAGTTATCATGTTTTTACTTTCAGGAACATCTCTAACTTCCCAATTTATATTTGAAGTTGATGCTGTATCTATTGTTTATAAGGTGATTGATGGGGATACTTTCGATTCATCAATAGGAAGAGTTAGGTTAGCTGACATAAACGCGCCTGAAGCTAGCGAACCTGGATACTATGAGGCAAAGCATGCTTTATCAAGTTTAATTCTGGATAAAATGGTTTACCTAGATATTGATGATAAATACGTTAAGGATAAGTATGGAAGATATGTATGTGTTGTTTATGTTAGATATAATGAAACCCATCTTCTAAATGTAAATTTATTCCTCGCTATTAATGGCTATGCAATTATTGTTAACTATGATAATGAATTTAATCCATATACGTGGAGGCTACATGTCTACTATCCTGAACCTAAATCAACACAGGAAACAGTAATAAAAACCACAATAACAACAGCTACATCAACTCCTACTTCAACAACATTAACCCCTACTACAGGTAACTTAGCTGTCTACGTCAAGTTTGGTGATGGGGATCCATGCAGTAAATGTAGTGTTTACATTGACGGTGTTAATAGAGGTTTTACTGATGATAATGGCTATTTAAAGATTGAGTTTTTACCTATAGGCATCCGTAATGTTGAGGCTGTATGGTATAATAATAGCTTTAAATATTATGGAAATACAAGTATCCATATTAATGGGGGTAAAACTGTTAGAGTGGAGTTAACAATACATCCTTTAGATAGTTGTATAATGATTACTAATTGGATTACTAATCCTGAAGAAGCTAATCCTGGAGATAGCGTTACAATTACAGTATACTGGATATTTCTTAAATGTTGCAACTGCATAGTTAAAGCTAATGCTTTCGGTAGCTGGAATACTGATGAACAATTAGCCATTATATATGATGGGGGAAGTATGGGGAACTGGCATCAAGTACTTAATAAATCATTCACAATAAAGGCACCTGGAAAACCTGGAAACTACCATGTTAGAGTGGGATTTGCTTACGATTACAGATTCCATAGCTATCATGAACTATTAAATGACGTACATATCGATATACCATTAACAGTTAAATCTCCAACAGGAGCAAGTATAATGTCTACCTCAACAGTCAATACATATACTACAACATATACTTCTACACAAACCAATCCTACTCCTACACTTATTTCAACATATACTAGAGTACTGGAAGATCAAGAATTAAACTCTCTCCTAGTAGCTGTAGGATTAATAATTGGATTAATAGTTCTACAAGCCATACTAATTATATCCGTAAAGAAATTGATGAAATACTATCCTCTACGTAAAAGGATCTAACTACTAATATGTAGAATTCTAAAGTTAATATTAAGCTTAACTGTATTACTAAGCATCTTGAAAACTTAAATATGTCTGATTACCTCTAGTATCGTGTTTCCTATTACACTTATTCTCCATGATGATATAGTTATCGGAAAGCTTTTACTCTATTCCTAGTATAATTTTCTCCATCAAATTCCAGTTCTCTAAATCATTCATACTTAAACTCAGCATTTACATAGCGTCCTATAGTAGCAAGAATCATCAATACAATTACAGATTGTAATTAGCCTTAATCCTAATACAATAAATATAAATCATTCAAACATCAAATCACATGTTATTCTCTAAAATAATTTAGAACAACATAATAATCCTACTACTAAAACTTATTAATAGTAGCATCTCAACATATATCCTAACGCTTTACTAAAATCAAGGGGAAGCTTAAAGGCAGCTTGATAGCATGAATACATAACTCTAACAATAATAAGCCTAAAATACCTAAAGCCATTCTTAATAAATGGAAATACATGTAAACATTACCATAAGTAAATAGAGAAAAATAAAACTGAAATTCGCAAGATGTTTTCTTTAACGACAAGTTTAAAAGTATTTAGTATTTTAAATTGCGATTTAGATGAATAAACTAGGTATTATGTATAGTGTTAATGATTTAGCTGGTTTAGGAATAGCTGAAGTACTAGTCAGTAAACTTAAATGTAGAGAGGTAACAGTTAAGAAATCTATTAAGGCTTCATCTTATAGTTCAAACTATTTTGATGTGGTTTTAGCTGGATTTAAAGAGGAAACTATTGATTTTGAGTTTCTTGATGATGTTGTTGATGTTGACTTCTACATCATACTTTCAAAACATAGAAGTGAAGCAGGAATTAAGTCCTTTACAGTTCATTCAACAGGTAATCCATGGAGAAACGCTGATGTTGGCGGTAAACCCTTAGAGCTTTCAATAGCAAATCCTCAAACTGCTAAAACACTTCTTCTAAATCTGAGCAAGTTTAGAGATGAATGGAGGTTAAGTAGCTTTGATGTAACCTATGAGGTTACACATCATGGTCCAACATCACTTAGAAAACCCATAACATTTATTGAAATTGGAAGCTGTGAGGCTGAGTGGAAACTTAGAGAAGCTAGAGAAGTAGTTGCGGAAGCTGTTTTAAATCTGGTTGAGAATGGATTAGTAAGTAGCTATATACCGGTTGTAGGTTTTGGTGGAAATCATTATGCAAGTAGATTTAGTGAAAGAGCATTAAAAACCGAGGAAGCCTATGGACATATGATAGCGAAATACGTAATAGATAAACTTACGGATAATGAGCTAAACCTAATAGTGGGGAATGCCATTACCAAAAATGCACAGAAAATATTGAGGGTAATAATAGAGAAGAAGCTTAGAAGCACCTATAGAAAAACAATAAGAGATGTAGCATCACAGCTTAATATTAACTATTTAGAAACATAACTCTATCTAGTAAATCAAACCTCCAACAGATTATATATTAAATCTTAATAGGTTAAACCTAAATTTTATAATTCTTATTGATTGTTATGCTAAATCATTATTGATTTAATTCCACTGGTAATACAATATATTACCAAACAATCAATAATATGATTAATGGAATCTAGGTTTCGAAGCTCAGAACAACATTATGGTTACATAATACATGATATTATAACATGTAAACATAAAACTATGTCTTACCTAATTGATTCTTTATTCTTACTGCTAATGTTTTTCCAATTAGCGGGATTGAAGATAACTGTTCAATTGTTGCTTTCTTTAGGTCATCGATTGTTTTAAATCCTGAATTATAAAGCATTCTAGCTCTTACTCTTCCTATACCTTCAAGCTTAACAAGATCTAGAAGTTCCTCTCTTACTCCATTCTTTACCCTACTATTTATTGATTGAAGGGGGGTTACTATTTCTTTCTTACCGATTACTTTAGCTATTTCAGTTATTGAGTATGTAAGCCAGTCAGCTGTTTCTACATATACGTATAGGTCTCCAGGCCATATACCGTATTCCTCACATATTTTCTCTTCACCCTCCTCATTTATCCAGCTGTTAAGCATCATTGCTGTTTTTAATTCAGCTAATAGCATATCATAATCATATAGACTAGTATCTATAAGTAACTCCTCCTCTACCTCCTCTAGAATTGCTAAGTATTTTTCTTCTTCCCTTCTTCCTAGGTATATTTTAGGCATATCTGGAGTACTACATAGTAGATGTAGTATTGATGTTGGCTTAATATCCTTAGCTTTCTCCAGCCCCCTCCTAATTATTACTGCTGATTTTGGATCTATGTAAAGCTGTGAAACTCTTCTACCTAGTATCGTTGCTTTAAGTCTTCTACTAGCTGTTATTAATTCATTATCCTCTAGAAACTCTAAAACTCTCTTAACTCTATTCTTTATACTGTATGCTCCATACTGTATTCCGAAGAATGTTTTCTCCATAAAATCCATCAATTCATCCTCGCTTCCAGTAAATTCTGAGGCTATAAGTGATAGTATATGTGTTCTTAAAGCCTTCTCGCTTGCAAGCTTAGATGTAAGTCTTTCAGGTCTTCCTAAAACATATTTAGACATTAATGTATTGAAGCTAGCTTTACTTCCAGCAATTATTACTGCTTCACCTATTGAATCGTATTTAGGTCTACCTGCTCTTCCAGCCATCTGCTTATATTCCAGTATAGGTATTTGCACACTTCCAATTCCAACTTCATACCTATTAATTGAATCTATAACTACTCTTCTTGCAGGTAGATTTACTCCAGCAGCTAGAGTTGGTGTTGCACATACTACTTTTAGAATTCTAGATCTGAATGTATCCTCAATTATTTTCCTATGTGGATGAGCTAATCCAGCATGGTGGAATGCTACTCCACACTTAATACATTCGGAAAGTATAGAGTTAATACTTGTTATAGGTTCTAGTGCAAGGATCTTCTTAGAAAGTTCTCTAAGCTCCTTACCCTCCTCCTTGGAGAGGTATTGATGAGTATAGTTTGAAAGCTTTCTAGCAAGACTTACAGCTTGAGCTCTACTACTAGTAAATATTAATGCTTGTCCTCCATTAACTAAAGTATCTAAGGCTATATTAATTGTTGAGTTTGATGTTAAGTATGGAACTTCAACTATTACTCCATCGTTAAACTCTATACTCCCCCTATAATATACTCCCTCTCTAAGTTTAACAGGTCTCCAATCACTAGCAATAAGCTTCGCGTTTCTAAGCCATTTAGCAATTTCCTCAGCATTACTTACAGTTGCACTTAAAGCTAATACTTGAGCATTAGGGTTTAGAGATATTAGCTTTGTAAGTAGTACTTCAAGTATTGGTCCTCTTTCACCATCGTTAATTAAATGTACTTCATCAGCAACTATAATTGACAATTCCCTAATCCATTTAGGCATATGTCTAGTTAATGAATCTGTTTTCTCATATGTTGAAACTATAATATCGTATTTTTCAAGCCATTCATTAGCGCTATCATAATCTCCAGTTGTAATAGCTACTTTAAGCCCTAATTCACTATACTTCATTAAATCATTAAATTTCTCACTTGCAAGTGCGCGTAGAGGAGTAAAGTATAATGCTTTACCTCCATGTTTAAGTATTCTATTAACTATTGTAAGTTCAGCAATTAAGGTTTTACCTGCGGCAGTAGGTATAGCTACAACAGTATCAACACCATTCAGTATACCAGCTCTAATAGCATCTACTTGTGGAGGGTAAAGCTCAACATATCCATACCTAACTAATAACTCCTTAACCCTACCATCAATATTTAAATCGCTAATCCTCACTACCTAGAGAACTCTCCAACAGTATTTAAGTCTTTCAGCTAATAAACCTGCCTTGTGAACTTAAACCATCAAATATAATGAGTTCTACATTTAAAGTTCATAAAGCCAGTAAACCATAATAGGTAAGCTTATGAAGGTATAGTATACTACATATAGATGTAACGTATGATACTTAGGAGATAGGAAGAGACAATCATCAATGGATGCGGCAAATACTCCAGTAAATCTCAGTCCTATGAGCACAGCAAAAATGTCTCAAAGTATAAATCAACTCTTGATAAAAATAGATGCATTACCTGTAGCATTTGTGTAGATGCCTTTTCAATTAGGGCTGTTTCCCTCATGTTTTCCTAGTTGACTCCAACTTCTATAGATTATAGGGTTTTAAATTCATCCATATACTTCTGAATACTCTTACATAGTTGACAGATATCAACCATATTTATTCCTAAACTCTTTGATGTAGCTATTCTTTCCGCAGCTTCCTCTACGAATAACTTAACCTCATCTATTTTCATTAGTTTTTCAGATAATCTCCAACCACGTTTGGATTGTATGTAATAGCTTATAGCTGGCTGTGTAGTGCCTAAGGCTTTAGCAGCTGAGGTTTGAGTAAAATTATACTTCTCTACAAGCTTCTTAGCTATGAGGAGCCTTATTGCTGGTAGAGTAAATCTAACAGCTATCTCGCATGGTGGCTTGAAACTCATAATACCTCTATGAAGTAAACTATTACTAAGTTATAAATTTTATAATAATTCATTTGGCTACCGTTATCTCCACATAAATTCAGTATATTTCTATTTAAAATAAGCTTTAATATCATCAGCTTACCTTTATAGGAAATCATTACATTAGCCTCAAGCATATTTAAGCATACCATGGTACCATACATCATACCATAGGTAAAGCCTAGCTTCATCTAATTCTGAAAACACCTTCAATAGCTCTATCTCCTTTAATATCTCGATTTTATCAAAATAAACTAAGTTAATCCAGTTCATACCAATCTCAATTCTACATATTCCAGATCTCTTCACTGAATATATATTAAACCCTACTATTCCTACGGAGCATTCATACTTTGAAGTAAACGAATATAGTTCTAAGTATTGATGTTTTGCTTCCTAATAGTGTTGAATTGGAGACTGTAATTATCCATTATAGCTTCTTAAACCATTTCTACCAGTAATATGTAGCTAGGCTTACAAAATATTCTCTCTAATTAAGTTATGACTTTACATAAATGATATATAAAATTAAGCTTCATTACCAGCACATTACTTATCTTGTTGTGAATGTTTAAATAATTGTAAGTAATTAATATGTATGAGCTGTTTAGATCCTGTATATCAGGCAATAGTTGATAGTAATGTTAAGCTTCTCAATAGCCTTAAGAGGATTAGGGAAGCTAGACGTGAAGTAATGGCTCAGCTAGGTTTAACTGATAAGGAATTAGAAACAGCATCTATGTTTCAATGGTTGCTACGTCTATATATACGTAAGGTTGGTGAAGTGAAAGCTATTAAAGAGGTGGGGAAATATAGATGAAGAGGATCTACTTACATATGTTATTAGGATATCAGAAATACTTAATAGGTTGGGAGTAAACTATGTTCTTGTTGGCGGTCTTACATGTATACTTATGGGGGTTAGGAGAATAACTGAAGATGCTGACTTCATAGTTAATGTAGGTTCAGAAAGTGAAGCTGAAAAGCTTTATGAAGCCCTTAAAAACGGAGGCTTCAATGTAAGTATTAAAGATGTTATTTATGCATTTAAAAATAAGAATCACTTTACAATACTTATTAATAGTTACCGTTTAGATTTTAAATTCCCATCATCAACTCTCGACTTTGAAACATTGAGGAGAGCTATAGAAATTCGTTTAGAAGACTCAGTTATCAGGATTGCTCGTCTCGAGGAAAACATAGCTGCAAAAATCATAGTTTTAGCCTCAATGAAGGATCTTGAGGATGCTTTATGGCTTATGATCCACCATAGGGATAAAATAGACTGGCATAGACTAAGCAAGCTTCTAGGAGATCAGCCATCAAAAATAATAAGCAACATAATACTGAAAATCGAGGATGAGTTTAAAGGAAATAGCATTATTCTAGAGAAATTAAGTAAGCTTAAAACTCTACTTAAAGACCTAGTGGAAATGAAGCATTAACCATTCATAATGATGATTAAGCTAGCTTAGAATACTTCTACTGGGAATATATTCATTGTTTCCAATAATGACATTAGATAATATATTTTCGACGAATAGTTAACTATGCAAATGATTATCTGGCTTCTTATGCTGTCTTCAAAATAAGAATATCAGAATAAGATTTATTAATTTTGAAGTAAATGAATTCATGATGTTTGAAGGTGTCTAGATTATATCGATTACTTAGCTTCGTGATTTTGATATTAGGTATTCTAGGTGTACTAGGATCACTCTATCTTTTTGGACTTAAGGCTGTCGCAACTTCTCTTGTTCGAGATATGATAGGAAACACTATATGGTATGTATCCAACTCAAATATAACGGTTTACGAAGGTATTGAGATTACGAATAGATGGCTCAATGAACTATCCTCACTCTCAGATAAACCGTTACTACTCTTATTAATCTACAGCCTGATATTAATATCAATATCGGTTATGATGATTAAAAACCACGGTATAAATGATTAAATAACACATTTCCACATAATCTCTAAAATGTTAAATAACTATGATGAAGCTTGCGAATAATTCAGAGGTTAAAACTAATACACCTAGGTTTTCCTTTAATATGTTGTGGTAAAGTAATTTTTAACTTTGTCATATTTAAAATTTTAATATGGAATTATAATCCCCTATATTTTGAAGTATTAACTTTACCTCATCTCCTCAATAGGTAATCTATAATGCTTAAGTTTAATCGTTAAGCCACTAAAAACTCTTAGATACATCATGATATATACTACTTTAAATGACAGTGCTAGTCTTTATACCCCATTATCAGCTTTTTTCTAAAAGACTTTACCTATGTAGGAACCTTTCATAATTCTCATACATCTATGGGCTTCTCCATTGAGTCTACATGATTTCCACTAGGTTCAATATATTTCTGCTTAGGAATATATTAGCCACCACACTCGATGAGTTCTTATTTCCTTAAGTTGTATGTTGGATCAAAATAAATCTCCTTTAATGCCCAGCTCTATACTTAGTCTTCATAACTTAGATTAGCTTATTACCACTATGTTTATATCTAAATCGATGCTGTGAACTTAAGTTATTGGCTATTTATGTCTTTTAAATTAAAGTTCACAACATCCTTAGATCCGTTGCAATGCTTAAAAGTAAGGACTTAACTGTAACATCTACATGAATCCTAAATTCCACTTTACATTCACAATATCCTGTAAGTATCTCTAGCCTTAATTGTTACGTTATCTACAGAGTCCATCTAGGCTTCTGATAAGGTAACCTATAGTAATCACCTTCCAAAAGCCGTTAAGAAATATTCATACAAACAATGCATTCATCTACAGCTGGTTGTAAGCATGCAGAAACTCCATCTAATATATCTGCCATTAGTTCTAATCCTAATGGTTTGGTACTAGGAGAAAGCTAACTACTAAGTAGTATTCTATTAAGATGATAGATCTCAGTAGCTTAATAGATAGTATAGAATAGGGATACTATGGTAGTGATGCTACTGGCTTAATACTTTTTAGAATACTCACTATCTCATCCTCACTAAATATTGGGGCAAAACAGTATTGATAATTAAGTACGCCTATTTGCATATCTGCAACTATGCAGTAATCCCCATACTTCTTACTGTATTCCCCATACGGATCCCAGTATGGAGCTTTAGTATTTAGATATACGTCTAAATCATTTATTTTCATCATTTTTTCTTTCGAGCTATTTGTAACATACCATGGAATTCCTGGAAGAGGTACAACCTGTATTGTAAGCTCAGCTGAATAGATCTTCTTGGTACCCGTATTACTATATACAACGATAATTATGTTTCCCACCTCACCATTAAGAACCTTACCGTAAATAGCGGTTAGCTTTAAACCTTTAGGAAGATACGTAGGTAGGTAAAGAGTTAATCCTCTCTTCCCCCATTGCTTGACAACAACATCAAGATCCACCTCCTCAGCAACTCTGTCGAATGGAACTGGGCCATGAGGAATCGAAGTTCTTGTTTCCATATGTTTATTTAAAAGCCTTCCATCCATCATGATATAGTAAGTTATAGAGAGAGTTATAATTATTCCTACAAGAAGAAATATGGAAAACAATTTTATATTAATAATTACCACCACCTCCAGCATAAAATTCATAATTTGATACCTTGATAATCCAATAGGGCTCATCTGCATGCTCTACACACCTATCCCAAAGCCACCAATCATATATCCTATAAGATAGATACATGAAGTGGGTTCCATCGATGTTTACCAGTGTTGGAAGAGGCATTTCACTAAATGCTTGATAATCTACTGCACTATTAGGTTTTAGAACATTTAGGAACTTGCTCCAATCATTAGAACCGCACGTCCATACATGTAGACTTGGATCCTTAGAAATCCAGTACTGATAGGTAACACCTGGAGTACGGGAATTAAAATACTCAAAATCATATCCATTTTCATCCTTTTTCTCATAGAATGAAAGAAGCTTGAAATTACTTTTAGAGGATTTATCGTATCCTACTTGCACCCAATACATAGGTGTATAGCTAAGCATTACTGTTACCCATTGGCAATAGGTACCATCCTTATCAATTGTATAAATATTTCCTTTAACACCATTAGGAGGAGGGTAGCCACCTGGCGGCCCATAGTAAAAGTATCCAGCATAGTAGGGTGGTGGAAGAGAAGCAGAAAACGTATTTATACCAACTACTAGCATGGTACTTAACAATATAATAACTAAGCATTTCACCATATGCTTCATAATTAAATAATTCAGAACTAACTCTTATTTTTTTTGATAATAAAATTCCAATAGGAATCAATACTTGTTATGCTTAAGGTATTTATATGATTTCTTCGTTATATAGCTGTTAACTTAAGTATGTTTATCATCTTTACTATTAGGTTTTATCTATAACTCTTAGCATTAATCTCCTCTAATATGTTTACTTTAGATAGTATTAATTTCTTAAGCACTTCACCCTCATATGGTTATTGAATAACTTACCTAATCAAGCTCTATTGAAAGTAGAAAGCTATAAATCTATTAGGAAATCAGTAATAGCAGTATAGTTTAATCTTAACCCTGCATGAACCATTCTAATAACAATAGGATTAAACAGTTTATCATTAACAAAATCTTTAACCTACTGAACATCTAATCATCAATAGTCTTAAACATTCATTATATTTTAGAAACTAGTATCTCATACCACTTTTCAATGGGGTTAAATTAGATATTATGGCTACCTATTATCATTAGATCTTACGATAAATGTTCTTCTCCCTACCCTATTCTATACTACATTTATATATTACTAGGCTTATATTTCGTATGGTTAGTATGTTTTCTCCTTGTTTAGCTAAAAGTGTATGTTTACTGATTAGGGTGATAATGGGGATGTAAGCTATGATTGTGAGGGATAGGCTTTCTATTGCTGAAAGATATGTTAATCTACTTCGTACATTCCGGAAGAAGATTGGAGATGTTGGGGAGCTGTCTAGAGATCTTATCCTTCGTGGTGCTGTTGAGAGATACTTACAGTTATCTATTGAGGCAATTATTGATGTAGGTTTCAGAATATGCTCCATATTAGGGCTTGAGAAGCCTGAAAGGTATTGTGATATAGCTAAAATACTGTTGCATAGCGGTTTTTGAATGATAAATATTCTAAAAGGCTTAAGCTTTAGATAGGCTTCAGAAACATTCTTGTACATGCCTATGCTTCAATAGATGTAGCTAAGGTGTTCGATGCTATGAATAAGATAAAGGAACTGGAGGAAATAATAAAGCAGATTAGTAAGTCTCTAGAGGATAAGCCCATTGATCCTAAAGATACTGGGAACCATAGGTAAAACATTGATTGAAAAAGTTAGGAAGATTCTTAATTCAAGAAGCCTCATATTGTTTGCATATATTTTCGGCTCTCAAGTGATGGGGGAAGCCACGATGAGAAGTGATGGGGATGTCGCAATATACACTTCGAAAAGTATGAGCTGGAAGGAAATTATAGAGGTTCAAAACCAGCTTGAGGATAATATAAACCGTAAAGTGGATCTAATATATCTAAATACAGCTCCACTACTACTAACATATGAGGTGATCTCGAAGGGAAAGCTAATACTTGATAGAGATCCTGCAAGTAGGGTAGAGTATGAGACTAAAGTATTAAGGGAGTTTCTAGATATAAGGCCTAGACTTGAAGAATACTATAGATTAGTGCTTCACATGGAAAGCTAGTATCATAAGTAGTTAGTATCTTAATCAATTTAGATCAGAAGTTTAAAGTTGCTGTAGATAAAGCCTAAGTTTGCTGGACTTCATGTAAAAGTTTACTTAAATGATTAAGGGGAAAATGGAATAGATTCTAAATAGTAAAGCCATACATAAAGTTAAATTATCTAAATAGATTGAGGATAATATAGCAGCAATTATTTTAAGCGAAACACTTAAAATCTATTCTTTTAAAATATTAGAGATGAGTGTAAGAATGGTTGATGTAACCGGTAAGGATGTTGTATTTAGGGAGGCTGTAGCTGAGGGTAGAATAAAGCTTAGGAGGGAAACTGTAGAATTGGTGAGGATGGGGAGGATTGAGAAGGGAGATGTTTTTTCAATAGCGAAAATATCTGCAATAATGGCTGTTAAAAAAACCTCCGAGATTATTCCTCTTACTCATCCAATACCTATAACATATGTAGATGCTGATATAAGAGATGATGAGGATAGCATCTATGTAAGGGTAACTGTTAGAACTAATGCTCAGACAGGTGTTGAAATGGAGGCATTAACAGGTGTTGCTGCTGCTCTATTAACAGTATGGGATCTAGTTAAAAAATATGAGAAGAATGAAAGGGGACAATATCTAAATACTGAAATAAGCAGTATCAAAGTTGTAAGTAAGGTTAAGACCTAATACTTTGTGGCTTAGAATATAGGTTAAACTGTTATTTCCCTTATTGTTTCAACACTTCTCTTAAGTAGCAAATCTATATTTAGCTTTTCTTCGACTTCTTTGATTTCTTGAAGATTTGATTTTGTTGCTGGCTTACTTGGTTTAGCCCAGCATCCAGTTCTCGGTAGGCATCCTGTTCTGATACGTATACATGACTTATCATATGTTCCGATTTCCCTAGCTATCTTCTCAGTCTCAATCTTATCAAATCCTATTAATGGCCTAAATACTGGAAGCTCTGATGCTTCATCTATTGTTTGAAGATTAGATAGTGTTTGTGAAGCTACTTGAGCTAGGTTTTCACCAGTAACTATTGCTTTAGCATTAATTCTCTTAGCAAGCTCATTAGCTACTCTATACATCATCCTCCTACATAGAATACATGTATATTTAGGAGCTGCCTTCCTGAATTCTACTAGATTATGTTCATGCCTATATGTATACGCTCTTAACTTTACTCCTACACTCCAATGTTTTAATACCTTTAATACTTCAATATATCTTAAAAGATCAGATTCCTCTCCTCCTCTTGGGAAGTAAGCAAACAATGGATATATTATACATCCCCTCTTCATCATCATCCATGCAGCTACAGGGGAATCTATACCTCCAGATAATAGACATACAGCTTTACCTGAGGATCCTAGTGGGAGACCACCTGGACCTTTAAGCTTACTATTATATACGAAGCAGTCCTCTCCTCTAACCTCAACATAAACTGTTCTCTCAGGATTTTTAAGGTTAACTCTACATCCAGTCAAATCAACAATTATTCTCCCAATATCTCTCTCCAAGTCTAAACTTGTAAATTCATGTTTTCCCTCCCTACGTACACGGACAGCAAAGCTTCCCGCATTACCTATAAGGCTCTTCACATTACTTCTTATAAACTCATTAAGCTTTTCAAGCTTAACATGCATGCAAGGAGCAAAATAGGAAACACCGAAAACATATGGTAAAACCCTACATAAACTATCGATATCACTATGTTCAAGAAATATTCTCCCACCAAACAATCCAGCTTTAACTCCACCCACTTCATTCATAACATTTTCTATAAGGGTTTTTACAAACCTCCTTCTTACAGGAGGAGATTTAAGAGCTATCTCTCCGTATGCTAGAATAACTCCACTCCACATTAAGCTATCACTACACACTAATTAACAATTCATCCTAAAACATATTACGGTACTAAATTAGAAGAAGTCTAGAACCATTTATCAAGTCCTAATTGTCTTCCTGTCTTCCCTACTGATGTTTCAACCCTATCTATGGCTTTCTCTATCCGCTCCCGTGAAAAATCATGTTCCTCAACAAGTATCTCTATTACTCTACCTCTATCGATCGGTTTCCACTCCACTTTATAGTCTTCTGTTACTGTTGGTTTTAGGAAGATTTCCCTAATAGCTTGAAATGATGGTATCTGAATTTCAGGTAGATACTTTAATACATTCTCTAGATTACCATACTTCTTAATAAGCATATATGCACGTTTAGGACCTATCCCCTTTACTCCATCAGGATTATAGTCTGTACCTATTAATATAGCTAAATCTATTAATTGCTCTCTTGTTAATTCAAGACTTCTCAATACTTCACTAAGTAAAACAAGCTCAGGTACTACTTCAACGTACCTCTCAGCTTTCGGAAGCTTACGTCTACCACTTATCGTTAAATTCCTTACCAGTTTAGGCGCTCCATAAAGAAGGGAATCATAGTCTTGACTTGCAGAAGCCCAAACATCCCCTCTTATAGCTAGATAGGCTGCTTGAGCCTCCCCCTCTGAAGGAGCTTGAATCCATGGAATACCCATAGCATTAAGAAGAGACTTAACTTCATCAACCATTTCCTCCCTCAATCTAGCCGACTGAGAAGCATAGGTTCTAGCTGCTTTAAGATCTCCTCTCTGTAAGGCCTCCTCATACTTCTTAACAGCCTCCTCCCTTAAAGCCTTCCTTCTAGCAACCTCCATCTCCTTTATCTCCGGAGGCTTCCCATCGAAAACATACACTGGCTTAACCCCCATCTCCAATAAGTTAATTGTCCTATAGAAAACCCCACTGAGATGACTTGTCACCCTACCTTGGGAATCCATTAAAGGAGTTCCATCAGGCTGCCTAATAACAGTTAAGAACTGGTAAAGAGCATTATAACCATCAATAGCAATACTCTTACCCCTCAACTCCTGAAGCGTTAAAGTTGTCCTCACTACAACATCCCCAAAATCAACACCCAACCTCCCACCAAATTAACTAAACAATAATGTAAATATAAACTTAGCGTAACATGATGAAGGATTATTAACTTGAAGTTAAGCTAACATACCTTATCCATAGGGTAAATGCATGAATGCTTCATCGATGTTTATTAAATTATATGTTTCGCTGACTACGTAGTAATTTTCTATTTAATAGCTTAATATTCTTCCCAGTTATGTGTTAGAATATAGAGATTCTTACTAGGTCCTTAAAGTTTATGACAATCTCTCTAACTAATTAAGATATTAGAGGAAAATGAATATTTGAAACAAGTTCCAAAATGCAATATGTTCAATTAAATACCTTCATCCCAGCCTAATAGTTATGCTACCATCCATAATCCTAAGTAATATCTACAGAAATCACAGTGGAATTATTATAAGCACATAGATTACTCAATATCAATTCTAAGTCTACAGCTATAGGAAGCCAAATACCCTAACAATTCATCGTTAAGCTCACGAATTCCGTAGGAAAAACTTAAGGAAGATTTAAATATTCTATAATAAGTACATAGTTATGGTGAAGTCCAGTAAGGCTTGGGATTGGCTATCTATGGCTGAAGATGATTTAAGAGATGCTAGAAGAGACTATGAGTATGAAAGCTTTGCAAGTTCTGTAAACCATGCAGAACTTGCTTGTCAGAAAGCATTAAAAGCATTAATAGTAGCATTAGGTTATGAACCTTTAAAAACACATAAACCATCAATACAGATAAAAACCATAATAACTGGAGGATTATTAGAGGGGAGAAGAGAACTTATAGATAGAATAGGTAGAATTATATCTTATGCAATGACCCTGGAAGATCAGGGAACTATACCTAGATATGGATGGGAAACTATTAATAGAATAATTAAGCCATTAGAAATATATGATAAGGAGAAGACAAAATCATTATTAGAAAATGCAGAATATGTTTTCAGCAAAGTTAAGGAAATACTAGGTGAAATAGATTGCTAAATATTGACTGGGTGAGAGAACCATATAAATCCTATCTGAGAAAGTATGTTGAGAGATTAATTGGTTTAGGTAATGTTAAAGCAGTATTACTATTCGGATCGTTGGCTGAGGATAGGATGAAGCCTTTCCCGGAGAGCGATATAGATCTACTCATTATTGCAGAAAATCTTCCAGAGAATCCAGTAGATAGAAGGTTAAGGAATCTACCTCTTAAAAATGGGAATACAATATTTGAAGATGTATGGCTTACACCAAAAGAACTGGAAGATGCAGTTAAGGGGGGGTGGGGAGTAGTATTAGATGCATTAACATTTGGAGTAAAACTCTACGATCCTGAAAACATAGTGGAGGAAGCTAAAAAACAAATCGAGAAATACTATACCAGAATAGGGAGAATTTGGAAGAGAAAGTAAGCCATACTTACTGAATCAGCTAACATAAAGAAGCTTCAAGCTTAAAATAGCATTAAAATAGAAGTAATAAGCTTCATCCTGCTTACTAGGTTACTTCTAAATTTAGTTTTTAGCATGTCTCCATGTATAGTATAGTCGTTGTATTACGGTAATTTGTGAAAATACTATTATTAATATCAATGCTGCCCTTAATGCTTGATTGTAAAATGGAAGAATCAACGTCCCAATAATTATTGTAATTAGTCTTTCCTGTCTTTCAAATAATCCTATAGCACAGCTTTTCAATCCACCACTTGATTCAGCTCTAGCTCTCGTATAGCTTACCATGATTGAGCTGAAAACAGCAATCATAACATATAACCATTCAACATATCCCCCAACAGCAATCCCAATCATTATTAAAAATTCAACATACCTATCCAATACAGCATCTAGAACTGATCCAAACCTAGTTTCAAAACCTATACTTCTTGCAAGAGCTCCATCTAAAGCATCCATAAATCCAGAAGCAATAATCATTATTAAAGCTAACAATGGCTGAAGTATAGCGTAAAAGTAGAAAATAGCGAAACCCAATAGAAATCCTATGATGGTAATATGATTTGGCTTCAGTCCTATATAAGCTGCCTTAAGAGCAATAGGGCTAAACACCCTAATATCGATAAGCTCCCTCAATCTACTAAACACCATAATTTATCAGCAACCACAATACTTAAGCTTCTATTACAAACCAATATTTAACTTTAACATAACCTACTATTCTAACCATATAATAGCCTTCTAATATACTTCACTATCAGTCTTAAAATCGTTTCACTCCTACTAAGATACTTTGTTGTAGCTTATCTAGCTATGAATTCATCATTACCAATGCCTAACAACTATTTTAACTATTCTAATCAAATCTAGGAAATAGATTTATAGAACTGTATGTAAGTAGTCTTAAAGCTTGAAGCTAGATGTAAAATGTCTATTATAGTTTATATTGATGGACTTATAGAGCCTGTAAATCCTGGAGGTATTGCAACCTATGGCTTTGTAGTTTATAGAGGTGGAGTTAGAATTTATGAGGAGGCTGGACTTGTTGGTTCCGGTATGGATGGAGATGATGTTTCAAACAATGTAGCTGAATATACTGGATTAATAAAGGCTTTA
>JAWBQF010000026.1:0-36912 GCA_038845975.1 Methanomethylicia archaeon
TGAGTTTAAAACATGAAGATACTGTTTAGAAGTTAAAAACCTAAATGGAGAGAATCATATAGTAAGGATAAGACTAAACTATTCGATAACTGCATACCATGTATGAAGAATAAATGCGATAATAAAAATGGATTAATGCCTAGAAATCAATAGTATACATGATAAATGAAACATGGATTGATGAAAAGATAAAGCTAAGAATTCATAGAAACACAATACCAAAATAGAATAATCAACATGCTTAAGTTAACAAAGCCAAAGGAAGATTGGGAAAAGTTTTTCATTAAGAACTTTTACAAAGTGGGATGAATACTTCTTCGTTAAGAGGGGCTCTCACTAATAGATTTAAAGAATAATAGGAAGATAAGCTATGAAACATTAAAGGATATGCCTCTAAGAGATTCAAAAAGAATTGTTATAGATGAATTTCATAGATTACCTGAAGACTTCTTAGATTTTCTACATGCAAATGCATAGAGATTAAATTTGGTTTAAATCACGTCAACCCTATGGCTATCCAGGAAGATTCTCTCTGAGAGTTCTCCTATATTTGAAATATTTAAGGAGTTTAGAATGGGCTTAGTTGACGAGAGGGATGCTGTAAACTTCATGAAGGAAAAATTGAAAGGAACTCGTAGATTCTGCAATATATATTCGTGAACCGTGGCAAATCTTAATAGTTAAGGGAAGTATATATGATGAAATACCTAGAATCTTAATAGAAAAAACACAATAGAAAGACTAATAGGAGAAATCCTTAGAGAGAGGATAGGAAGTTAAGAAAAAGCTATCTAGCAATACTTGAGTGTATAGCTAACGGAAAACAGAAGTCTACAGAAATAAGTCATGACCTTTATGCTAAGAAAATTATAGATAAAGATGATTCAAGCCTAATTCAAAGTTATCCTAAAATATTAGTAAATGTAGGGATAATAAGGAAGCTTAATGTTTAAAATAGGAAATTTGACCTCTACATACATGACTTACCAATACTAGACCTATACTTCTACCTAGACTCTAAATATGGATTCTCAGAGCTTGAAATTTCAGAAAATGAAGTTAGAAAAGTCTTCAGAGAGAGGCTTCCACTTCATGCTAAGGACTTCTTCCGGAATCTATTAGCAAAAATGTTTGAATTTAAAACAGGAAAAATAATAGAGAGACTATGGTATCGATATTGTTCTACACTCATTCAGGAGATTAAAACTAGTAGCTGAAGTAAAATGGAGGGAGGAAATGGAGTGGGAGGAAATAGAGAGAACAGGGAAAATACTAAGTAGATTCCCGAAAAATGTGAGAAAATCCTCTTTTTTCTCTGTTTTCCTAGAAGCCATAGCTGCACAGAAATGGTGCGACTCAGGCAAAGAAACAACAGCTTACGCCTACGACCTCTTTGCAAAATAGGCTGGCTTAAAATGGGAAAAACCAAGATACAAGGCCATAAGAAAACCTCCCTTCATTCCCCTTGAAAGAGAAATCATCGACGTCCTCATCGCAGAATGCAACAAACAAATTGCTACATTCCTTCAAATAACAAAGGAAACCGGTGCCAGAGCGGACGAAATCTTCAACCTTAAATGGATCGATATCGACACAGAAGCAAAAACCGTGAGAATAACTCCTGAAAAGGGAAGCAACCCGAGAATCCTCAAAATCTCAAACAAACTCATCAGCATGCTTAACAGCCTTCCAAAAAAGGGCGAAAACATATTCAGCAACTATGGAAGCCTAAGAAGCCTAAGCTGCACCTTTGAAAGAAACCGCAAGAAAATCGCCTATAAGCTTGGAAACCCGAGGCTTCTCAAAATCTCGTTTCATACTTTACGCCACTGGAAAGCCACAATGGACTATCATAAAACCAAGGACATACTCCATGTAATGCAGGTGCTGGGCCATAGAAACATTAAGAACATGCTTGTTTATACTCAGCTGATTAACGGCGACGCTGAAGACGCTTATGTCTGCAAAGCCACCAAAACCGTTGAACAGGCTGCCGAGCTGATAGAAGCCGGGTTCGAATACGTATGCGAAATTGAAGGCGTAAAACCTTTCAGGAAGCGTAAGTAAAAGTGCTGATGTTTTGTCCAAACAATGGCGCGGCCGCCGGGATCTGAATCCATAACAGCAACGGATGGAGATATCCCCCGCAAACCTCCTCTTTTTCCTTTAGGAGATATTAACAGAAGATCATCACGTAGTCGCTCGTTTTTAGCGGGATATGTGTTAGTTTATCAATCGGTCAAAACAAATTATATAGGGTTTATGCAAAATTTAGAGCAAATGTATGGGAGCAAAGATTAAAGGAACATAAGGGAATTCATGCCGTTTATCACTTACCATCTTGGAATATCCAACTGCCCAAGATCGGCCCCATTCCTCAAGCAGTAATTCCAATATCGAACCAATTTTGCTGTAGTGGCATTATTGACCAATATGTCTACCTTGCTGAATTCTTTAAGCGTCCTCTTCGCCAGTCTGTTCATACTATTCTCATATGCAACATCAGTTTTGACAAACAACGCTTTGCCCCCTTCTAAACGGATTAACTCCTTAACTTCGGCTCCGGTGTCTGCAATTTCAGGAATGACAACTTCGGCTCCCCAGCCAAGCCAGAGCCCTCGCCAACTCTTTACCAATACCTCATCCAGCACCAGTAATTACTGCCAATTTTCTAACAAGACTTGTGCGGGATAGACCCATTCTCTCCAATTTCTCAAAAAGCATCTTCTTTTATTGTCTCCTCAAGCCAATACATTAGCTGGAAACTATTTATTTCTATTGCACTGCGTGTCTTGAATTAAACGCAACTTGCGACATCAAATGCGCGGGAGTTAGTTTAACTAAAAATTAATTAGAGGGGTCTTAAATGTTAACGATGACTAAAAGAAAATTGTGGCTTCTTTTTGTAAAGGATTATGAGAGATGCTGCTGGCACAATTAAGCCGATGGCAGCTGTAAATTGTATTGTTAACCCCCATATGTCAAGGGCTATGGTCGCAATACTGGCCAGTATTGTGCTCCAGAAGCCCCATTTCCTTCCAACTAACAAGCCGAAGGTCGCAATAAGCCCTAAAACACCCAAAAAAAAGAAACATCGCGAAAAGTATAGCGGACGTTGTGTAGGATATGGGGGAGTCTAAAAACTGTCCCATTCCCTCAGGCGTGCCAAACGCCGCGAAGCATAGTCTGCCTAAAGACTGAACTATCCATAGAAAACTGACAAAAACCAATATCTTACCTCTTTTTGCAGAACCCGTCATTTTCTCATCTATCCCTTTTAAGCTGAGCTGCTATTTTCTTTCCGAATTCTTTGCATTTGGTTAGTTCTCCTTCCGCTACGGGTCCTTTTATTCCTTGAATTTTTACAGATAAGCCAGCTGCTATCTGCCTTAAACCCGGAGCTTTTTCGCTTATTCTTTTCTCCATTTTCTTCGCAGCTTTCTCGAAGTCCATTCCCATATAGGTGTCGAAAACAGCAAATTTCTTTCCTTCCAGTCGTAGTTGACTAAGCTTGTCAATGAAGCCCTTAATGCCCCTTGTTGGACCGCCAAAATGATTTGGAGAACCAATCAAGATTGCATCATAACTGGGAATTGCATTAAAGTCCACCTCTTTCAGATCTTTAAGGGAAACTTCTGCTCCGCCCACCTCATTTATTCCCTCGATTATAGACTCTGCCACACGTTTGGTGTTGCCATAATGCGACTCAAAAACCACAATCACCCTTACCATAAATAACCAATTCTCTCATCCAATATTTAAAACTTGTGGGCGTGTCGGAGCAAACAGAAAACAAGCTCCAAAACCATGAAGGAATTGACGATTAGTGAGAGCACATCTCAGGTAATTGAATAAATAAAAATGCACTGTAAAAAGCTGAATGAGTACTTTTAGATGCTTGTTCTGCATTTTATTGTTTTCACAGCTAAAGCATGGATAAAGTGGATGTTATTTTGTGTCAACTCTTGATGGCAAACTCCAGGCTTTCTTATCGTGAGCTGGCGGACAAACTAAACCTTTCCGTTACAGCTGTTCACAAGCGTATCCAATCAATTATGGAGCTGGGCATAATTCGCAAGTTTACAGCTAATATAAGCCTTGGCGCTTTAAAGGCAACTCACATCATCATTTTCGGGGGCATCTGAACTTCCCTCCCTTCAAAACTTAGATGTTGAATTGGCTCAGCATGACTCAATTTACTGGCTTGCCATAGGTGGTGGAAACTTCCTCTACATCGGAGCTTATTTAAGAGGCATAACCGAACTTGAACTCCTCATGAATTACGTTAGAGATGTTGCAGGAATGCTTGAACCTACTGTTGGTATTACATCCCTTGCATCCGATTTTACTGTAGTGTCGATTGCAAAGGATGCAGTTTTATACGATTTAGATTATCAGATTATTCATTCCTTGAAGGATAATTCACGTAAGTCAACGGTGGAAATCACTGAAGAATTGGGTGTTTCAGCAAAAACCATACGTCGTCGACTTTCCCGAATGATTAAACAGGGGTTTATAGAATTGTCCATGGAATGGTATCCGGATGCTTCAAATGATATAATAACCATGTTTCACATTCATATGAAACCTGATGCTAACAAAAAAGAGATAAACACTATTCTTAAGAAATGCTATACTCAAAATACTACAAGCCCTGAAATTCCACGTTTTACAAGTAACGATTGAAGAGTTATATATTTGGTTGATATAATATTACTATGGATGTAACTTCAATGCTTGCAAAGCCTGTTAGGGAAGCTGCTAGAAGGAGGGGTTTTACAGAGTTAACTGAACCTCAGAGGAAAGCTATTCCGTTGATTCTAAGTGGTAATAATGTTTTACTTATTGCTCCTAGTGGAAGTGGGAAGACTGAAGCTGCTCTTCTCCCTATTTTCAGTATGCTTATAACTTCTCCACGTATTCAGGGAATTAAGCTTCTATACATAACTCCTTTAAGAGCTTTAAATAGAGATCTACTAGAGAGGATTGAGTGGTGGGCTCATGTTCTTGATTTAAGGGTTGCGGTTAGACATGGTGATACAGAAGCTAGTGAAAGGGTTAAGCAGTCTTTAGCGCCCCCAGATATTCTAATTACAACACCTGAAACATTACAGGCTATATTAGCCGGTAGAGTACTTCAGGAGCATTTACAGTCTCTACGCTGGGTTGTTGTTGATGAAGTTCATGAATTAGCAGATAATAAGAGGGGTAGTCAATTATCAATTGCTCTTGAACGTTTAAGAATGATTATTGGGCATGATTTCCAGATTATAGGATTATCTGCAACAGTAGGCTCACCTGAACGTGTAGCTTTATTCCTTACTGGTTCTAGAAGGAGATGCGATATTGTAAAGGTTTCAGTAGCCCGTATTATTAGTTTGAGTATACTATATCCTAAGCCCAGTATGGAGGACTTTAAGCTTAGTGAGAATCTTATTACGTTTCCAGAAGTTGCAGCTAGACTTAGAGTTATAAGAGAGCTTATTGAGAAGCATTGTTCAACACTTATATTTACAAATACTCGTAGTATTGCTGAAATTTTAGCAAGTAGATTTAAAATGTGGGATTTAAACATTCCTATCGGTATTCATCATGGTAGTCTATCAAAGTACTCAAGACTTAATGTTGAGGCTGGGTTAAAACATAAAGTATTAAAGGGAGTTGTATGTACATCCTCGTTGGAGCTTGGAATTGATGTAGGCTCTATTGATCTTGTAATTCAATACAACTCTCCTAGACAGGTTACAAGGCTTCTACAAAGGGTTTGTAGAAGTGGGCATTGGCTTGAATTAATAGCTAAGGGGGTGATTATATGTATGGATTCTGATGATTTATGGGAGTCTATTGTTATTTCAAGAAGAGCCCTGAATGAGGAGCTTGAAGAAATAGAAATTCCAAATTCACCTCTAGATGTATTAGCACATCAACTAGCAGGTTTACTAATATATAGAGGGAAATGGGGAATTGATGAGTTACTTAGCTTATTAAGAGAATCCTATCCATATAGAAGTTTAAGTAGGGAAGAGTTGTTAGATGTTATTCGATACATGGCTAATAGGTCTCCTCCACTTGTTCGTCTAATTGAGGATGAGGGAGTTATTCAGCGTCCTCGTCCTATTGCAGGACTATATCAATACTACTTCTCTAAGCTCTCAATGATTCCTGAGGAGAAACAGTTCCTTGCTATAGATGAGGAGAAAAATCTACCTATAGGTCTACTTGACGAGGTATTTGTTGCAGAGTATGGTGATCCTGGAACTAAGCTTATTCTAGCAGGTCAACCATGGAAGATCCTATACATACATGAGGGTAAAATCTACTTAAAATCTGAAGAAGACCCTACAGGAGCTATACCTAGCTGGGTTGGTGAGGAGATTCCTGTACCGTTTAGTATTGCTATGGAGGTAGGATCTATCCGTAGAGTTGTAGAGGAGAAGGTAAGAGAGGGTTTTCCAAGAAGTAAAATTATAGACCTCATAGTGGAGAAGTATCCCGTTAGTAGGAATATAGTGGAGGAAGGTTTAAAGGAGGTTTTTGAACAGATAGATAATAAATACCCTATGCCTACAGATCGTAGATTAACTATTGAGGATTGGAATGAATATATTATTTTAAACTGTACTTTTGGTCTACTTGTAAATCGAACACTTGGTAGACTTCTCGCATATATTCTAGCAAATAAGATCGGTTTCTCAATAGGTGTTTATCAGGATCCATATAGAATCATATTGAGGGCTCCCTCCCTCTTAAAAGATGATGTATTTAAAGCTTTAAATGATTTAGTTAATTTATCGATTGATCAGTTAATTATCGAAGCAATTCCTAAAACAGGATTGTTTAAGAGAAGGTTAATTCATGTAGCGAGGAGGTTTGGAGCCATAGAGGAGGAAGCTGATTTATCATGTGTAGGCTTTGATAAGCTTATGGAGGGATTTAGGGAAACTGTTGTTTTCAATGAGGCTTTAAAGGAGGCTTTAAGTAGTGATTTTGATGTTGATGGCTTAAGGAAAGTTGTTGAAATGATTAAAAACAAAGTAATAGAAATAGTAGTAATTGATAATCATGGAGTTCCTACACCAATATCGCGTATTGGTATTTTAGAATTGACATGGAAGACTGACATTGTACAGCCTAAACGTATTCGGAAGCTTCTAATGGAAGCTGTAAAAGCTAGAATTCTTAATGAAAGAAGAACTCTTGTATGTGTGGGATGTTGGAAATATGTTAGGGAGGCTTACATTAAGGATTTACCGTATAGATTGATATGTCCAGAATGTAAATCAACAAGTTTAGGATTAGTGGGAAATCCTATAGATACGGTTCAAGAACTACTGGATAAGATAGCTTTCAACCAGGAATTAACATTAAGAGATAAGAGAATAAGAAGGAAGCTTATGAAAACAGCTAAGCTAATAGCTAGCTATGGGAGAACTGCAGCTATAGTGCTTTCAGCCAACATATCCATTCGAGATGCTCAAAACCTTTTAGAGGAGGCAAACATAGAAGGTGACTTACTTTATGAGAAAATACTTAAATATGAGAGGAGAAGACTATGGTTTACCACTAAGAGAAAGTAGATATCATAGCTTAACGGTGGAAACAATACTTTATCGTTGCATCCACCAGCGCCTTAATATGTTCAGTTGGTGTTTCTAAGTGGAAGTCGCATCCAGGTGAAATCATACTTACTCCTTCACATATACACTTATTTACCTCCTCCACAATTCTACTTATAGGTCCTGTTAGAAGAGTTTTCCTAGAGGAGATATTCCCTATTATTGGATAATTCACTCTTATTCTATTCACTATTTCCCTTACATGCTTAATCGGCGTTGTTTCATCAACTGCTATAGCTGAACATCCAATATTAACCATTTTATCTATTATCAGTTTTGTTGAACCGCAGATATTTAGAATAGTTGGAGTTTTTAAATGCTTAACGATTTCTTTTAGATATGGAGTAATAAATTCATCAAAGTATACTGGAGGAACTACTGTAGCTCCCATTTCATGGAATGTAATAATGTCAGCTCCAGCCTCCTCGTATGTTTTAGCTACCTCTATGAAGAAGTTTAATACTGTTTCTAGAAGTCTATGCGCCTCACTCGGATTTCTCCTCATCATAGCGAAAAATCTTACAATACCCAACACGTAATTACTTATACATGTAAATGGAGGATCTAAATACACATTTATAGGGACTCTTCCCTCAAACTCTCTCCTTAAAATTTTTATAGCTTCTACAATGATGGGAATTCTTCCAGCATCAACTACATTTCTAGGAATTCTTACTTTAGAAGGTTCTGTAATAAATTCCTTTACGTAGGGGTACTGAATTCTACCCTCAGGATATTCTATTCTAATACCGAGAGCCTCAGCCTCAACAGCCATATCAAATGGTAAGCTTACATTATCAAGTCCACATATTCTATGTGCTGCTGAAGCTAATTTAGCCATTTTCTCAGGGTTTCTATGAGCTTCAGGCCAGTATGCATTTACAGTCTTCATAAAGTCTATTGTTGCAACACTAACAGTATTTACACATGGAACCCTATCAACATCCTCAAGATACCCTCTAAGAATACTTATAACTCTCTCGTAGGAGTTCAAGGCAATCACAATAAAATTTAAACATCTCCCTATATCCTTTACTGTTTTATAGAAGATACTGTTACGTTTAGGTTTTTGGGGGTTTTGAGAAGTAGTCTGTTGGGGATGGTTTCTATAGATAGTCTTCTTAAAGCCCTTAGGGAAAATGGTATTTCTAGGCGTAGTAGGGTTGCTTTTAGAAGAAGTTGAAGGCATTCTATATATGGCTTAGCTATAGGGTATTGTGTATGTCTGCAAGATAGTTAATGTGGACCACGTATCCATATGGTGTTGGGTTAAGAAGCCTGGGGAGGTAGGAATTGATGTAGAGCCAAAGCATCGAAGAATCATAGATGAAGCTAAAGGAGGCTGGATATTAATTCTATGTTTAGGCTGCGATAGATGTTAAGAATAGGAGCTTATAGCGATAAGGACTTCATGGAAGCAAGAATCCTAGATGCTTTCTGAGGCAGGTTCTGAAGCATGCATTAACAAGCTCCTAATCCTCGTAGACAGAGGCATTCACAAGCTCTTCATCTCCTAGTACAACTGAATAAGACCACACCAAACCCTAAGAAAACCACCAGCAATATATAAACATTATAAACGTAATAGTATCTATGTTGATCAATTATTCATAAGTGTCGTATATTAAACTGATAAAAGAATATAATATCTCACCATAATTTAGGCTAGAGTAAGCAGTACTATAGCTTCAACACTAGCAGCTCTCTTAAACTCAGCTCGACAAATTTTAAGCCTAGTTCTTAAAATCACTATATGGATTATGTAATCCTAGAAGAGAAATACTCAAATAATGAAATATTGTACTTGCTCTCTTTTGTATTAAGTGGTGGTCCACCACTATAAAGAAGCATGCAGAATACTAATTAAACATCAAGTATAGTTTCAAGATTAGGAATCTAATGGAGAAAATGATATAGTGAAAATAGATAAATTATCTGATAACTATATTCCATATGAGAATAAGTGTGATAGTGAGCCTATTAATGCTATGAATCAATAGTATACATACTAAACGAACATGGACTAATAGAAAATAAACGAAAGAATTCATAGAAACACAATACCGAAAACAGAGATAATTAAAAATGCTTAAGTTCATAGAACAATCTATCACACAGTAAATTTTATAAGCTGTAATGCTTGAGGAAGCTGGTTATTATGGTAAGGAATATATTGTTCCATGAGGCTAGCTGTAGCGGTTGCTGTAGCTGTATGTTAGCCTGTTCATTTACTTATCATAAGGTATTTAGCTTAGGCATGAGTAGGATAAAAATTGACAGAGATGAAAAACATGGAAGCTTTAAAGCCTATTTTACTCCTGAATGTACTAAGTGTGGAGTATGTGTTAAGGCTTGTTTATTTAATGCTCTAAGGCTTGAGGAGATGTAGTATATGTATGGTTATTCAGGTAAAATAGTTAAAATAGACTTATTAAGAAGTGAAGTTAAGAAGTATGATTTACCGCTTGAATGGTGTAAAGATTATATTGGGGGTTTAGGATTTAATACGAAGATACTATGGGATCTACTATCTCCAAACATAGATCCCTTAAGCCCAGAAAACATAATTGTATTTAGTCCAGGAGTATTTGTAGGTACTAGCATACCTACAGCCTCTAGATGTGAAGCCTCAGCAAAATCCCCAATTACTGAGCGTTTCGGTACTTCAAACTCAGGGCTTTTCTGGGGTTTTATGTTAAAAGCTTCAGGTATTGATATATTGATAGTTAGCGGTAAAGCTGAAAAGTTAAGCTATATCTCCATTATTGATGGAGACATTAAGATTTGCAATGCAGATCATCTTAAAGGTCTTAACTGCTGGGATACTACTGACTTCTTAAGGCGGGATTATGGAGATGTTGAAGTTGCATCTATAGGTCCAGCTGGAGAAAATATGGTTAGATTTGCATCGATAGAGAATAACTATTATGATGCTTGGGGTAGATGTGGTTTAGGAGCTGTTTTAGGATCTAAAAACGTTAAGGCAATAATTGTAAGAGGAGATAATCCAATTAAGATAGCCAACATGAAAGAATACGAGGAAGCATGTATTGAAGCATATAGTAGAATTACATCATATCCTTTATTCAATCTTTGGAGGACATATGGTACACTAGTAGCTAGTGATGCCTATAGCTCACAGGGAATACTTCCAGTAAAAAACTTTCAATATGGAACAATAGAGGGATGGGAGAACTGTTTAAGAGAGAATCTACATAAATATAAGAAGAAGGGAATATCATGCATTACCTGTCCAATTGCATGTGCACACTGGGTTACGGCTCCTGAAGGTAAATTTAAGGGTCTCACTCTTAAAGACCTGGAGGTTACATGGGTTTTTGAATTTGGAGCTAAACTAGGAATTACAAGTTTTGATAAGATAATGAAATGTACAGAAATAGCCTCTAAGCTTGGATTAGATTGCTGCTCATCAGCATCTGTTATTGCATGGGCGTTTGAATGCTTTGAGAAAGGTATTCTAAGTGAAAATGATACTAAAGGCTTAAAGCTTAATTGGGGTGATGAAGAAGCTGTTTTAAAGCTACTTGAAGACATAGCGTATAGGAGAGGAATAGGTAATATGCTTGCAGAAGGTGTAAGAAAAGCATCACAAATACTTGGAAGAGGAAGTGAAAAATACGCACTTCATATAAAGGGTCTTGAAATACCGTTTAGAGATCCTAGAGGTAGATGGGGTGTTTGGTGTTTCGGATATCTAACAAATACTCGTGGAGGAGATCATTTAAGAGTAAGAGCACCAGTAGAGTTGTTTAAGCTTCCACAGCCTAAGGATGAGTACTGGCTTGAAGCATGCGGCGTAAAGAAGGAGGTTATAGATGAATTAGATATGCTTGAAGAGTTTAAAAGTAAGGTATTCATAAACAACGGAGAGTATATACATATACCAACTATGACTATATGGTCTGAAAACTTAATAAGCATATATAATTCTGTTGGACTCTGTATAAGACCACCTGTTCTCGGAACTATAGGTCCAATCATGATTTCGAAGCTTTATAGAGCTACTACTGGAATTAATACCTTACCGGAGGAAATAATTACAGTAGCTGATAGAATAATTAATATGCAGAAGAAAATGAATATAGCGATGGGTGAAACAAGAAACGAGTATAGATATCCAGATAGATTCTACAATGAAGCCATACCTGACGGTCCTAATAAGGGTAAAAAGCTAAATAGGAAAGTAATAGATGAAATGGTATCTGAATACTTTAAACTTCGAGGATGGGATCCGGAGACAGGTAAGCCTAAAGAAGAGAAATTGAAAGAACTAAAAATAGAGCAATCCAAGTTTTATTAGTAGTAGAAGAGTGACTATGGCTTACAATAATGCTTAATTATCCTACTATAAATCTTCATAGTGTATATGGAGGATACACTATACTGATAGCATAATGAAATAGATAATAATCTCAGAGCTAAAGCTGACAGGATAGATTTATAACTACTATAAAGTTTATATTTAAGCTAGCATGATTAGCTAGATAATTAATGAATCTTAAAGGTAAACTTATACTTGTAGCTGGGGGAGGATATTTCGGTTCTATTGCTGTTAAATCTTTAAAGAGCATGGAGGCTAAGATAATCGTTGTCGATGTTAATGAGAGCTGTAAGGCAAGTAAATATGTTGATAAAGTAATTAATACCTATACAATAGCTAATCCTAATGAAGGGGAGGCCTATCTAGTAGTTTATGATTGTGTTAAGTACCTTACTGAAATGGTTAGAAGCGATATTGTACCTGATATTATTGTTCCAGCTATACCGGGCCACTTCATAGGTAGATTTATTAAATCATATCTTGAAGCTGAAGGATTTAATATTGATCCCGATCCATCCTCGATGAATATGGTTTTAAAGAGTAATATATTGAATAATGTAGCTCTAGATATAAATGCTAAAGATAGTGTTATAGTTGCAAGCTACATGTTAAAGGGTTTAAAATGTAGAATTCCATGTATACAGCCTGAAATATGTCCAGTAACGGATAGAATCAAGAAAATACCAATGTATCTCCTACTTGAACTTGCTATAGACAATATATCTTATCCAAGGATTTTTCAAAGCCATCTAATCAGTTCAGATATTGGAGGAATTCAAGGAGAATCTATCTCCATACTTCTGGATGAAATCATTAGCAGTAATAAGCTTAAAGTAGCTATTGGAACTGCATGTAAATGTCATGGAATAGTGAACTTCTTCAAAATATTAAAGCAAAATCAAGCTAAGCTTTAAGCAATCTTTTAGGTAATAATTAACCTAAATACTCTGGGTAGTGTATTCCTACATTCACAAGTATATCAATTTCTAATAGTAGATGCTTTCCAATTACAAGTACTGATTTAAATATCTTGAATGGTTTAGATCATTTAAGAGTTATAATGTTAAGCATTTTATTCCTTTCATTCACGTAGCTAATAACTGTTAAGTATAGGAGGTAAAGTATTTTCTAATCCTATTTTTAAGAAATTTAAAAATTAAATATGATTTCTATCCAATATATGTTGTGGACTATGTTAGAGATATTGTGTTATTCTTGGTTCTAGTAAATGTCTTGGTAATGCTCCAATAATTCTATCTATGAGTTTTCCATTTTTAAATATTAGTAGGGTAGGAATACTCATTATCTGAAAATATGTAGTAGCTACTTGATTTTCCTCTACATTCAGTTTTCCAAACAGTATCCTTCCAGCATAGTTCCTTGCCATATCATCTATTATTGGTGAAATTGCACGGCATGGAGCACACCATGGTGCCCAGCAATCAATTACGACGAAGGGATTTCTTTGAATAATCTCCATAAAATTACTATCAGTTACTTCAACTGGCTTATCTATTACTTGCTTCTTCTCTTCAAAATCTTTCTTCATTAAGTTCTTCAGCATTCTATATTTTATCATTTCAAGTTCTTCATCCTCACCCATAGAACCCCAATCTTAACTACTCTACATCTTTATAAATTCACTGTTTAATTATTGGTCTGACAGTTAGGAAGCTACAATATACTAAGTTACTACGTTCAATTATTGTACTTATTAAACTTGATTAATACCATCTAGTAAATATTTAAATCATTGCTTCAAATAATTCTAGCAACATAATAGTATATGTGAATTCCTTATTTGAATATGTTTAATAAGCTATATCGATTTACTTGAAGACGTTAAGTAGTATTGGTGGTATTATTTTAATTGATAGCTAGATGGAAACATTAAATCTTTTGATTGGTAACGGTTATGAAGATGGTAATAGGCTTAATATTGTTTTTCATGATGATAAGTCTCAGCTAGATTTCCTAATTCTCTTTAGGAGATTTGCTGTTATTGGGTACTTACTTAAATCTCTATATGGTAGGAATGTTGAGTTTATGTATTCTATTTGGAATTCAGGGTCTGCTGCTAGTTCGAAGTATTTAATTTTGTTTTTCACTATATATTTAGCATATTCTCTCTCTTCCTTAGAGATTAAGCACATTCTAGCTCCTGTACCTGCTGCATTTCCAATGAATTTAATTCTTTCAATAGGTATTTCAGGATACATTCCAATAGTTCTAGCGTTTTCAGGATCTATATAGTTTCCAAAAGCTCCAGCTACATATAGTATTTTAATATCGTTTTCAGTTATTCCTAGTCTCTTCATTATTAATGAGGCTCCAGTATGAATTGCTGCTTTTGCCTTCTGAAGTTCCCTTACATCCTTCTGTGTTATAACTATATCTATATCTAGCTTTCCTCCTGTTTCCTCCTTGTATGCTACTACGTATTCCCATCCATCCGGTCCCTCCCTGATACGTTTATTTATTTTAGAGTATTCAGGATTAAATCTTCCACTCATATCTATTATTCCGGATTTAAGCATTTCCGCTAATATATCTACAAGTCCTGATCCACATATACCTATTGGAGGCTCATCATCTATTGTTTTATATATTGGTTCTAGAGTCTCTATATCTATTGATATTCTCTCTATTGAGCCTGATGTAGCTCTCATACCGTGTTTTACCGTCATACCTTCAAAAGCAGGTCCTGAAGCACATGAATCATACCATACACCTATCTCCCTATTTCCAATACCGATTTCCGTATTTGTCCCTATATCTATACACATCCCTATATCGTTAGAGTCTGGAAGCTTTGTTACTACCATGTTTGCAACATTATCTGCACCAACAAATCCACCTATAGTTGGTAGGTAGTGGAGATTAGCTCTACTATGTGTTCTAATACCCACTATTCTACTAGGTAGATCTATACTAGCTGATCTTGGAGGTGGATATGGTGAATATGCAACATATTGAGGCCATATTTTCAAGAGGAACATCATCATTGCAGTATTCCCTACAAATACTGTTTCATATATTTCCTCAGGCTTAACATTTGCTTTTTGGCAGCATTCATCTATTATTTCATTAATACCCTTAACAACAGCTTTTTGAAGATCGTTTAATCCATTCCATCCCTTAAGTAATACATGTGTTATCCTACTTATAATATCCTCTCCATATTGAATCTGCGGATTTATTCTTGCAGCTACTGAAACAACTTTTCCCGTATTTAGATCCATTAGGAACCCTGCAAGCTTTGTACTTCCAATATCACATGCAAAACCGAAACATCTACTTGTAGTATCTCCAGGTTCTACAGCTATTACTTTATCCCCCCATATAGTAGCCGTAACTCTCCATTTTGATTCTCTAAGAATTATAGGTAGATCAGATAGTAACTCATAATGTATATCAATATTTTCAACTCCATACTTTTCACGTAAGGAGTCTAGAAGCCTCTGATCATCTGGTCTAGGATCTCTAAGTGTTGGTGGAGACAATTCTACAAGGTATTTTTTAACTAATGGATTAGGCTTTACCGATACTTCAAATCCTTCTATTTGAAGTCTCTGTCTTCCAACTCTACTCCTTTCAGGAATATAGATAATAGTTTCGCAAGGTGTTGTAACTGATGTTAAACATGCAAGCCTATATTTTTCCCTAATTTCTTCATCAGTTAGAAATCTTATTTCAGTTTCTCTTAATGGATTTAGATAATCGTACCCCCTTAAGATTTTAACCTTACATTTACCACATAGTCCTCTACCACCACATAGTGATGAAATATCAACTCCAAGTCTTTTAGCAGCTTCAAGTAGGTTTATACCCTTTCTGAAAACATTCCTTCTTCCATGGGGTTGAAATACAATTACAACTCTATCTTCAGCAATTTCTAATGACATTGAGTTATTCAACCTCGATAGTTTCTCATAGCTAATTGAAGAATCCCTTGAATAAGTTTTTCGCTACAACCTCAAATATATTTCCCTATATGATTATTACCGAAAGATTTAAGTTCTTATATTTTTCAGGATTTTATGCCAATTATGGATTTTAGCCAGATTGTAGATGAAAGCTTGGTTTATGTATTGAAGCTTATGACTGTTTCAGTAAAGACAGCTCCTAAAGCTAGAGGAATTGATAGGCTTCAAGCTATCATAGTTACAGGTGAGGAGAAAAACATTTTAGCGAATGAGATGGAAAAGCTTAAGGATGTAATGCCAGGGTTTGAGAGAGATGCTTTAAATGTTAGGAACTCTAACGCTGTTTTGCTAATAGGTTTTAAGGGTGGAAAGGGATATAATCTAAATTGTGGTGGATGTGGCTATAAGAACTGTAAGGATTTTGAAGAGAACGTTGTTAGGAAAACTGATTGGGCATTTACAGGGCCAAGCTGTATATATGACTTAATAAATTTAGGAATTGCTCTAGGCTCAGCTGTTAAAACAGCTTCAAATCTAAATGTTGATAATAGAATAATGTTTACAGTAGGTGTTGCAGCTAAAAGATTAAAGCTTATGGATGCTGACGTAATAATCGGAATACCAGTATCCTCATATGGTAAAAGCATATACTTCGATAGGATGTGGCCACCTAAAAAATAATCCTCTATTTCTAGGCGTTCTTCTGTCGAGAAATCCATTTATTGATAATGTTTTTATAACATCATTAGACTTCAACGTATATGTAAGGCTACTGTTTTGAAAGGTTTTCCACTTTCTTACGCATTTTGTTATGGATTTAGTTAAAGCTTACCGTAGGAGGAAGGATCTTAAAGTTAAGAATGGATTCTATGTTAGCTTATTAGAGCTAATAGTTATCTTATCGTAGAGTTACTGAGATTTTGTTAACATTAAGATCTTTAATGAATTTAATTCATAGATATGATGATTGACTTGCTAAGTTAAATTAAGCCTAGAGAATTATATAGCTAAAGCCAATAAGTAGGTGGATTTAGGGAAAGTAAGAGAACTGATGGAAACCAGAAAGAAGTATTGTTGTTGATGAATTTAGAAATTAGAAACAATAATTGGGAAAATAGCAATTTAAGGAGATTCAAACTAATAGTTTACTTATGCTGTGAATATTACAATAGTTTAAATTCATAGGATTTAACTAATCAAATAATATAGTCTTAGATATTCTGCGAAGCTTAAACAATATTCTAGAAGACAATAATAGGTATAGGGTTTAAACTTAAACTATACAATTAATATGTTGATATATTCAGTAATTGGCTTTGTTAACTTAATCATGTTTTGCCTCCATTTAGTATTGTTTTCTATGAATTCTAGCTTTATCTTCTTATTAATTCATGCTTGTTAGATGTACTACTGATTTCATAAGCTGGATACATGTTCACTATCACATTTATTCTTCAATGATATATAATCATCAAATATTTTAGCTCTATCCTAATATATTGTATTATTCTCTCCATTAATTCTAGCCTCAAACTATTTCATGTTTTAAATTTACATTTACATTATGCTTATAATAATGAGCTTCATCACTTAATACAGCTATATTAGAACTGTAATAGCACTAATTCTTTAATGTTAGGAATGTAGTATGCTGCAACATCACAAATCCACATATAGAATTCTCCTTACAATAACTCAAATATAACATAAATAACCTATTCTTCTACATTTATAATAGTATAATCAACCATAATTCTAACATTCCCCTATCAAACTCAAATAGATTAAGATAAACCACAATATAGATACTAACCTAAATAATAAAGGCTTAAATATCTGAAGTATCTAGATGAATGAAATACTAAGCAATAAATAAATAGAGTTTCCTCCTAACAAATCTAACAACTTTAACCATACTAACATCATAAATAAGGAAGAATTCAAATAAAGCTAAAGTTAACAAAGCTAGTAATTTAAGGGAAATGCTTAAATATTCTATTTGATTAAACTAGTAATGAATATGCAAAGTAAGGCTGGAGTTAAATGGATTATGTTTGTCTTTCTGATATTATATGTTCTTACCTTTATCTTTAGTTTTATAGTTGTATTACTATATTCATTTTTAAGAGCATCACCAGTAGACTATACTTCATTTTTAAGATTTTCATCTATTTACTCCTTCATTTTTTCCATTGTATGCTTACTATTTTCTATCCTATATTTACGGAGAAATAAAAGTGTTGAGGATCTTATAAGAGAGGAAATAGCTAGAAGAATTGGGGATGCTGTTGAGCGTACTGACTTTGAAGGATATTAAGGAATTATGGCTTAGAAGAACTGAAGTATTTCTAATTACATATAATCTAAGAGGTAAGATGAGGGGTTCTAGAAGGTCTTTAGAGGATTCTTTAAGACTAGCATTCTTAGCTGTAGTAGCCTTTAACTACTATGTTGAGGAGATTTTATGGAATGTAGAAGAAAGAATTTTGAAATGGAGGAAGCTGTAGGGAAGCTTCTACTTTCTATTAGGTGGAAGTTAAGCGAGTTATCTAGGGAGCCTGATGAAACTACACGGTTTCTTAAACTTTCAGCTTTAATAAATACCTTTCTTGAATCTCAGAGTCTAGGTAGGATAGTTGTTACTGGAGGGTTTGCCGTTGAAGTATATACAGGTAGAACTTATAGAACAATGGATGTAGATGTTATAGCTGAAGGATTATCGGAGGAAATACTTAGAAGAGTTCTTGAAAATATTGGGAGAAGAATTGGAAGAGGATATCTTATTAATTACGGTGATTTCATGTTGAAATCAATAGATATAGTAGCAACCACTTATACACGCAGGAAGAAGCCTGTTAAGCTTATTGTTGATGGAGATTACATATATTTAGATACTCCTGAGGATCTTATAGTTGTTTATCTTGCTGGATGGAAGTTTTGGAATGCTACTGAGGATAGAGATAAAGCTCTAGCTCTAGTTAAAGTCTTTCAGAATAGGCTTGATGAAGAATACTTAAATAGAAGAGCTGTAGAAGAAAACGTAATGGATAAGTTAAGAGAGCTTATGGAATTGATTAAGTCTTTATAATTCTATAGCTATAGAATCAGCATGCTTCATATTTAAGCTTGTTAGATTCATAATAATTAGGAAATGTTATCATTATTTATTTCATGAGCTGGATTAAAGGATAATTAATAACCATGTAAACATTATAGATAAATTTAATTACTGTTCTTCAAATTTTTCTGTAAGTTTTTCTTTTACACTAGCACGTGCTGCTGCTAGTCTAGCTACTGCTACTCTAAATGGAGAGGCGCTAACATAGTCTAATCCTGCTTTATGACAGTATTCTATTGATCTTGGATCTCCGCCATGCTCACCGCAAATTCCCACTTCCAAGTTTGGATTTGCATTCTTTCCTAGTTTTACACATGTTTCAATAAGTTTAACAACTCCTTTTTCATCTAGTGTTTCGAATGGGTTTGATGGAAGTATGTTTAACTCTAGATATTGCGACATGAACTTATTCTCAGCATCATCTCTACTGAAACTGAATGTTGCTTGTGTTAGGTCGTTTGTACCGAAGCTAAAGAAATCAGCTTCCCTAGCTATTTCATCAGCTGTTAAGCATGACCTTACGGTTTCAATCATGGTCCCTATCTTTATAGGTATTTTAACTCCGTATTTAGCTTCAACATCGTTTAAGGCTGGAATTATTGCTTTTGATTTAACAAATTTAATCTCATTAACATCACTTACATTTGGAATCATAATTTCCAAATATGGATTCATACCTTCAACTATTAGTTCAGCAGCTGCTTCAATCATAGCTCTACTTAAATAGTAATATATTTCTGGAAATGTAATTCCTACTCTAACTCCTCTATGCCCCATCATTGGATTAGCTTCTCTTAAAGCTTTAACTCTTCTATATAGTTGTTCAAGTTTTTCTACTGTATCTCTAGATTCACCCTTTACCTTCTTCTCATATATTTGTTCTAGTATTTCCTCTGGAGCTGGTAAGAATTCATGGAGAGGTGGATCTATTAATCTAATGATTACAGGTAGTCCATTCATGATTTCAAGTATTTGCTTGAAGTCTAGCTTAATCATTTGGTATAGTTTCTCTAAATGTTTAATTCTTTCATCTTTATTTTCAGCTAGAATAACTGCTCTTAGAACTTCAAGTCTCTCCGCCTTTCTAAACATTCTTTCAATTCTAAGTAGTCCCACTCCTTCAGCACCGAATTTTCTTGCTATTCTAGCATCTTCCGGTAAGTCAGCATTTGTTCTTACTCCAAGTCTTCTAATCTTATCAGCCCATGAAAGCAGCTCGTTAAGCTCAGGAATTATTTCAGGTTCTACTGTAGGTACTTTGCCTATGTAAATGTTTCCTGTAGATCCATCGATTGTTATCCAATCCCCCTCCTTAACCATAACATTATTAACTGTAAACATTCTCCCATCATAATCAACTCTTATACTTTCAGCTCCTACAACTGATGTTTTCCCTATCGCTCTAGCAACTACAGCTGCATGAGATGTCATTCCCCCTCTAGCCGTCAATATTCCTACGGAAGCGTAGAATCCATGAATATCATCTGGTTTTGTCTCTACTCTAACTAGAATTACCTTCCTCCCATTTCTAGCCCATTCCACAGCTGTATCCGGATCAAATACTACTTGTCCTGAAACCGCGCCTGGAGATGCTGGAAGCCCATTAGCTATCGGTTCAACCTTTACTTTAGGGTCTATTCTAGGATAAAGTAGGGAAACTATGTGTTGAGGCTCCACCTTCATTATAGCCTCCTCCATACTTATAATTCCCTCCTTAACCATATCTACAGCTGTCTTAACCCTAGCTAGAGGAGTCATTTTTCCAGCTCTTGTCTGGAGTAAATACAGTCTTCCATTTTCAACAGTAAACTCTATATCTTGAACTTCCCTATTTACTCTCTCTAGGAATTTAGCTGCCTTGTAGAGTTCATCATATATATTTGGAAAAAGCTCCCTAAGCTTCTCTATGGGATATGGAGTTCTAACACCTGCAACAACATCCTCTCCCTGAGCATTAGGTAGGAACTCACCGTAAAGCTTATTCTCACCTGTAGCTACATCCCTCGTAAATACTACACCAGTTCCACTATTCCAACCTATATTACCGAAAACCATAGCAACAATATTTACAGCTGTACTATCCGCTACTTCAGGCGTTACTTTATTAGCTATCCTATAATATATAGCTCTAGGATTCATCCATGATCTGAAAACAGCTGAGATAGCTAGCTTTAGCTGTTCCCATGGATCTTGAGGGAATCCTCCCTTCTCCTTTCTAATAACTTCTTTAAATACCTCTACAACCTCTTTAATACCCCCTAAAGGTAGTTCAACCTCATATTTAACACCATACTTCCTCTTAACCTCATCTAGACGATCAGTAAATAGCTTCTCATTAATTCCCAATACAATCTTACCGAACATCTGTATGAACCTTCTATAAGCATCATAGGCAAACCATTCATTACCTGTTAGCTTAGCTAAGCCCTTAACTACATCATCGTTTAAACCTAGATTCAATATTGTATCCATCATGCCTGGCATAGATATAGGAGCACCTGACCTAACAGATACAAGTAATGGATTATCTGAATCACCGAATTTCCTACCTATTCTCTCCTCAAGCTTAGCCATACATTCCCTAGTCTGCTCCATAACTCCCTCAGGTAGGCTTAATGAATCTATTATCCTCCATATCTCAGCAATAATCTTATCCCTAATGGATGGTGGAGGATTCCTCTCCAATTCCTTAATAAAAGCATCTATCTTCTCTCTTACAGGCTTATAGAATTCTTTACATGCTTCAGTAGTTATTATGAATCCTACAGGTACTGGAAGTCCAAGCTGAGTCATCTGAGCTAATCCAGCCCCCTTCCCACCTAGTAGTTTCCTATTTTTCCAATTTCCCTCATCAAACATGTATACGTACTTCCTAGCTTCCACCTATATTGCACCTCATTGTTTAGCTTCTATCCTATAGCTATATTAACTTATATATCTTACTATCAATCAAATTTACAATTTAAGATAAAGTTTATTATACTGAGCTGTCATGTTAACTACTTAATGATAGGAACCTAGCAACCAATGGGAATACTTGTTTCCACCACAATGTTTAACAATTCATTAATGCTACATATCCTAATATTTCTATATTACCTCATAATTATTATCTCATTTTCCTAAACTTCATTTTTCATCTGTAGCTATTCTAGAATTCTGATGATTTACATTTATCCATATTAAGCTTATTTATTCATTTACAAACAATCCTCTAGAAACCTACAATCAGATAATGCTAGCTCCCCAAACATCTAATATAGGGTGAAGGAATCATTAAATGATTCCTTCATAGTTAACAACATTTACAAGAACAATAGTTTAAGGTATAGAAATTTTACAATGAATTTAAGATTATCATAGCTAATATATAACTCTCATTAATTTAATAGTTCATTAATGATAACTACATAGAACCTATTAAGGAACATAATGAGATTAAAATAAAAATTAATTGAGATTTAAGCTATCCTCTTTCCTGCGTTTGGTCCAGGAGATTGATCATATACTTCCAGAGGTTCTAAAATCCATACACCATTTATTTTGAAGCCCATTCTCTTAAGTACTTCATTAACCCCCTCATATATAGGACCTGATGTTTCAAAGCTTTTTACCCTACATCTTACTTGATACCCTAGAAACTGCATTTTTTCCGGTACAGCTTTAACTACTAGTGTTGAAATCTTCTCACCTGTTTCTCTTGCTTTAATAAGGTTTTCATGGGATTCTCTCATAAATATAGCAGCTAGAACAATAGTATTTGAGTCAGGCGCACTCATAGATCCTACTGGTATTACATGTAGTAAATCTCCAGTTTTTGTAGCAAGAACTTTAATAGCTGAAAAATCATTAAATAGATCCTGAACATATTTAGGTAGAGGCATACGAATAATATTTAGGTAAAGTTCTATATAAATCTTTACATTAAAAATCCGGACCTGGTAACCTAATAAGTTACATAAATTCTGTTATGTTAACATTGGAAGTTTTTAGAGAGGAATAGGGCTTCGTTAAAGTTAATATTCTAGTATAATTCTATATTAGATGTTTGGGGAGCTAGCATTATCTGATTGTAGGTTTCTAGAGGACGCTTTCTTGTATATATCTTCTTATTAAGCTTTAAATATCTTCCATGCTTAAGCTTATTCCTGGTTGATGTCTATGTTTACTTTTACTTCCATATGCTAAATAAACTCACAAACTCTTAATCTAGGTAATTGTAAACTATTAAATCTCAAAATACACGGCATTTCTAAGTTTAGAATGGAATTCATTTGAATTCTATTAAGTTCTAAGTTTACTTCTTAAATTATTAGATTATTCTAGCTTATTTAGTAAGTTTAGTCACTCCTTATAGTGTATTTATAAGTTATTGAAATCTGAGAGAAGGATGCTTTAGCTCTTGATGAACTATATGTTTAAGTCTTATTGATGTGTTTATTTATTAAATTTGTAGTTGTAAACATTAAGATATTAGTACAACATCATATTTAGCGAATATGTGGAAAATTATGTAGGTTAATATAGCCTATTAATAGACAAGTAGACTGCTTAGTAGAATCTTAGTTTAATATGAAATATAAAAAGGATGTAAAGTTGCTTAGTTAATGGTTTATAAAGCTGCTTTTTCAAGTTTCTCAACGAATTGAGGGAAAAGCTTGAATAGAGGATGTGTTTTCTCTTTTGGTTTTATTCCGAGCTCAACCCAAGAGCTAGCTGCAATCATAGCATTAACGACAGCGCATGCTGGAAATATCCATGATGCGGATTCGATTACTCCATATAGTAGGAAATCTGTACCTGTGATGAGTGATGATGCTTGTACTGCTGCATCACATGCCTTAAATATATCTACTCCCCAATTTTTAATAGCTTCTTTCTTCCATACTGTTGTTGCATTTCCAGGCGCTCCGCCAACGGGTAGTCCAAGTTCATCTTTAACTAGGAATGATGCTTTTGCACCTACTCCAATGCTTGGAACGTATGTGAATAATGTTGTATCTATTAATGGTTTATCTACATGTGCTTCTTCAGCTATTGATAGTAGTCCCTTAATTCCATTTCCACCCTTAAGAAGGGAAATAACTCCTTTTGGGGTACGATCCTTAGTATTGTATGCTAGTAATATCGCGGATCTTATTTTAGAGTCTCTTACAGTATCTATTTCTTCAGGTTTAAACCATGGACTTGGCATGATGCTATTGTATACAGCTCTATCTGATAATCCTATTTCAGCTACATGTTTAGCACCTGCAATTCTAGCTTCAGCTGTCATGGCATCTATGAGGAAGGGTGTATCTGTTACTTCAGCTACGAAATCGATAAATTTAATCATTGACTTGTCGGTTACACCAACAACATCAAGCATACATGGTAATCCGAAATTATCTGATAGCTCATCCTGTTTAAGAATAAGCTTTTTAGCCTCCTCCTTATTAAATACGCCTTCCTTATGGTCTTGAACTATCTTATGGCCAGTATAGAATATTGTACCGATAAGAACTGTAGGATTCTCCCCCGGCTGTCCTCCAATCTTTACTTTACCGATTTGAAATGTTTTCTGTTCAGATTTAAACTTAAACATTTATTCACCTATTCTTCAGGGAACTCTTTTTTGAGGAACTCATCTTTAATGAAGTTTAGAAGCTGCTCTAATTCCTCTTTGTAGAGAACAACCTTATCTGGTGGAAGACTTCTTCTATCTTCGCCACGTATTATTCTATATAGGATGTCTGCCTTTTCTCCTTCACCTACCTTTTCTATCCTGATTTTTAAGCTATCCCCTATTTTACTTTTTATTGTATATTCCTTTATTTTTAATGGTAAACCCATTTAGACACCACCTCTTAATTCTCTCGGTACCCATTCATCAACGCTAACCCCCTCCTTAACCCATGGTGGTGGAGAACCATATTCAATAACAGCATTTACGTATGCTCTTATATGTTCTGTTGGGGTTTGTATCCAGATATCACATCCAGGATTAACTATATCGCATCCACTATCTATTGCTCTCTTAACTCTATCTCTTATCTTCTCTACAGGTCCCTCAAATAGAACGGCGAAGGCGCTTAGATTTCCACCTATTGGGAATCTAGGTCCCTTAAGTTTATTAGCGATTCTTCTTGTTTCAATCATGGGTGTCGCCTCCTCAACTATAAAAGCATCAGCATCACATTCTATAAGTCCGCTTATATTCTCCACAATTGCATCCCCCTTCTTAGACCATAGCTCACCACAACAGTGGAGAATTACTTTTCCATATTTTCTTGCTTGAGCTATAGACTCTTTAAGGTAAGGCTGAACAAATACACGGAAAGTTTCTGGCTTTATGTTTGCAAGTGATGAAGCCTCCTCCCTATAGGTAACAATATCAGCTCCAGCTTCAAAATATGCAATAGCAACCTCAGTAAATAATGGATTAAGAGTCTTCATGAATTCATGAACTGTTCCAGGTTCACTTCTCACGTATTTATACCATGTAGCTGTATCTACAACATATCCACCAATAGCTTGCCATGGGTAATCTATACTAGCAACTACAGGAACTTTCCCACCATATTTCTCCTTTAAAATTTTAATTGCCTTACATACAACTGGAACCCTCCCAAGTTCCCTCATTTTTTCTGGTTTATCTGGAATTTTAAGATCATTTACCTTTTTAACCCAGTATTTCCTAACTGAGGGCCATTTTATCTTACCCTCAAAGAAATCCAACTCAATACCTAACGCTTCCACTTCAAGTGTTAATTCAAACGGAACTATAACATTCTCTAAACCGGTAAGTTCATGAAGAGCTGAACCAAGCCTAGCCATTTTCTCAGGATCCTTATGAGCTTCAGGCCAGTATGCATCAAAAACCTCCATTCCCTCAATAGTATAAGCAGCAATAACAGAGCATGCTGGAATCCTATCAATACTATCCTTCTTCCAATTAAGTATGGCCATTAACCTCTCGTAGGGAGACATTTCATCTTTAGGATGGATTTTATATTTTTGCATAAATATCATTATTTAACTCTCCTAAAACCTATAAACTTAACTATCGGATAACTTATCCAATTGAATACTGTAAATTAAAAACTCATGGCCTATAATTTAATTCTCTCCCTATTTGTATTTTTTACTATTTAAAGCAGCTTTTTAGGATAACATATTTAGAAAAATATATAAATCCCTTCCCCTAAATAAGCTGGGTTCTGTATGTCTTCTAGGGAGGAAGTCTTAAATAAGCTTGCTGAAGCTGTTATTAATGGTGATACTGAGTTAGCTAAGAGTATGGCTGAAGAGGCTTTAAAAATTGGTATTGAGCCTTGGATAGCTATTACTCAAGGATTAGCTGCAGGCATGAAGGTTGTAGGTGATAAATATGAAGCTAAAGAATACTTCCTACCCGAAGTTCTGATGTCCGCGGATGCTATGTATGCTGGTCTCGATGTTCTACTTCCACATTTAAAAGCTGGAGAAGCAGGTGTTAGAGGAAAAATTGTTTTAGGAGTTGTTGAGGGAGATATACATGATATTGGTAAAAACATCGTTAAGGCAATGCTTACAGCAGCAGGATTTGAAGTTATAGATGCTGGAAGAGATGTACCCGTACAGAAATTTGTTGAGCTTGTTGAGAAGGAGGGAGCTCATGTACTGGGAATGTCCACAATGATGACTCCTACACTTCTATCAATGAAGAGAGTTGAGGAAATTCTAAGGCAGAGAGGACTTAAAGAAAGAGTAAAGACAATAATAGGTGGAGGAACTGTAACCGATGAGTATAGAGAAAGAATAGGGTCTGATGCTTACGGTAAGGATGCTGTAGAAGCAGTAGATAAGGTAAAAATGCTCATCCAATCAATACTTGCAGCTGCTGAACTGGTAAAGAAGGAATAAAACAATTCACCTTTTTTTTGGTGATTTTATGGCTTTAGAAAGAGAGGTTAAGCTTCGTGAAGATGAAACTATAGTTGTCTTCCAACCCTACGGAAGAAGGGATATATTCAAAAAGGGCGTAAATCTACTTGAAGCTGCTAAAAGACTTGGAGTTGATATTTCATCAATATGTGGTGGTAGAGGACTATGCGGTAAATGTAAGGTTAAAGTTATTAAGGGATATGAGCATCTAAACCCGCTTCAAGAATCTGAAAAGAAATTTCTAACTGGGGAAGAAATGAAGGAGGGATATAGACTTGCATGTCTCGCACAATCATATGCTCCATTTGAAGCTATAATCTTCGTGCCTGAGAGAAGTAGAGTTGGTAAGCAGCGTCTACAAACAGAAGGAATTGAAGTTCCTGTTAAGAGACTGAATCCAGCTATTAGGAAATATTTTGTAAAGATGAAGCCACCAACATTAGAGGATGCAACATACGATGATGAAAGAGTATTAAGAGCATTAGCTGAACAGCACGGTATAGTTAATGTTGACTTCGACTGGTATACATTAAGAACTCTTCCTAAAATATTAAGGGATGCTAACTGGGAGGTTACCGTAGTTCTATGGAAGAATAAGATAATAGCTGTAGAGCCTGGAGATACTACAAGTAGATGTTTCGGTTTTGCATGTGATATTGGAAGTACAAAGCTTGCAGGGTTCCTAATGGATCTAAATACGGGAAAAGTTGTTTCAGTAGCTGCAAGAATGAATCCTCAAATACCGTATGGAGAGGATATTTTAACTAGATTAACATACGTATTGTTTAATGAGTGGAAGGGACTTGAAGATCTACAGAAAGCTGTTGTTGGAGGTATTAATGAAATGATAGATGAATGCTGTCAGAAAGCAAATGTTAAGCCTGAGGAAATATATGAAACAGTATTTGTAGGAAATACTGCAATGATGATGTACTTCCTTAAAATATGGCCTGAATACGTAGCTAAAGCCCCATACCAACCTCCCAGACTATCAGGAGTTGATCTTCCAGCTAGAGAAATAGGAGTTAAATCTCATCCTAATGCTAACCTTTACTATCTAGATACTATTGGTGGATGGGTTGGTGCAGATAATGTTGCAAACATGGTAGTGACTAAGCTATTTGAATCTAATGAGCTTGGAATGTGTATTGATGTGGGAACAAATACTGAAATAGGTATCGGATGTAGAGAAATGGGCGGTGTACTATATAGCTCCTGTGCTTCAGGACCTGCTTTTGAAGGCATGATGATTAAGTATGGTATGAGAGCTGCTGACGGTGCAATAGAGAAGATAACAATAGATCCTGAAACATTAGAGCCTATTTATAGAGTTATTGGTGATGTTAAGCCTGTAGGTATATGTGGATCAGGAATCGTTGATATAATGGCTGAAATGTTCAAGTCAGGAATAATAGATTGGAGGGGAAGATTCAATACGAAGCTTAGTGAGAAGACTAAGAGAATAAGAAAAGGACCTGATGGAATATGGGAATATGTTATTGCATGGAAGGAGGAAACAGCAACTAAAGAACATGATATTGTATTCACACATAACGATGTTAGAGAGATTCAGAAGGCTAAAGCAGCAATACATACAGCCGCTTCAGTATTATGTAAACTACATAACGTAACGGAAATGGATATAAAAGTTCTATATGTTGCAGGAGCATTCGGAAACTATCTTGACCCTGAAAACACTAGAACAATAGGTATGTATCCTGAAGTTCCCATAGAGAGAATTAAATTCATAGGAAACTCAGCTGGTACAGGTGCACGTATGGCTTTAATCTCTATCGATGAAAGAGAATATATAACCAGGGCTATAAAAGAAGGAAAAATAAAACATTATGAAATATCATCATATCCTAAATTCTACGACGAATATCTTGCATCAACATATATTCCACATAAAGACCTAAATAGATATCCAATAACAATCGAACTGATCAAAAGACTTGGTACACATCCAGAAATAGAAGAAGAATTAAGAAAACAACAAACTATAAAATAATACATTTTTAATTTTTATATTCTAATCCTACTGTTAGATACTAGTAAAATAATTGTAAGGTTAACTATGAAGTTATTGTAAAATATTCAGATCTTATTTTTGATTTTGTGAGCTTATTGATGGTGAATAGAGCCTATTAGCTTCTTCCATATAATTGTCTCTTAACGTTAGATGTTCAAGTAGTAGTATTATTATGTATGCTATCTGTTAGATTCTGGAAATGTTGATGTATCCTCTCGTATTCTTTGAATGCTTTAGCCATACGAAAATCTTTCAACAGCCTCATTTCATACTCTTATAGATTTCCCTATTGAGTCTATATGGTCCTCAAAGTATTGGTTTACACTTGTTCTCTAGGTTGAAATTTATACTTCTCTTACCTCTCTATGCTTGAGGTAACTCTTACTCCTAGTATGCTAAGTCGCCTACAACTCTATAGCATGCTTAGCCTCCAAATCCCTGAAAGCATATAAAGTGGTTTAGGTCATACCCATTAACTAGCCTAGCCTGAATGCTTAACAGCATCACGTGATATAAGCGTATACCTCCCAACATCCTTGATATGCTTACATACATTATCTAACTAGTCTCTCTTAGCCTTAATAGTTTACCATCAAAACAGTCCTATCTAGATCTATTCATAGTAAACACTATCTATTAAGGCCTAAATACATCAACCTATACCTCTAACGCTTCAATACTAAAACAATCCTATATGAGTCATACTTAAAACCATACGCATCAAGACAATAACATAAGAATACCATTGTCCACGGAGGCTTTGTTAACTTTAGATTTATTTGGGAGTTCACTCCCCTATTTATGGTGTGTTTATGGTTAAAGTTATCAAGTTTGTTAGGGAGAGAACCCCATTTACTCTAGTTGTTTATTGCTTATATATATTTTCGTTCTTCTAGAATGGCTTCGGATATTCTAAGCTTTATTATTTTAGGTTATGTATCTATATTATCGTGGTTTATCTTAATCTTCTATTGATAGGAGGGATGCTAGGATTATGGTTGATGATACTATTACTAGTGTAGGTTCTAAGAGTAAGATTGTTTATGTTGCATTCGAGCCATTATTAAGAAGAATTCTATATGTATGGGTTTGTGATGCTGCAACATGCTTACATCTCTAACATTCCTTAAAAGATTAGAGCTATTTACGGTTCTAATATAGTTGTATTAAGTGATGGAGCTCATTATTATAAAGCATCATGTAGAATATTAAACTTAAAACATTGTATAGTTTAGAGGTTAGGAATCTAATGGAGAGAATAATACAGTATATTAAGGATAGAACTAGATTATTTGATGATTATATACCGTGTGTGAAGGATAAATGCGGTAATGAGCATGCATTAATGCTTATGAAGTCAATAGCATACATACTGAACAAACATGGATTAATAAGAAAATAAAAGCTAAGGAATTCATAGAAACACAATACCAAAATAGAGGTGATAAAACATGCTTAAGTTAACAAAGTTAGCAAACCTAAAGAAAAACTTAAATAGTTTCCAGATGAGCTCTTACATAAAATACAAGAAATGAGTACTAAGCTGCAAAAGCTAAAGCTCTAAATAATGCTAAACTTAGATAGTTGAAAGTTATAGTTTCACATCATTAGTTACACAATAATTTTATAAGTATAAATGGTTACTAATAGTAATGATTATTAAGGAAATTCCTATTGTAAAATCTCCACGTTACTCAATTGAAAACATAAAGAAAATAGCTATTCTTTCTCTTGGAGTGGTAGATAAGGAAATTATTGATGAGAAACGAATACTGATTGAAGCTAGAATCTTTGTTTGCCCAACACAAGTAATAATAGAGGATCAAGATGGGATTTACGATGTAAAGATACAGTTCGTATGCATAACTGATAACTGTAACTTTAAAGATTTATGTGGTAGAATAATTGAGGAGAAAGCCTCTAAGTTTAAGAATATTCTCCCCCCTCCACCTCAAAAATCTAATGAGGATATAGAATCAGTAATAATTAAAATACTTAGAGATAAAGAAAAAAATATCAATGATATCCTAAATGAGCTAATGAAATATTCATTAAACTACTGTCCAGATACTTTAGTTCAGATTTTACTTAGAATGGAGAGAAATGGAAAGATAAAAAAGAAATTCTCTTTAGGAAAATATTTATGGTATATATAATTTGCCATGTTAACTTGGATATTCTTTCATCATTTCTCTTGTGGATTCTCATAATTTAATGTTCCCATAAACGATGACTACATAAACTTACTAAAGAGCATTAAGGCTTATATAATGTCTACAGCAATCAAATAGTTGCTCCGGCTTTATCAATTAAGTATGGATATATTCTGAATTTAAGAAATACTTTTTATCATGTTAGGATTAGCGGAAAGGAACCATAATATGTTAATGGCTAGGTAAAGCTTATATGCTATGACGAATTAACCTCATAATGTGTTTAAGTATATTTGCATGATCTGTAAATTTGAGTTTGATACCGATTCATCAATATGTCCGATATGTCGATCTAAAAGCTTCATTTTAATATCTAAGAAGCCAGCATGTCGTGATTGTGTTTACCATACTATGCTACATATTAGTAATTCTGATTATAGTTACTGTACATTACTAGATATTCATGTAAGACCTGACAGAATGATATGCCAGAAATTCTCAAGAAAGCCAATAAACTATATGTAATTACTATAATTATAAATACTCTAAATTGATAAAAACTTATTTAAATTTCTTATTTTACTCAACGCATTCATCTTTCTAAGCTATATCTAGAGAATTAGTTTAATAGGCTGCAATAATGGTATCCTACCCATTAAATAATCCATATTTATTAATCATGCCAATATAGGATAAGACATCTCCCGCTTAAACATCTAGATTTAATAGGATACATGAATTGGCTTTGTTAATTTAAGCATGTTTATTACCTCTATTTTGGTATTGTGTTTCTATGAATTCCTTAGCTTTTATTTTCTTATTAATCCATGTTTGTTAGCTATGCTATTGACTTCATAAGAATTGATGTACGCTCATTATCACATTTATCCTTAAGGTATGTAGTTATCGAATAGCTTAATTCTATCCTAATATAATGTAAGTATGTTGCAACATCGCAAACCAATATGTAGAGAATTCTTCTCAATAGTGACTCGAATACGACATAAACAATCCCCTCATAGGCTTATACTTATAATAGTATCATCAACTATAATCCTAACATCCCCTATCAAACCCAAACAGCTTAAAGATTAAACCACAATAATATAAAACAACCTAAACAATAAAGCTTAAAATATCTGAAGCATTCTAGAAGAAAATATAAGCACCATAAACAACTAGAGTAAATGGAGTTCTCTCCTAACAACTTTAACCATACTAACACCATAAATAAGGAAGAACCCAAATAAATCTAAAGTTAACAAAGCCCATGAATTAAGCGATAAAGTTAAATAAAGTTCTATTTTGATATTTTAGGTGGGAGATTGCTGGAAGCATTTATTTCATCATTTCTAGCTAGTAAGGTTCTTAAAGATATTAGTTTTTCACATGATGTTAATATTCATTTGATAAGTACTGTGAATCCATCTCTTAATATTCGTGTCCCATTCTGTAGGTTTCAATGTCCCTTTTGTTTATTTGTGAATTATCCATATAATGAGGCTATTAGTGACCTATATGTAAAAGCGGTTAAACGGGAATTGAAGCTTTACTCAACATATATTAAGGAATCCACAATTGAAAACATTTATTTTAGTGGGGGGACTCCTTCGCTTATTTCAAATAGACTAGGTGATATTCTAAACTGTATTCATGAGTTGTTTGGGTTTATAGGTAATGTAGCTATTGAAGTAAATCCCCTAGATCTTAATGATGAAACACTAAGTAGACTAGTAAATACAGGTATAAATCAGATAAGTATTGGTATTCAGTCTTTTAATAGTGGTGTGCTAGAAGGTATAGGTAGAAAGTATAGTAGTGAAGTGGCCTTAAACGCTGTGAAAAAAGCTATGGATGGTGGATTTGACTATGTCAATATTGATTTAATGTTTCCATTACCAAATCAAACCGTAAGCTCCCTACTTCAAGATCTTGAAATAGCTGTAAAGCTTGGTGTACATGGAATATCTACATATCCCCTTATGCTACTACCATATACGGAAATGTATAAACAGCTTAAAGATAGGAGTGTAAATATAAAGAAAATGGAGAAGGAAATGTATATGTTGATACTGGATTATTTGATGAACGTTGGATATGATGTTCGTAGTATATGGAGCTTTACAGTAAAACCAGGTTTTTATAATGGTCCTTTTGAATATGATGAGTATTTAGGTATAGGTCCCTATGCATGGGGGATTATAGATAATTCATTTATTATTAATACTCCTCTACTTGAGGAATACCTTGTAATGGTTAAGAAAAAAATCCCAATAGCTGCTTTAGCTAGATTTGAAGGGGAGAAATCGATGATTATTTGGCTTTCAAGAAGCCTCTATCATGGTAAGGCTAGTAAAACTGAGTTTTATAAACGGTTTAAGGTAGGTCTAGATAAAAAGTTTAAATGGTTAATTTACCTGATGCGTTTATCAGGACTAGCTGAATGGAATGCGGATTCTCTAAGATTAACTAGGAAGGGCTTACTCTATGGAAGCCTTACAACTAAAAAGATAGTAATAGGGTTACTTATGAAGATGCATAAAGCAACAGGATATTATCCACCATTATAGCCTACGTTTTATACTCTCAATTCTCCTAGTAACCGTATCCCCGCATTGACATGACTTATCAATAAGTCTAGTAATATCTCCAGTTCTATATCTAACTATAGGCATTCCCCTCCTACTAATAGATGTTAAGACAAGCTCCCCCTCCACCTCAGGCTCTAACGTTTCTCCCGTGTTTGGATCTATTATCTCAGCATATACATCCACTTCATTAAGATGCATTCCCTCATGTACTGCGCACTCCATAGCTACAGTAAATCCCATTTCAGTAATGCCATAATGATCAAATACTTCACATCCCCATATATCCCTAAGCTCCCTCTTCATCAAATCGGTAAATGGATGAAAAACACATCCATGACATGTGATTACTGATTTCAATTTGAGCTCTTTAAGTATCGATGGAAAGTTCTCCTCACACCATTCACTAAAATAAAAGATATGGAGTGCAGGACCAATAAGTATTTGGGGTCTTAAACTTTTCAATGATTGAAGCTGAACTTCAAATTGTAATTCATCTACTACTACTCCTCTACCTCCAGCCTTTCTTACTGCCCCCTCCAAGATTTGTTGAATACCCCATTCAGCCTCTCTAGGAACTGCTATTTGAACGGTATCATTTCTATCTAGATTAGCTATTTTAAGCCCAAACATTGTAGCCTCCACTATACGTATCAATTCATCCTCAGTAAAGAATATCCTCCTTATTTCTCCATCAACATCTTCAACAGTAAATCCTCTTAGAATTTCGCTTTGGGATACACATAGAAATCTATAAGGATTCCCTGCTATATGACTTGGCAATGTAAAGGGAAGCTTAGAGAAATCCTTAAAATCCCTTATTCTCTTAGGCCTAATACCGTACTTTCTATAGATTTCCCTATAGAATGGGCTTCTCTCATAAACATACTTAACAGTATCCCTCAACTTTAGAAGTAGATATCTCTCAAACTTCTCCCTACTTAATTTACCATTTCGAAAAACCTCTATTACGTTATTTTGAATCCATGGTATTAACGACATGGTTTAAACACAATAGCTATGTTTTCTTTTAAAGCCAATCCAGCTTCAACCTCTATACATTTCAGTATAGCTATTGGTATAATACATGAAGGATGAGGGATTATACTCCTTGAAAGCTTTAACACTAAATTATCATCAAACTTCTTAATACATTCCCTAATATCCACTTTACATAGTAGATCCCCAAGTAACTTAATATGTCTACATGAACTTTCAATCTTTATATTAGCTTCATGGTCATTAATCATTAAAACCTCAATTAATGCTTTAAACCTGCAAGGACCTGGAAAAACATCAACAGCTACCATATGGATCAGTTATAATATAATATCATATAAAATCTTCTTATACTAGGCTATTAATACTAATCCATATGAGGTAACTATATCTGATGTGGATGTATATACTTTAGATTTATATCCTGCCCTTTCTATAGTTGCCGATACATTTATACCCATGGACTCCATAGCTGGACGAGCTATTTCCGGATGTCTACACTTCCCCGGTTGAAGTGCGCATTCACTACAGAGTAGACACGGTCCACCAGTCATTGCAAAAGCGAGCTGATACCCGGAGAGAAATATCCTTCTCTCTAATTCCGCAGCTATCTTCTGTAATATTACCATATCCTTAATTGAGTGAATACCTCCCTCAAAAACCCCTTTAGGTATTGCTGACGAAAAATGCACTGCAAAAAGCAATCCCAAATTATATTCACTAATGATCTTTACAGTTTGCTCTGGAGAAGGGCTAAAGGGAGGACATGTAAGATAGTGTCCATAAAACGGGCAACCGTACTGACACTTAAGTCTTATTCTATTTTCCACAACTATGCAATTAGTATCAATAATTTTTGCATCTATAGCACCGAGCTCCCTGGCTAACTCACAAAATCTAACAATACCTATAGAGGGCTCCATACAATTACTTTTTCTTTTACCTTAAAAATTTTACCATGTTCTATGGCTTTACGAACTTAAGCGAAACCCTCTTACATACAAGTATCAATTTTAAAGCGGAGTTAATAATAGCTTAACAACAATACTAATCACTCCACTAAATAATATAATCCAATATACTATAAATCTAGGTAAATAGAACAATCTTAAAGCTAAAGTTTACAAGATATTATCTCTATACGTAAGGTTTAAATTTATTTTACTGCTTTTAACGTGTGGTCCCGGATATTAAGATTTTAAGTGTGATTAGAAGTCTTTGTGAAAAGAGGGCAGATAAGGTTCCTCCACTCTTCAATGAGTACCATGTACTTAAGACTTTACTAATACTTCAACAGCGATCCGCTAGTAGAGAGTTGCTAGCAAGGGAGTTACGTATTGGTGAGGGCTCTATACGAACATTAATTGGTAAGTTGAATAAGTATGGATTAATATCTACATGTAGAAGATATGGATGTTCATTAACTGATTCTGGAAAACAGATCATTGATGAATTTAAAAAAATTGTACCAAAAGTAGTTCTTAATATTGATCTGAGGAAGTTACGCTTAGGCTATTTTAATGCAGGATTATTAATAAGGGGCCTCCCAATTTATAATAAGTCAGGAACTATACTGCGAATTAGAGATCTTGTAATTCGGAATGGTGGTGATGCAGCTCTTATTCTACAGGTAACAATAAATGGAGTTATTATTCCTCCAATGGGTGTTGATGATTCTGTATATGAGGATTTAAGAAGAATTAAGAAAGCTTTAAATCCAGATCAAGATGATTTAATTATTATCTCGTTTGCTCAAACACTATATGCTGCTGAGAAATCACTGCTTATGACGTTAATTACATTCTTAAATGATAGCGTTAAAACTTATAAATAAACACTAATTATTTAGGTTCATCTCCATTAATCGGCTTTGTTAACTTAAGCATGTTTTATCACCTCTATTTTTGGTATTATGTTTTCTATGAATTCCTTAGCTTTTATTTCCTGTTAATCCATGTTTCGTTCAGTATGTATGCTATTGATTTTATAAGCATTAATGCATGTTCACCATCACATCTATCCTTCATGCATGGTATGTAGTTATCGAATAGCTTAGTTCTATCCTTAATGTATTGTATTATTCTCTCCATTAGATTCTTAACTTCTAAACTATACAATTCATGTTTTAATTTTAATATTCTACTGCTTTATAATAATGAGCCCCATCACTTAATACAACTATATTTGAACCATAAATAGCTCTAATCTTTTAAGGAATGTTAGGGATGTAAGT
>JAWBQF010000027.1:0-36515 GCA_038845975.1 Methanomethylicia archaeon
AATAGCTGAAGGAATCTCAAATAAAGAGAATTGAAAACTTCAAACACGAGTAATCGCAGAACGTTAACATGTTAAGAATCTCAAATAAAGAGAATTGAAAAATTACTTTCTGTTCTTCAGGCTTAACTTCCTCTGCTTTTGAATCTCAAATAAAGAGAATTGAAAAGATAATAATGGCTATGATACCACTTACGCATTAACTCCAGAATCTCAAATAAAGAGAATTGAAAACCTTACAAGTTTTAAGGATTGGAGGTACTTTTAATTCCCGAATCTCAAATAAAGAGAATTGAAAAGAAGCTTGAAAAATATGTTTATGTTAAGGGACAGGAAGGAATCTCAAATAAAGAGAATTGAAAACTGTAAGGAGTATTCCTAGAAGTAACCTTCACAACATAGAATCTCAAATAAAGAGAATTGAAAAATATCCTTCAATTCTTCCTCTCTCCGCTTTATCTCTTCCTGAATCTCAAATAAAGAGAATTGAAAAGAATACAAGGAAGATTGGGAAAAGTTCCAAATGTATGTTTGAATCTCAAATAAAGAGAATTGAAAAGCAAGTAGCTTGCTCTCGTAGGCTAATAGTTCACTAGCGAGAATCTCAAATAAAGAGAATTGAAAAGTAGCCACTTCGGCATAAGTATTGCATATTCTCCACACCGCAGAATCTCAAATAAAGAGAATTGAAAACGCTAGTGGAGGGTCGTAGAAGAAGCCAGTAAACTTTGCGAATCTCAAATAAAGAGAATTGAAAACATACCGTACAGTTGATAATGCTTGCAAGCCAGCATTTTCGAATCTCAAATAAAGAGAATTGAAAAACATAGTCTCTGGTAAAGAAATAAACATTGTAGAAGCTGCGAATCTCAAATAAAGAGAATTGAAAATTAAACAAGAAATATCAAGCTGAACTAAGTGCTTTAAGAATCTCAAATAAAGAGAATTGAAAAATCTAAGCGTATTGCGCATACTGGCAACTGCTGTATTGAATCTCAAATAAAGAGAATTGAAAAAGTTTATTACTCCGTTCATTAACGCTTCCTCAGCTTCAGCAACACGAATCTCAAATAAAGAGAATTGAAAATTCAGAATATCTCTTGTACCCATTACGCTACACCTTTTCAGAATCTCAAATAAAGAGAATTGAAAAATTCCATGATTTCCAGTTTTAGACCTTTCCCTTCTCACTGAATCTCAAATAAAGAGAATTGAAAACGAAGGTAGCTACTTTAACGCTTGATACTGGTGAAAACGAATCTCAAATAAAGAGAATTGAAAACTTATAAACTGAATGCTTTAATGCCGAACGCTATCCCAGACATTTCGAATCTCAAATAAAGAGAATTGAAAATAAGTTATTTGATCAAACACAATCTCTTTGTCATCCACATCAGAATCTCAAATAAAGAGAATTGAAAAGAAAGAAGGTTAAAAGCAAAACATCACAGTAGAGTGTGAATCTCAAATAAAGAGAATTGAAAGATACCCATGAGTTCAGCAAGCCTAATAGCTTCATCCAATTCTTTTAAAGCCTTCTCCCCTTCAGAAATCTGTTGTTTAAGAATCTCAAATAAAGAGAATTGAAAGTTGGATAAATACGATGAATCAACAATTAGCTTACCCATCTCCTCAAGAATCTCAAATAAAGAGAATTGAAAGGGAAAAAGCTGGGTGGAAGGGAGTAAGTTTTATTGCAGTAGAATCTCAAATAAAGAGAATTGAAAGCCTGGTTCACAGTGTTATCAACACTGTTTGTAACCGTGAATCTCAAATAAAGAGAATTGAAAGGGTAGTGTTAGGGGGATTTTAACCTTTCTAGTCGGTGTTAGAATCTCAAATAAAGAGAATTGAAAGTATGCATCATCCACGCTATCAAACGTTACTTCCCAGATTTGAATCTCAAATAAAGAGAATTGAAAGGCGAAGCCAACACATCCAGCATGTTTAAGTCTTGACATTTGAATCTCAAATAAAGAGAATTGAAAGGACGACTGTAAACCTTGATATTAATGCTTTATCAAGCGAATCTCAAATAAAGAGAATTGAAAGTTTAGAATGAATGTTAGAACGTGTTCGCCAGCAGTAAGAATCTCAAATAAAGAGAATTGAAAGGTCCTTGAATGAAAGCTTAAATGGTCTTTGTAATATTTTGAATCTCAAATAAAGAGAATTGAAAGAAGTTTTTCTTGACAATTGACACACAATATATGTAGTTTAGAATCTCAAATAAAGAGAATTGAAAGTCAACAAGCAAGTAGGAAGTCCAATCCTTTATCCCGCTGAATCTCAAATAAAGAGAATTGAAAGTTGACCCTGAGATCCTTGATGAGCTTGTTGAAAGCATTAAGAATCTCAAATAAAGAGAATTGAAAGACTTTCTCTTTTGCTACAACCAATGCCATCTCTTCCTTCAGAATCTCAAATAAAGAGAATTGAAAGTTTTGTTGATGTTTTTCTGTCTTGGAAGAATTCTTTTTGGGAATCTCAAATAAAGAGAATTGAAAGTGTAGTCCTCGCTTGTAAGCGTTCTCTCGATCTCGGCTGAATCTCAAATAAAGAGAATTGAAAGAACCAAACATCGACATAAACGTTTTGAGAAAACACGTAAGAATCTCAAATAAAGAGAATTGAAAGAGTCTTATCCAAGAGGTCTTGAAGCTCAACATACTTGAATCTCAAATAAAGAGAATTGAAAGTCAAACAATCTACACACCAGCACCATTTACTGTTTAAGAATCTCAAATAAAGAGAATTGAAAGGCAATAAATACTGGGGTATCGGTACAAACCTATTCATTAGAATCTCAAATAAAGAGAATTGAAAGTGCTACTACTACACCCACATGGGGGATGTGAGTGCAGAATCTCAAATAAAGAGAATTGAAAGATGGGGTAATGGTGGAAGAGTTGAATACTGTAGCTTCAAAGAATCTCAAATAAAGAGAATTGAAAGCCCAGGTAGGAGGTTGCTTCCAAGCTTTGTAGCTGAAACCCGAATCTCAAATAAAGAGAATTGAAAGACCAATGGGCTTGTAGCTGGGCCTTCATGTTTTAGATAGGAATCTCAAATAAAGAGAATTGAAAGCTTCACCTATCCTCATGCGTGAAGCTTCTCCTCCAAGAGAATCTCAAATAAAGAGAATTGAAAGAATGGTTGCTGCAGTTTCAGCTGCTAAAGACGCTGGAATCTCAAATAAAGAGAATTGAAAGCCTATTACAACTATTTGTCTTCTTGATGTCTCAGTCATCAAGAATCTCAAATAAAGAGAATTGAAAGCTTCATCGTCATCGCTACATGCATCTTCACGGTCTGGCTCTCTCAATAAAGAGAATTGAAAGTGGTTACAGTTAGCATATTTTAATTCAGTACATCATATAAACAATATATTGATCAACGTATTAAGCTTTACTCTTTAGGTTTCTAGTTAAGCTCTTCTATTCACATTATCTTAAAGCTTTATAAATCATTCTTTAATCACATAAATTCCATACTTCCTCTGTTTCTCGCAGAATAGTAAGCTTCCTCAATTTGTAATCTTTCCATATGTACAAATTATAAATCATGGCTTATTGATTAAGATGAACCATTATATTTAAGTTTACTTCTCATAAGATCTAGATTAACTTACGCTTCCATTCTAAAAATGAAAATATAGTTTGTCTATTTAATGACTTATTAATTCAGTATTACAGATTATGTAAATCTTGCGATTTATGGTATTGCTTACTCTAAAGGGTTCTTCATCAATCTTATACTGGATATGATTTAATAGAGGCTGAAATTTGGCTTTCCCCGATCTCAAGTCAATAAATTCCTTATTTATGGTTAGAGTTATTAGGTTTTTAGGGGGAGAGCCTCATTACTCTAGTTGTTATGGTGTTTACATATATTTGTTCATGTTCATTTATGATTGCTTCTGATATTCTAGGCTTATTATTGTAGAGTTATGAACCTATATTATGGTTTATATTAAGCTGTTTGAGTTTGATTTGGGATTCTAGATTTTATGGTTGATGATGGTGCTGTTGTGATTGTGGTTTTAGAGGAAGATTGTTTATGTTGTATTTGAGCCATTATTGAGGGTTCTATACATATTTGTTGTGATGTTGTAAATATACTTACATTACTAATAAGAAGATTAGAGCTGTCTATGCTCCAATAAATTGTATTGAGTGGGGGAGCTCATTATTATAACATGTAAAATATTGAATTTAAAAATGATATGGTTTAAAGGATGGAGTCTAATGGGAAGAATCATACAATACATTAGGAATAGATAGACAATTCAATAATTATATACCATGTATGAGGATAAATGTGATAATGAGTATGTATCAATCTTATAAGATCAATAATATAGTTATGGATTAATAGAGGATGAAGCTAGGAATTCATAGAACAATACAAAATAGAGTGGTAAACCATTCTTAAGTTCACAAAGCCATATAGGTAGCTCTAATCAATTTGATGAATGTGGAATCTTAACGTTACCATTTCGGTTGTTAATTAAACTTTTGGTTAGCAGTATTGTGGAGGGCTTTAACGTAGGTGATTTTATGTTAAAGCTATTGATGCTTTCGATCGGTTACGATGTCGTTAAAGCGGCTATGTGAATGTTGAGTAGATGTTTATAATGCTGGTTCTTATCTTTAACAACATCTTAATTATTGTTAGCTATAATATTAGTTGTATATGAGAAGGTTTTAGGAGGCTTAAAGCATACAGAATATCCTTTAAATAACCCTTTCTCTTTCTATTTTAGATGGAAAATGAATAGGAAAAATATTATTATCTCTAGTTTTATCTTTAATCTTTTTGTTATAGCTTATGTTTATTTTTCTGAGCAGGAAATAGTTGTTTTAGAAAGTGATTTTATTGATTCTCATCAATTTTTGTTAAGAAATGATGCGGCCATATTGGAGGGAGTTTTATATTTAAAGGTAAATGATACTCGTGGCTTATGGTCGTTTTCAAAAGCTATGCGTGGAGTATTGCCTCATGGATGGGATAGATATCTAAACATTAATCAAATTGAATTTAGGAAGAATATAGAGGCTGAGGAAGGCTTTATTTTTCTTGATGTTAAAGCTAAGAGAAGTTTAAATTTTGGATTTTATAATGAAGGTTGGATTAACTTGTTTGTTTCTTTCTGGTTTATGCTTGATAATGATACTTTTAATGATCCTAATAGCACTCAATTAGTTGTTGATGTTAGGCTTTTTGGTTTACAATATAGGAGTGGGAATGTTAGGTATGTAATTGAAGATATAGCTTTTCAAGGTCATTCTTTAGGAATTGATAATGATCATCATTATATAACTTCAGATAACCAATTCTTCTTAAGTGAAGCTAATCAGTATTATGAGGTTCAGCTAGATTTAGGTAAGTTGTTTAAAAAGGCTTTATCCTATTGTGGTAGGGATTCGGCTAGACTTATGGAAATAGAAATAGTTTTAGAAGCTAATTATGGATATGCTGAAGCTGAAATAGATTATATAAAAATTTATACTGATCCTAAACCTAATAGCTCTTATGTTTTAGTTAATTCAACAATGATATTCCTGATGGCTTTTATCTCCCTAGCTTTTATTGCTATTCTTCGGGTGAGGAGATAACTTATATTTTCCTTCTAATATTTCATGATGAAGTATGGGGAAATAATATCTATTATGATTATTTCCTGTTTCCCTTATCTTTGGGTAGTTTAAGTAATTAAGAAGCTGTATCGGTCAATTATTTCTTTAATTTTGAGACTAGCTTAGTTAAGGTAACTAAACAATCTCAACTATGAGACACTATATTAATTTCGTTATAATCTAGAATCCTATTAGTATCTTAAAGCTTAGGCTTTACAATGCTTAGATTCTTGACTGATATAGGATATTTCGATATCGAGTTAAACACATAATAACATTTGGCTGAGAGGATACTTAGCTTATTCTACATGATATGAAACCCATATTCATATTGGATAATTAAGGTTAATCATTCCATAAATGACACTTTTTCTCTTCTGAAGGATGTTAATATTTAATTAATTGAAACGGAAATAATCCTAGTTTAATCTCTAACAAAATAATATTTCAGATAAATGTTCTCATTCACTAAGTTTAGCTCTAAACTCCTTAGAGTAAATACTATTCAAAATTCTTAATATATTTTAATCTTCAGCATTTTAAGGCTTACTTAAATACATACTCAGAACCATGCACCTTAGTTACAGTGTTTCTTAAACCCTACTAAACCTAGAATTAAAATCAATTCTAGAATACCTTAGAGAACAACATCATAAACCTACAGTCATAAAATAAAACTAAGAATGCTTAGTTATTGCTAAACTTTAAAAGCATATATGGTTTAGTAGTATTGGTGGATTTATGGAGATGGAGTTTTTCGGTTTTGCTATTACCTTGCTTTCAGTTGTAATTGCTATTCAGACTTGGAGGAATGGAAGGTGGATGAAGGAAATGTTAAGAGTAATTCATCAAGAGGGGGAGGAGAGACATCAGGAAGTAGTAAAGCTAATGGAGAAAATGGATGAAAGAATGGATAGGAGACATCAGGAAGTAGTAAAGCTATTTCATGGAGTAGTAAAGCTAATGGAGAAAATGGATGAAAGAACAGCTAAGATAGCTGAGCTGATTAAAAATCAGAAATCAATTAGTTAATTAGAAGTAAAACTCTTTGCTAAGATATTTTAGTTATTTATTGTATGTATGGCTTATTAAGTTTTTAAGAGGTATTAGTTGTTGAGTTATCCTCATTTTCAGAATATTATTTAGATCAATGCATGATAGAGGAATACGAAGTCTATTAGAGTATTAACATATTGAAAATAAGCTATACTTCATATTTTAATTAGCTTTTATTAGTTTGGCTTTAAGTATTGTTCATTAAATATTAGTATTTAGCTTTGAATTTATCGGCTAGCTGGATATAATTCAGCATTAAGGGGAGTTTTAAGGTATTTAATTATTTCTATTATATGGATGAATATATGTGATTTGAAGTTGATGATTTAAGTAATATTTGGATGTGAATGGAATAATGTGTTTCAATGATTTATATTGTTAGTTTCGGCTTGTAGAAGTCTTGTGTTGCTTTTAGAACCCATATATTTCTATTTCTAGCTTCCTCAATTAATCCTGGTAATGGTAGACATACGTATATAACCGGTATTATTTTCTCTCTGATTTTATCTGGATATTTCCTCTTGATTACTTCAATTTTTTCTAGAAGTTCATTTACTATGTTTACTCCACCTCTAACTGTTGCTTCCCCGATAATACATGTATTATTTGAAACACCGTAAATATTTAGTTCTAGGTCTGCTAGGACTAGGGGTTTAACTCTACATCTATGTTTAGTTCTTGTTTAACTCTATGTTTTATAATTGATCTAGCTTCATCCTCAACATCAACGGTAAGCTTCTCAAAAGTTCTCTCAATTCTATTAATCCTAGTATTTAGAGAATTAAATATCTTGTTTAAATCCTCTCTAAGCTTTACTTGCTCTTCTGCTAGAGCATCAAGTCTCTTTAAAACTTCAGATAATCCTAAATATCCTGCAATAGCATATCTAAACTCAATATCCTTATCGAGAAGCTCTAGAAATTCCTTTTTTAAAGCATTCATAATCATAGATATAACTATAACCTATAAACCTTTCGTTAATGGTTACTTATTGCATAAATATTTTAGTTGTTACATCTTAATATTGAAGTTTCTAGACTGTTTCCCGTGGATTGGGTTTAGTAGTATTATGAATTTCTCTCCTCCATTTATCTCCTAACCATGTCTTTCATCTTCTTCATTTCCTCCCTTATAAGTTCCCTTGTCTCAAAACCCGTAACCGCTATTCTAACTGTACTATGACCTACTAGGAAAGTAACATTTAATCCTAAATTCATCTTTTCAACTTCACCAATAAAATCCATAAAGCTTCTCCAATTCCAATTAATCTCAGCTCCTAGAGGAGTGAATGGAGCTGTAAACTTTTCCAATAAGTCTAGATATGTAGGGTTAATTGGGAGGAGATATTTCACAACTACCCATAATAACTATTGCTACTCCCTGCTTTACTACATGCTCTAGTTTAAAATCTACAAATAAAGCCAAATCATAATGTGTATTTACATCTATAAAACTAGGAGTAACAAATATTTCTCTAGCATTAACTACATACTCTGCTTGAACATCATCTAAACATTCATCTTAACAATTCTAACCATTTCCTACAGCTACATCAGCTTTAAACTATAGATTTCCTGAACAGCCACCATTCCATCCTTAATAACAACATCATACAAGAGAAATAACCCAAGTATTACATAGAGTAAACATTTAAACTTTTCAACATTAAGTGTACAACTTATCATATTGTAGCTTCCTAAGCAGATTATTATGGGCTTTAATTGTAAGGTGATAGGAGTTGTTAGGTTAATACTGTGATGTGTAGTTAACTGGATTGTTTATAATATTTTAGTAGATCTCTCCATAGGTATTTATTTCTTAAATTCCTTTTGTATAGCAGACTATGTCGAATCCTACATTTTCGGTGCTAGTCTTATTAGGTATGCTGTTCTCTCCCATGTCTTCATGTTTCTTAAAGTATCTGCTACTATTATTACGTCTATATCACTGTTAAGTAGGTAGTTTCCTCTAGCTAGACTGCTGAAGAAGTATACTTCAAAATCATCCTCTAAGTTTTCGATAGGTTCTTTACGAATTCTTTAAGAGCTGTCTTAAATCTTGGATGTAATGAGTTTAACGACTTCACCTATAATACCTCAAGCTGTATTTAGGCTTCGTTTAGTTTGCCCCAAATTTCAATTGACGGCCTTCTTAAACTTGCGTTAGGATATCTTGACTGAGTATAGTATGCTGAAAGCCCTGGTAAATTGGATTCTATTGATGGATTAACATGTAAAATATTTTTAACCTCACTATAGAGTTCTACGAGACCATGGGGTCGAGGAATAATCTTCTTAGCATAAATGATAATAGCTTTAAACGTTTTCTCCACGGCTTGTTATGCGTGAAAGCAGGAGTAAGCATACCTCCCTATTCTATAAAGATGCTTAGCTGTCTTCAACTCCTACTTAGCTTCCTCCAACCAATCAAATACAGCCTCTCTAATCACAATATAGTCATTACTATATACTTAAAAGTTTATGTTAAGATAATTATGGTGTAGGGAAAATTGAGTTTAGGATGTTTAGTAGTGAGATTACTAGTTGATAAATGGTTAGATTGATTTGCATACTTTTAAGTATGGACAGTCTGGATGGCATTGTTTTGGTTTTCCAGGATCTATTCTATCATTTACTATTTTCATTAGGTTATCTCTTAAATCTATGAATTTCTGTCTTAGATGGTCTGATATTGCTATTGGCTTTTCATAGTATTTTATTTCTCTTCTTCTCTCATCTATTTTCACGCTTACTATTATTGCATGGTTTATTGGTGTTTCATATTGGCTTTCATAAGCTAATGCGTATGCTGCTAGTCCAACCTCATATATTGGATTGTATTCTCTCGTTTTATACTCAACGATTATCGATGGCTGTAGAAGGTAATCTATTCTTATGGTTTTTGTTAATCCTATTAGTGTTCCATCTACTGGGTATTCGCTTACTCCAGGTATTGTTAGTGTGGCTATGCTATCTATTGATAGGTATGGTGATCTTGCTTTCGCCCTTGCTAGACTTGATGAGAATATGTCTGCAGCATAACTCCATACTGTATTGAATGTTTCCCTCATATCCTCAATGTTTTGAGATACTTTACGGTATGATTCCTCAGCTTCAGCCATGAATTTCTCCCTAAATCCTTCAAGTCTTCCCGAGTATATGATCATTTTAGCTATTCTTAATGCTTCAGCTATAGTATCATGTATGAGTTTACCTCTAGCTAGTCTAGGCTGGATTTGTTCAGGTGCTTTCTCCACATATCTTAAATATATGAATCTACCTGTTTCGCAGAATTCGTTTGCTATATCTGATACTGATAGTTTTAATGGGTATGGTGGAATTAGTGGTGGATTACTCCAACTCCATCCTCTAAGCTCCTCGCTAATATCTACGGGCATATTTCTAAATATTCTTGAATACTTTACAACGTCATCGATTGTATAAAACATTAATGTTTAAATACTTTTAAGCTTTTAAAAGTTATGGCTAAAATAGCTGTAGTGAATAGTTATGGTTCTTTCTTATCTGTTAAGGATGGTAGATTCCAGCTTAAACGTGGTGGAGAGATTCTATGGGATTTAGCTCCTACAGAGCTTGAAGCAATAGTATTCACAGTTGATGGAGCATCAATATCTACAGCTGCAGTTAAGCTTGCAAACCATTTCTTTATAGATCTAGTATTCCTAGATGGAAGTAAGCCTATAGCTAGGCTGATTCAGGCTAGGTATAGTCCATCATTTAAAACATGGATTAAACAGGTTAAAGCATATAGGAGGAGGGTTGAGCTTGCTAAACTATTTATTGAGGGTAAGATACATAATCAGAGAATGGTTTTAAGCGATTATGCTAAGAGACTTAGAGCACAGTATAAGCCAAACTATGATCTTGAATCATCAATAAATGAAATGATAAATCTTGAATCTAAAGTCTTAGAGTGTAGAGATGTGGATGAGGTAAGAGGTATAGAGGCTTTAGCAGCTAGATATTATTGGAGGCATGTAGCTGAGATAATTCCAGGTAGTTTAGGATTTACTGTTAGGATTCCGAGAAGCCGTAAGCCACCTGTAGGGGATATAGATCCATTCAATAAGGCTTTAAACATAGGCTACTCAGCACTTCTAAGAGAGGTTTGGAGAGCAGTATTTATAGCTGGATTAAATCCATATGTAGGATTTCTACATAAGCCTAAAGCTGGAAAAATGGTTTTAGTATTTGACTTAATGGAGGAGTTTAGACCTATAGCTGTAGATAGACCACTAATAAATTTAGCTAGGAGAAATGTTGATGTATTACTTAAGCTTAGGGAAGATAATGTAGAAGCCGTTAAGGAGGTTTGGAGAACTGTTGTTAAACATATGATGGAGGGGAATCCATCAATACAATCAATAATTCTTGAGCAGGCTAGGAAGCTAGCTAGACATGTTAGAGGTGGAGAAGAGTATAAGCCATTTAAGGCTAGATGGTAAATGGAGCTAATAACCCTAGTAATTTATGATATAACTGATGATGATTTAAGAACTAAAGTAGCTAAATATCTAAGACAAAAGGGACTTAAGAGAATTCAGAAAAGCGCTTTTGCAGGACCATTAACAAGCGCTAGGAGAGCTGAAGTCATAGCTGGACTTTCAAGAATTATAAAGGGGAAGAATAAGGTAAATATTCAAATATACCCATTAACACAGGCAAGCTTTAATCAAAGAGTAACTTTAGGTGTAGAAATAGACTATGAGAAGGAAGATGTAGTAATATAGTTTTCTAGAACAAAACCTAGTAGGCTTCATCAAATAATTATTTAAAATTTATAAGTATTAATGGATATATTTCTTTATGAGTAGAACTGTTCTCTTAAATATTCTTAACGATATGCAAATACTGCTAAGTAGCTTAGAGCTTGAACAGTTGTATAGGGAGTTAACTATTTATTTCGGTATTGCGGGCATGATGGATGAATGTGAGGTTCTTGAAAATGCATGGAGGGATCCATATAATAGACGTGAAATAGAGGAATTTATAAAGGCATGGCTTAGAAGAAGGAAAGCTAGAAGAGTAGGAGAAACTACTGTAGAGTATTCGTATCTTACTCTCTATACATAATTAGAATCTATTACTATAATTAGATTTCTAGCTTCTTCTTAACTGTCTTATCTCTTCAAGTATTTCAATAAATCTCTCATCCATCTTAGCAAATCTTTCATCCATTTTAGCAAATCTTTCATCCATCTTAGCGAATCCCTTTTCCATTCTTATGAATCCTTCATCTATTTTCCCTATTAGCTTCTCTACCATTTCTCTAGTTAACTTTTCTTCCTCTACGAGGAGTTTTCTAGTTGCTCTACCATTATAGATTGAGAATAAGCCAACTATTAATCCGAAGATTGTTGCTCCACCTAAAACATACTCCCACATAATGTAGTATCTTAGTAATTATATATAAAAACATTTCGATGTATGAATAGTATTCTATTAGCTTTCAGATGAGCTTATACTGGAGTTTTTAAACGTAGAGATCTACGTAAAGCAGTATTAATAGCAATATCAAGAGAAATAGTAACAAAAGATGATATAGAGACATTAAGGAAAGCAACAAAGGAAGATATAGAGACACTTAGGAGACAACTAGAGGATATGGAGAGGGAGGGTTTCAGGTCTTGAGCAGAGTGTTACTAGAATTGAGGGGCAGCCCTTTCACTGCTTGTTAATTTGTTTATAGCTTTTAATGTACTGATACTTGTCGGTATAATGTTGATGATGTTTCAGTTATGGAGAATTACTTTAAGATACCTTAATTAATAATGGAATAGATGAACGTAATAGTTTGTAGTGAAGTTTATTTATTGTGCTGGATATTTAAGTTATGGATAACATTCATTAATTAATTTGATCTTCTAAGTTGGTAGTATGTAATGTTTACTTAGTTAGCTATAGTTTTTGAATTGTATTAGTATACTGTAAACTCTACATTGGAATAATATTTTAACACTATAGAATACGATTATCTTAAGTTGTAAATAGCTATAATTGTAATATTAACTATTATAGAAACAACATAAATTTTATCCTAGATTTTATCATTAATGTGGGTTTAACATTTTCATATTGAAACCATGGAAGGCTTGAAACCCAATATAGTAGATGCTATATTAACTTTAATTCTAAGATTATTTCTATTCATTTGTTAATGATAATTATGTCAGCTAGCTTTATGAAGTTATTTATTATTTTGTGTTAAGATGAGAAGAAGGCTAGTTCAAATAGTGGTATTTGCTCTATTTGAATTTCATCTATTCTTTCAGTTTCTCTATTTCTCTCTTCATGTAGTATTATTCCCTTTTTTAATTGGAGTTTTTTCATGATCTTTACTAGCTGGGTAGGTTCAGTTTTTGCTTTAACTTCAATTGGGGTTAGTTCTCCATTTTTTAGGATGAAGTCAATTTCTCCTTTATTTCTTCTAAAGTAAAATTTGGCATCTATTAGGGAGGCAGCTATACTTTCAAGTAGTTTTCCTTTCTCTATTTCTCTATATAATCCGAAAATTAGGGACCAATGGTAGGGATATATTTTCTGGAGTTTTCTGCTTGCTAGTAGAATTGAGATTCTGAAGTTTCTTACATTTCTTATTAGGTAGGAGAACTTTAGGTAGAATAAATGTTTTAGTAGGGTTTTCTTTGCAATTCTTAAATTTCTACTTAGATTATCAAGGTTAAGAATCATACCGGGATTTTGATAGAATATTTCGATTAATCCCATTAGTAGATCTTCGTTTACATTTTTAAACTTGCTCGGTAAGTCTCTATAGATTATTTTACCGATTACGTTTTCCCTTAAATACTCCATTATTCTCCTCTCATTTTCTTCTTTAACTATTTCTGGGAATGGCTTCCTTAAGTATTCTGGAAATACGAGGAATAGTTCCTCCCTCCATGCTTCAAAATCCTCAATTCTCCTTCCACTTTTTAACTCGAAAAATTCTTTTAGGGAGAGGGGATTTAGCCTTAGTAGGAAGTGTCTACCGACTAGGTTTGAGTAGGCTTCCTTCTCAAGATCAACGCTACTTGAACCTGAAATGAAAAACTTTATGTTTGGGAATACGTCGTAGAGTAGTTTAAGCTTTAATCCCCAATCCGTTAACTTATGGATTTCATCGAGGAAAACATATATTTTCTCTCTTTTCCATTCAATACCTGTAATTTTCTGATATTCATCTAGAATGCTTTTCAACTCCTCTATTTTCTCATCAAAAGAGAAATAGAGAATTCGCTTAGGGTTTACACTTCTTCCTATAAGGTTCTGAATAAACTGGTAGAAGAGAGTTGTTTTCCCAACTCTTCTTAAACCGGTTAAAACAATTATTTGTCTTAATTCAGCCATTTCTTCAATCTGTTGAAAAATTCCCCGCTTATACGGTAATGCTAAATCCTCCTTAACCCGTTCAGTTAGCCACCATTCATTCTGAATTCTTAAAGATTCGTCTAGCCTCATAAGTATACTATAGGAAACTAAAATTTAAATTTTTAGTTTCCATAAGGAAACCAATGTTTTTAGAGGAAGAGTAGAGTTTCTGAAGGATTAGCTTAAATTAATGATAAACAATATGCGTAAGCTGAATTTATGTGGTAAATCAACACTACTAATATCCATATTACATACTTGTTAAATAATGAGGATAACAATGCTTACTAGCGAGATTATTTCACTAATACTAAATATTTCCATAGTAGTATTTCAACAAAGTATTTGAAAATAAATATTGAAGAGTGCATGCTTCTTGATACATTAGCAATAAATATCAATAGTACTAAAAGACCTAATTGCTGGAAGTATTAGATTACTATCTTACTTATAGAGCTTAATTTAAATTATCTTATTAATGAAATATTTTTAATTATGAATCATGAGGGCTACTTTAACTTTATCTATTAAAGTAAAGAAGATGCTTGAAGCTATAAAGGGGAATATGACATGGGATAACTTCATATTAAAAACCATTATGGAGGTTCAGGAAGAATACCGTGAAGAAACTATAGTAAGCTTGCATCTTTACTTGAAGAACTTGAGACCTAAATGGGAAACGGTAAAAAGATGTGTTCAACTCAACAGTATTCAGATTTGAATTCTCAGCCATATACTCTACATAGTGCTCGATAGGTTAATAAGCTTGCTACTAATAACTAGGATTATGGAAAATTTAAGGAGAAGGCTTCTTAAACTTCTTGAAGAGGACTCTGAATTCCGTTATACAATAGCTGGGCTTATAGGCTTAAATAAAATATTTGAAAGCATAGATAGGAATACTGAAGCAATAGCTAAGCTACTAAGACAGGTAGGAAGACATACTAAAACATTAAGAGAACATACCAAAGCTATAAGGTCTCTACAGGAAGAGGTTAAGAGACACGGAGATCTTCTTGAAGAACATACCAAAGCTATAAGGTCTCTACAGGAAGAGGTTAAGAGACACGGAGATCTTCTTGAAGAACATACCAAAGCTATAGCTGGTCTTAGGGTTGCTGTAAATGATTTTGGAGTTGTTATAGGTAGAACACTTGAAGATTATACGAGAACACTTATTAGGGAGGTACTTATAGGTAAAGGCATTCCAATAGAGAAACTGGTATTGGGGAGGAAGATATTAGTATATAATAAGGAGCCTATAGAGATAAATATTTTTAATGAGGAACCGTTAATTATGGGTGAAGTAACAACATATATAGGTAATGCTGAAGAAGAAATAGGGAAAATAGTTAGAAGAATGGGTATAGTGGAGGAGGTGTATGGAAGAAAAGTTGAGTATGTATTTCTAGCGGTAGAAGTGGTTATGGAGGCAGAGTTGGGAAGACTTAAGGAGCTTGCTAGAAAGCATAATATCCAGGTATATTATGGGAAAGCAGTATCCCCAATAACTCTAACTTCAACCTAGAAAGTATACTGTTAGCTATGAAACTAAACCATCAACTAAGTAAATAGTTTTCATTCCCTGTATGATTATAAATCGTTAAGATTAAGCATAGTAATGTAACTCTTCTCCAGCTTTACATCCTAATTCCTCTAGATGTGGCCTCTATTTTGAAATGCTTATGGAAATAGGAAGCCTCTTAATCTTTATCCTCTTGTAACGTCTAAGACTTTATTGTATGCTTCATAGGCTTCAACACGTCATAGGTAATATTAGCCTCTTATAATCAATAGAGTATCTTTCATAGCTAATGATGCTTATAAGGGCAACCTGAAGTAAGATTAGAAATAAATATGAGTTAAATAGAGTTATCTGGTAGTATGATTGTTAGAGAGGTTTATGTAAAGAATATTTTATCGGAATCAAAGGTTTTCAATTATACTGTAAATCCCTATATTGGATGTGAACATGGATGTACTTATTGTTATGCTCGATTCATAAGAAGATTTACTGGTCATAGAGAGAAGTGGGGGGAGTTTGTTGATGTAAAAATTAATGCTGTAAGTCTACTTCAACATGAGATAAATAGGAAGAAAATAGGGAGGGTTTGGATAAGCGGGGTATGTGATCCCTATCAGCCTCTAGAAGAAAAGTATAAAATTACTAGGGGATGTCTTGAAATTCTACTGGAGAGAAAGTGGCCTATTACAATTCAGACGAAATCAACACTTATACTTCGCGACGTAGAGCTTCTACAGAATCATGAAAATGTTGAAGTAATACTTACAATAACAACTGCTAATGATGGAATTAGAAGGATTTTTGAACCGAAAACACCATCTATTAAAGAGAGAATAAAAGCTTTAGATAAGCTAAATTCAGTAGGTATCAAAACCTACGTTATGATAGCTCCCCTACTACCAGGTGCTGAAGGCCTTATTGAAGAAGTTAAGGGGAAAACTAATTACATAATAATTGATAAAATGAATTACCATTATGCAGATTGGGTATATAGGAAGTATGGATTAGAGTATGCTATGAGCTGGGAGTTTTTCAAAGAGATGAAGATTAAAATCGTAAGCTCGCTTAAGAAGCAGGGAATACCTTACGAAGTACTATTTTAATCCTTAGATTCAACTACTTATTAATTGAAGTAGCTTAACAATAGAATACTTTAGAATTTCCTCAGAGGACAATGTCAAAACTAGCCGGAATAAACATAGATGAGTTTATATCAATAGCTAAGAAGGCAAACAAGACCATAACTTCATACTTTCATTTAAAAACCATGACAAGAGTAGGGGAAAGTATATTATCTCCCATGAATACACAAATTCTCTTCAGAGCTTTAGTACAAGAAGGTTTTAGAGATATGGTTAGATTCCCTAATATTGTTAGGAAGCATTAATATCAGGAGTTACAATTAGGTTTTACGGATAATGTGGAGGATCGCTGGCTTTACTGATATTAATAAGGGATTTAACAGTATGTCTTGAAGCCCGTGAAGCTAATATTTAGAAAACTGTAAGAAGATGAAGATTTAATTCTTAAACTCATTGGAAAAGTAGTAAGGAATAACTCTTAGATGATATAATGTTACATAACTAGTAAACATTATGAAGGGAGTTAGCAATACTAAACATAATTAAAAGTTATTTACAATACAGCTAGAATCATCTATATTTATTAATGCTGAACGAATTTTAGCGAAAAATTTAATACTGTTCATAATAACTGGCTCATGATACGTATGGGTAGTGAATTTAAAGATTATGAAACTATTGAGCTTATAAGGGAAAACGGTATAGCAATAGTAAGATTTAATCGTCCAGATGTACTTAATGCTTTAAATCTTAAAATGAGGGAGGAGCTTCTTAAGGTAATGTATGAGCTTAAAAATGATAGTGGGATTCGAGTAGTAATATTTACTGGTGCAGGTAGGGGGTTTTCTGCTGGAGCAGATATTAAGGATTGGAAGGATATAATTGATGGGAAAATTAAGAGGGATCGAACATTTGTTGCTGATTTTGCCTTAGCTATTAAATCATTAGGAAAACCAACAATAGCTGCAGTTAATGGACCTGCTTTCGGTTTCGGATTTACTTTAACTCAGCTCTGCGACTTCGTAATAGCATCGGAGAAAGCAGTTTTTTCAGCTCCATTCGTAAAGAGGGGAATACCTCCTGAACTAGGTAGTACATTAATTTTACCTAGAACAATAGGTTTCAGAAAGGCTAGACAAATCCTCCTATTAGGTAGAGTTCTAGATGCTAATACAGCTAAGGAAATGGGATTAGTTGATGAGATTGTACCTGAAGATAAGTTGATGGAGAAATGTATAGAGATAGCACGTGAACTAATTGAAAACTCACCACTAGCAATAGAGGAAATTGAGAAACTACTATGGGAAAACCTATCATCAACCCTAGAGGAAACAGTAATACGTGAAGTAAAAGCAGCTGATTACCTATATCAGACAGAAGACTTCAAGGAGGCAACAATAGCATTCCTGGAGAAGAGAAAACCGAAATTTAAGGGAAAATAGCAGTAACCAACTAGTAAGAACTGTGAAAACATGAGGAAACCAACTATAGAAATAAATAGCATATTACTTAGCTAAACAATTTAAAATTCAATTCCTCTAAATCACTACATTCAACTCCATAATGGTAAGCTTTAAAAGCTTAATATTTAACTAGTACTTGGTGATTGCTTGGTTACTTTAAAGTATAGGGTTATGGCTATGGAGCTTTATGGAAATGATGTAATATTAAGGTTAAGTAAACTTTCTGAAAATATTGAGAGAAGCCCTTCGATAATTCCAGCACCGGAATCATTGGAGGAGAGAATGATGTTCAGCATGTTTCAGGCTATGAGGAAGTATTTACCAGTATTTTTAGGTCCTCAAACCCCTCAGCAAGCAGTTGAGGAAATACGTTCTACAGTAATTCTCTCCCTTACACAGAGAGAATATGAAGAACTTGGAAAACCTACTGTAGGAGACTGTTTAATAATTGAAGTTTCAAAAAGTAATTCTTAAACTACATTATTCCAACTAGAACTATCATATTATATTTAGCTAAGCGGATTTAGTTCTTATTATTTCTATGCTTCAAATACTATTCTATTAATTGATAAGCTATTCTAGATTGATTTATAGAGCTTACAATGTACCTGCTTTAACTGTTGAGTATCCTTCTTTTTTGCTTACACTGTATACTATATCTGCTGCATCCTCGATTTCATGGTGATGTGTTATAATAATCATTTGCGGAATAATTCTACCACCTTCTCTAAAGAAGGAGTTTAAAATGTTGACAAGTTCTCTCCTTCTCTCTTCGTCTAAGTGTATTGTAGGCTCATCCATAATAATAGTTTCAACTTTTTCTGATAGAACACGTGTTATAGCTAGTCTTAAAGCTATTGCAAGTGCAACTCTTTCACCGCCACTAATCTGATCTATGGTTTGAAGACCAACTGGTCCAGTAACTGAAATATTGTAGTCTTCATCGATTTGAACATCTGAAATCTCTAAGTTGAATCTCTCAAGAAAGTCTCGAGTAAACTTTTCTAGTAGAGGCTTTGATCTAGCTCTAACTAGTCGTTGAAGCCCATCTTTATGGAAAGCATTTCTAATACGTTCAAGAATTTTAATAAAGTCTTCAACCATGGCTTTCTCCTTTTCCTTATCTAAAAGCTGTTTTAACTCATTTTCAAGGTTTTCCTTTTCTCTACGTTTAGTTTTGATTTCAGCTTCTAACTCAGCTATTTTTACTGTTAGCTCATCTTTCTCCCTCTCCTTATCTTCAAACTTTTCCTGTATTTCCCTATGAGTATTCTCATCATAGTTAAGCTTCTCTATTTCTCCTAGAATTTTTTCAAGTTCTTGTTTTCTCGTTTTAAACTCATTTTTTAAGTCTTGAACCTCTATTAATAGAGAATTTCTTTTTTCTGCTAGAGGCTTACTCCTATCAAACTCCTCTTTTCTACTTCTTAGATCTATTAATTCCCGCTCCGGGTTTTCCGGTTTGTATCCGAGATTAATTATTAAGTTTTCCATTTCCTTTAGGATTGTATTTACTTCTTCACTCATTACTTTAATGTTTTCCTCTATACTTTCCTTTACTGGCCATCGGCTAAGTTCACGTCTTGCAGCTTCATACTCTCTATAAAACTCTTCAAGCTCCTTTATTTCCCTTTCAAGCAATTCAATTTCAGCATCTATTTCTTCCAGTATTTCAACTTTTCTATTTAAGACCTCTATTTCAGAGCTTTCTTGAACTATTTCTAAATCTAGTTCTTTTATTTCATTAGTAATTTCCATTACTCTATTTGGGTTGATGGAGGCAAGATTCTCAAGCATTTCCTCATATTTCCTCTCTTCAGCATTAACATGTTTAAGCTCATCTTGAAGTTTACCTATTATTTCTTCACATTTAAGCTTTACCTTTTCAAATTCTTCTTGAAGCTTTAATCTATGCTGAGGAGTTAGCTCTCTCCCACAGATAGGACAGATATCGGCTTCAGCTATCTTTGACAGTTTGAATTTAATATCTTCAATCTGGTTTTTAATACTTCCAATTTTCTCCTTTAAACTATCTGCCTTTACTGCTAGTTCATTCTTTAATAAGTTAATTTCACTTCTTCTTCTTGCAAGTATGGATTCTATGTTCTCATATGTAATTTCCTCACCGAGAATATTTGAATATTCTTTAAGTAGCTGTAATAAAACCTCATATTTCCTCTCTTTTTTCTTTAAGTTTTCCTGATAGTGTTTTTTTAATCGTGTAAGTTCTTCTCTAGCACCTTCATAATTCTTCCTCTCAATTCTCTTCTGATTTAAAAGGTTTATTCTAGTCTGATAGTTTTTGTAGGCGTTTTCGTTACGTGTTAAAGTATTTATTAGGTTTTCTATATGTTCAAGTTTTTGATGTTCTAACATTATTTCCTTCTTCTTCTCGTTTAGTTTCTGATATAAGTTATAGTAGCTCTCCATTACTGGAAGTTTTCTAATTGCTTCCTTTAATGCCTCAATCTTTATGAAAGCATTTTCAGCCTCCCTCAATTCTTCCTTCTTTCTCTCTAGGTTCTTGCTTAAATTTTCAATTTTCGCTTCTAAAATAGCTTTCCCCATGTTTAACTTGTTGAATTTCTCTTTTTTCTGATTGAGTTCTTTAAGCTGGTTCTCAAGGGATTTAAATTCTTCCTCAATATCTTTTAACTTAGTCTTTTCATAGCTAAGTGAATCCTCTAAATATTCTATTTCTAGATTTAAGCTTTGAATTTGATTCTCAATATTTGGTTTTCTTTTTAATTCACCGTCCAGATAGGAGACAATGTTTTGATAATCATTTATTATTTCTTTCATTTGCTGATAGGCTTTTTCAAGATCTTCAATACCTAGTAGCTTCGAAATGATCTGCTTTCTATCTGCAGGAGTTGTAGTAATAAGCTTTTCAATTTCTCCCTGCTGGATATAGATTGACTGTAGGAAGAGGTGTTTATCAATACCTAGGATTTTCTCAATTTCCGCTATTACTTGTCTACCGCTTCTAGCAATAATTGATTTCCTATTATCTTGAATTCTAGATAGAATTCCTCTTGTTTGTCTTCTCCTCCGATCAATTTCCCATTCAGCAACATAATCTATTCCCCCCTCATTAAACTCTACAGTAATCTTTGATTTTTCAGCGTTTCTATGAATAAGATTTTCATTTCTCCCCCTACTATGAACATTGAAAAGCCCAAAGCTTACAGCATCTAGAATTGAGGTTTTCCCAGCTCCATTTGGACCAGTAATAACGTTGATTCCATAATCAAATTCTATCTTGCTATTCCTATGTGAAATAAAGTTTTCAACGTATACCTTCTTTAATATCATTTTGTTTCAGCCTCTTGAAGTATTCTTCAGTAATCTTCTTTGCATCTTCAATATCTCCAAGCCTTAAAGCCTTGAAGAGCTCCCAGCCGAATTCAGCTATTTCCTCATTCCTTAAATACTCCTTTAAAAGAAGCCTTATATCTGCTCCTCCAGGTTTAAGCTTAATAAGTTCTTTTTCAGCTTCCTCAACAATTTGTGAACGGAAATGTAGAGCCTTTCCGGATAAAGCTTTACTTAATGTTTGCTGGACTTTCTGTCTATCAATATTTCTTCCTTCAACAATTACGTGTATTAATGGAGGTTTTAAATAGCTTTTAAGAGAAGCTATGAATTCCTTAAGTTCCTGATTGAAGTTAGCATAGTTTATTTTTACTTTTAGTTGTGGCCTAATTCTTTCAAGATTAATCCTCTTAATATCTACTTTACTACTATCAATATCTATGATATAGAATCCTTTCCCATGCTTCTCCCATTCACTAATTTCATCACTTCTAATAATTTCAGTTGAGCCGGGGTAGGCAAGCTCCCCTCTTCCGAAGGATGCTTGTACTCTATTATGGAGATGCCCCATAGCGTAATACTTGAAATTTCTCGGTAACTCATCTATTCTTAGTTCGAAAGCCTCTTCGAACGTGAAGAATCTATCAATAGCTTGATGTAGAACCAATATACTTACTGAATATTTAGCAGCAATAGAGTTAAGTTTTCCCAATTCTTCAATTAGTATTTCTCTATAGCGACGTCCAATATTAGATATTCCCGCAATCAATACATCCTGTCCGTTTAAGTGTAGTATTTGATATTCACCGCTTGTAAGTCCTAGAATTTGGATTCTATCATCAAATAGTCTTTGCGGAGGCATACCTCGACGTTTAGGAGTATCATGATCTCCAAGTATTGAGAAAAACCTTACCTTACCGTTAAGTCTTGCAAGAAATCTTTTAAAAGAATAGTATGCTTGAGCTGTAGGTTTCGGTGAGTCGAAGAGATCTCCGCTATGAATAACTATTTCAGCCCGTTCATCAAGTATTTTATCAGCTATTTCATCCATAACATCATATATGTCCTGTTCTCTCTCATCAATATTGTATTGTCGAAAACCTAGATGAGTATCTGAAACATGAGCAATCCTAACCATGAATAACAACCGTGAACCATGAATTCATATGATGTTTATTTATAAAGCTTTCGACTCGGCTTTACATAGCTGTACTAGCTGTAAATCCCCTTTAACTCATTCCTTAACCTTTGAGCCTCATCTTCACCCTTAATTTCAGCAGTAAGAGCTTCTCTTAATTTACCGATAATATCAATGTCGGCTCCACCTTCTTTAGTTTTTCTTTTCTTAATCCTAACCATAACTGGAGCTCTAGTCATTTCGCCAACAACTACAGCTTCACCAACATTGAGTCCAGGTAGATCTTCAAGAAGATCTCTACTTATACGTTCTGAACTTATTGAAATAGCTTTCTGATCCTCAGGATTAGTAATACGCATAATTATTTGACTATTACATTGACTTAAAGCATCAGAATGGATTTTTGAGGGACGCTGTGTTATGAGGATTAGAAATATACCGAATTTTCTACCTTCCGCAGAAATTCTTCTAATTATATCGCTTGAGTAGGTCCGCTTATCCGGTGGAATGAAGCGGTGAGCTTCCTCAAGGAAGATGAAGACTGGATACTTAAACTCTCCACTAGCTACCTTATCATAGGCTTCTGTAAGAATTCTATATGCAATATAGTCTGAAACCTCATCTTCAAGACCTGAAAGATCTACTACGGATAGCTGCATAGGCTTTAACATTTTATCAATAGATGTTGAAACACTTGTAAAAACCCTCATTCCAATAATACGCTTAATATATTTTTGAGCTGAACGAGCTCCAGATCTTATCTTTTCATCAACATCCCAAATATCCACTTGCTCCAGCTCCTCTAAAACATCTCTAGGTGAAAACATTCTTTTACGCTTCTTCAAATTTGAAATAGCATACTCAAGCCCACTTCTAATATTAACGTAGCGGGGGTTTATCTTTGCAATTAGACATATTTCCTCCAGGTCAAGATCTGAAAAACAGACTTCATAAGGCTCAACTCTACCAACTTCCTCAGTAGAGTATCTACCAGTACTTGCTGGATTTCTGAAAACAATGATTTTATCTGAAAGCTCATGTCTTCCACCATCAGCCCTCCTAGATAAGAAAACATAGTCTGCATGGGGATCCAGCATAATTATTGTTGCACCTCTACTAAGAAGCTCTTCTGCAAGAATACCTGCTAGATAGCTTTTCCCAGCTCCTGTCTGCGCTATGATTGCAAGATGTCTTCTAAAACCTTTAAGAGATAGGTAGACAGGAACTTCACTTCTCGTAATTAAAGATCCAATATGGATAGCTTCCTCTCTCGGGAAGGAATAAAACCTTTCAAGTAGATCTTTTGGAGCTTGATAAACGGTTTTTCCAGGCATAACAGCTCTTCTCGGCTGTAATACTTCCCCATTTCCAGTTAAGTATCCTAGAATTCTAGCCTTACCCCAAACCTTCCTATCTACAATTCCGGATTCTACAAGTTTCTTCATTATGTTGAAGTCAAGATCCTTTGTTAATGCTTGACTTGCAGATATTATTCCATATACTTGAGCTATTACTGGAACCTCCCTTAAGACGCCGTTAACATCTTCTAGGGAGAATACAACTATATACTCCCATCTTGAAGGCATCTCCTCAGGTTTAGAGCTGAAGTAAAACTCGCTTGAACTAGCCTCACCGATAATTATTCCGATTTCTTTAAGGGTATTTGACACGACGATACCTCCTTCCATAAATAATCTTCTCTCCAAATAGCTTTTCCAAGTAGGGAATGTAAATATTATCTACAACCCTCCGTTTTAATCTAACCTTTTCATCAGCGTTTCTAAGCCATAAATTATAAGCATTTAAGCCACAGTATCCTGTAACCATAATTCTTAATAGATCACTAACATCTATGCTAGCGGGTTCAGGCCAGCTAATTTCGAATATGGATTTACCGTAATACGGTGTATCGATACGTATAGGTGAATCTCTAGGATCAAGTAAAATATAAAATGAGATGAAGCTTGGAAACTCTAAAATACTCTTAAGAATACTGGATGCCCACTGAATAAATTCCTCACCTTTCTCCATTGTTAACCTTGGAAAATACTTTCCAACGCATTCCTCCGGATTCTTATAGTACTCTTTTAAGCGTCTCGCCATCCTAATATGGGAGCCTAACAGTAATGGATTCGTATAGCCGATTGATGATGCATAGCTCATAATTAACTGGTAGTCAGGTCTTGAGGAAGACAGCTCCCTCAAAATCAAATCAATAACTCCCAGTTTATCTCCATATTTCCCTTGAAGTCTAGAAAATATTTTAAAAGCTGTTTTCTCCACGTCAAGAACTTGAAAAAACAATTTCTCCAATATCTTCTTATCCTCCTCAATATTTAACTCCTTCAGCTTTTCATTAAATATTAAGCTTAACAAGTAGTCACGGTAAAACGTTGATCTACTCTCTTTACTTACTCCAACTAGAGGAATATTAGATCTATAGCAGACATTAAGAAGCTCCCTGTAAACCCTAAAGTAACGTAGTAAGACATCATATTCCTCCTCAACTCTATACTCTATTGGAATATGGCAAACCCTACCGTAAAGGGAGCCGTCCAGTAAAACAGCATCTCCATCAAAACCATTCTTTAAAGCTTCAAGAGCAGCTTCAAACTCTAACATCTCCATCTTAACAGTAATAAATTCACGGATACGGGAAACTCTATCCCTACTAAAAACCACATTAGTTTCTAGCTTCTTCCCAACAATATCTCTTTGAACAGCTAAAGACCTAGCAATATAGAAGATTCCACCATTAGAAAGCATGTTTATATAAACACTTGAATCAACAGCTAAAATATCAAGATCACTCGGATTAACTGAGAACTCCTCAACACGTATAGGTATCCAGATAGATTCAAAATATCTTCTAAACGTTTCATCTAAGAAGTTTAACTTCCCATTAAAAAACTTCTCCCTCATGCTTTCCTTCTTAACATTCATTAAACATGCAAAATCATCTAGAAAAATAGGCAAACTCAACACCTCCATATAAATTCAAAATAAAAAGTTAAACATTACGCTTATTAAATTTAAATATTCTCGTATTGGACATATTACCATCATAAACATTACTTCTTAGACTTTACAGTTATTGGTTCTGTCCAGATAAGCATGTAAGATGAAGGCTGTCTTAATATTTCCCTCTATCTTAGGAGGTCGTAGTAGTATTTGAAATCAGCTAGAGCTTAACCTAAGCTCAATATGCTTCTACTCCTCCTAAATATTTCAATCCCCAACTAAATCTAATAATTAAGCTAATAGGAATAAATGCAGTAAATATGGATCTTGCTGTGAAACATGTAGTATGGAAATAAACAATATTGAAGAAGCTGAATTCTCATCAAACTGTATAAGGTGTTTACAATGTATTGAGAAATGTCCTGAAAAGGCTTTAAGCCTAAGACTGAGTCCATAGTAAACATTATAATCCAACCAATACTACTAAGAGTTAGTATACATATTTAATCCCTAGTTTTTCTGCTTTCTCCACCCATGATGGAACAGGAGGGACAAGTTCATTCTCCGATTTTACTATGACTTCAATAAATACTGGCTCACTGGTTTTAAATGTTTCTGGAAGTATTTCATTCAAGTCTTCAACATCCTCGATTTTAAATGATTTTAAGCCAAATCCTTCAGCAATTTTTTGATAGTTAATCTTCTTAAAGTTTGTTGAGAAATCAACGTATTGCGGACCGTACGAGAATTGAATGCTTGCCTTAATCCATCCATAGCATCCATTGTTAAACATGAAAACCTTTATGTTACCTTCTATTCGGCTTATTGTTTCAAGTTCACCTACAGCAAAACCGAAGCTTCCATCACCAGTTAATGCAACTATACAGCTGTTCGGCTTTGCATAGTAGCAGCCAATAGATGCAGGAATAGCATAGCCTAATGCTCCTAGAGAATAGTTAAATATTATACTTCTACCTGCTCTTTTAACCTTGTAGAATGCTGAAGTATAGATGGCTCCTATACCAGCATCAGCAACTATCACATACTCCTCCGGAATATTAATTGAAAGCTCTTTTATAAATCGTAGTGGATGAATTGGCTTCTCACTTGTTTCAGCTATTTCCTCTATATATCTACTATACTCCCTATATTCCTTTAAGATATTTTTTACTCTAGGTATTTTCTCATATCTTTTATCTTCAACAGTACTTTCAATAACTTTAATAATCTCAGTTAAAGTAGACTTTACATCACCTATTAACTCAACATCTGTATGATAAATGTTTCCAACCTCTGCCTCGCTAATATCTAAATGAATTATCTTCACATCAGCGTTTTCAGTTGGGAGACTCCACTCCATAGTACTTATAGAGTCAGTATTACAGCCAATGTAGAATATTAAGTCAGCTTCCCTTACTATTTTGTTTGAAAATGATGTTCCTCCACGACTTCCAACAACTCCAATCGATAATGGATGGGTTTCAGCTATACTTCCCTTCCCAGTTATTGTTGTTCCAACAGGTATTCCTAGTAGTTCAGCTAGTTCTGTAACTTCACTCCATGCCTTTGAGAAAAGAGTTCCCTGACCACAAATAATTAAGGGTCTTTCAGCACTACTTAATAGTTTAGCTGCTTCCCTTATTTTCCCTATTTCCGCTATAGGTCTATGTCCTGGATAGCTTACAAAACTCTTCTGAGCATAAATTCTCGGATTCTCTACATCATGGTTAAGTATGTCTAAGGGTATTCTAATATGTACTGGTCCAGGTTTTCCGCTTGTTGATAATCTAAATGCTCTCCTAACTATATTAGGAATCTCCTCAGCCTTCGTTACAGTTATTGTTTCCTTCGTAATTCCCCTATATAGAGCTGTTTGATCTAAACCTGTAAGCATATTTCTCTTCTCATAGTGGAGAGGAATATCAGTTGTTAATACTATCATAGGGACTGATGCCTTATATGCTTCAGCAACTCCAGGTATTAGATGTGTTGAGCCTGCACTAGGTCCTTCACATATACCTGGCTTAAAACTAATTCTCGCATAGGCGTCAGCCATAAATGATGCGCTTCTCTCATCCCTAGCTAGAACATGCTTAATATCGGGAAAATTACTCCATTCAGCATAAAGTGGAATTGTAGTTTCCCCAGGTAATCCGAAGACATGCTTAACATCATACTCCCTAAACATTTCCAATACTATTCTTGCAGCTCTCATCCACTCACCCCAACTATACTTCACAGCCCCCATAATAATCTTTCCAATATATTATCTATCATCAGCTACTAACAACTCTAAATTAAATACAATTTAAACTGTTAGAGCAGTATGTAAGAGTGATATCTTATAGTATAGATAATAAATCCACAATAATCATATCTACAGCTCCTCATTTCTACAATCCAGTTGATCGCCAGCACTAATATATTATATAATGTATATAATAATTAAATGTGATTTAGCAGTATTGGATTTTCTAATTATTTCTTAATAGTTTCACTGAATTTGGAGCGACTAATATTTCAATCAGGTGTCAACCTGTAAAAGCATACCAAACAAACATAGATTAACAAGAAAATACTATTGTTGAATGTAAACTAGGCGATAATTTGCCGACGTCTACAGACGTACGTGCTGTAACATCAAAGTAAAGTAAGTTATGCTCATTCCTACATGTGGGTCTAGAACACAATCCTTAGAAGTTAAATTAAAGTATCTGAGGAGTTTGAACAGGTCAAAAGCAAAAGCCTCTTTGTAACGGTATAGTCTTAGAAAAGGTATGGTTTTGTTCCTAACGAAAGAAACTACGTGATTTAAGGCTAATCCTCTTCCTATAGAGAATAATATTTTCTCAATTCGCAAACTGGATACAACTTTGTTATCTCTATTTTATTTACCATTTTCAACACCTGTTATTTGTTTAAAATATACTTTAGCAAGTCAACTTTCTTAGATTTAACATATCCTTGATTCTTTAAAGCTTTTAAGTAGCCAGCCAAAAGTTCGGTTAATGCTTAATTGAGCTAATCACTTCACGGTCTGTTCAGAATCTTTCTCCAAGAGATCGATTTGCTTTGAGGTTAGATTAGCATGACTCTTCGATACTTCTCTTACAATGGTATAGATGTTCCGAGTTTAAATATATTTGTGCTAACACATGTGTTTCTCCCATGACTTTAGAACTGATTTGATGTATTCTACAATTTCTCTACTTCTCGCTGGATTTAGAGAGATGGCTTGCCCTTTTTATGTAGCAAGATGTAGCCTCCCCTAACCAAATCTTCTATGCAACTTCCAACTCTTTTGCCATCCTTCAAATCCTATTAAATCATTAGCTTATATAAAGCTTCGTATCGGTAGTATCTAGCTACTAATAGTTGGTTTATTACTATAATTGGATTTTAATACTTGATTTACTATTGAAATAAAATCTTCATCAGAGATATGTTTCCTTTTTTCGATTGATTTTTCTTTAACCATGTTGAGGATTTGAAGGATTTGCTTATCTGTTGCATTAATTCCTAGCTGTTTTAGTTTCCATTCTATTGAGTGTTTTCCACTTTTCTTTCCTATTATTATTTCTCTTTCACCACCAACTAGTTCCGGTGGGTAGGGTTCAACGGATGGTGGATAGTTTATTAGCTGTAATACTGTAACTCCGGATTCACGTTTAAATATAGCGTCTCCAACTACGGGTTTATTCGGCGGCATTTTAATACCGCTTAATTCCTCAACTAGCTTTGATGTTTTCCTTAGTTTTTCATATTTTATTCCAACATCTCTACCATATAGGAGTAGGAGAGCTAGTGAAACCTCAGCAATATCAGTATTACCGGATCTTTCACCTATTCCATTAACACTTACATGAATCCATTCAGCTCCTGCCTTTACGGCAGCAATAGAACAAGCTGTTGCCATACCGAATTCATTATGACAGTGAATATGAATTGGTACCTTCACCCATTCTTTTAACTTTTTAGTTAGGTAGAATATTGTTTCAGGTAAAGCTACACCAAGAGTATCAACAGCAACGACTTCATCTGCGTGAGCTTCATTTACAGCTGTTATGTAGGCTTTCCTAAGGAAGTTTATGTCTGCTCGCGTCATATCAACAGCGAAAAACGCTACTCTAAGTCCATGCTCCTTAGCATACGTAATTGCCTCCACTATTCTCTCAAGAACAATTTCCTCAGTTAAGCTGTAAGCCTTCATTTTGAAGGGGCTTGTTGCAATCTCACAAATTACTGATTCAACATCTACCTCTAGGCAAGCATCTATGTCTCCTATAACACATCGACAAAAACCCCAAATCTCAGCATTAAGCCTGAGATCTACAAGCTCCTTAACAACTTCCTTATCCTCAGCAGAAACAATAGGCATACCTGCTTCAATTCTTTGAACACCTAACTCATCTAGTGCTTGAGCTATACGTATCTTATCAGTTTTTCTGAAAACAAGTCCTGGAACCTGTTCACCATCTCTTAAAGTACAATCGTAAATACCTATCCTACTTGGTAATTTAAACTCTCCAGTAACATCCTCAATAAAGTTGTAAGGGCTAACCCATATATCCCTTCTAAAACTCATTCTACTCCCAACTTGAAGGATAACATTACCAATATAAATTTTGTTCTTGCTAACTCGTATTCTATCAACTTTAGAGAGTTTACTTAGGATATTCCTACCTTATTGCTACGATTAAGACATTATCAAGTTGATGTAAAATTAAGAGCAGTAAACATTTAGAGATTTTATTAGGAAGAGTAATCAATACATATAGTAAATGTGAAGCCATTAGAATATGCTGGAGGTAATATAGCTACATAACATATAATTGAGTAAGACTACGCATCGCTAAGTAGGCAGATACATATAGAAAATGAACTAAAGATGATAAATGAAAATCCTTATAAGTGAGGTAATGAAAGCGATGTAACATCTAAGGTTACAGGACACCATATGCTGGGCTAAATATTTATAAGTTTATAATTTAAATATTTTAGAATGAGTAAAAGCCTAATTGTAAGAATAAGTGTTAATGATCAATTTGGATTATATGATGAAAACTGTAGAAGAGTAGATCAAATCCTTAAAGCATTAGGTTTAAAACCAATGACAAATTGGAAACAGGGTAAGGATTTAGAGCTTGGAATTCTAAGTGGAGCTACAGCTATAGTGAAAATGAGGGAGTACGAGTCAACAGTAGCTCCAGAGATACTAAAATTAATACTTTTAGGTATCCAATATATTGACTTAAGAGATTACTATACTGAAATACCACTAGTAGAGAGGCCATTTACAGAACAGCTAATAAAAGTAGCAGATATAGATGTTTGGGTGTCTTCGAAATCATTGTTTAAATTGCTTACATACTGGAATAAAGTATCAAAAGAGCAGGTATGTAAAAAATTACATTTAAAGCCAGATGAGCTTATTAGTGTAGGCTTAGAGAAATATCGGGAGCATCTCAATACCTTATCTCCTGAAATTAAAGAGGAAATTAAACATATAGAGGTAGAAATCATTAAAAAGCGCTTAAAAATGTAATATGAACTCTAATTCTTTATGATCAATCAAGCTCCTAAGTTTACCGTGTCTTCCATAAAAGCATAAAAATATATAGGATTTTAAGAGGTTCATATTGTGGTGGGCTGTGAATAAAGAAATCCATGAAAAACATGCACTTATACATGCCTTTATTAATGAATATGCAAGTTTAAGATTTCTATCTGCTGGTGATGCTCATGGCGATATTAAGCGGACCCAGAAGTATTTATATGAATGTATGAATGACAAGCATTGCTCACATATAGTTTTTACTGGTGACTATCAGGCTGAGCCTGAAAGAAATCGTGTACATGCTAGGAGTAATGTTAAGCAAGTTCTTAGAGAAATGGGGAAAAATCTAGATGATAGAATAGTTTTTGTTCTTGGAGGTAATTATGAGTTACTAGGAGTTACATCAGAGGTTTCGTTAGAGCTCGGGGAACCACTATTTCCAATAGGCTGCTCTACAGATATGTTAAGTGAAGGTGTTTATCCTGGAAACTACTTTAAAAACAATGATATTGTATTTATCGGAGTAGAAGGAACAAACCCAATTAACCAACGCTATCCAGGTGAAAGAACAGAATCTGATTTGGAATGGGCTTTGGAAAGAGCTGTTGAAAAAGCATCTCCGCTTAACAACATAATAGTATTAATAACTCATGCTCCGCCGTACAATTGTGGAAGTAGAGATTCCCTTGGAGCTTTCGGTTTACCATCTACCTATTGGGGTAAACATGTTGGCAGTACTGCTATTAAATATTTCCTTATGAAGTATGGTGTGTTTCTACATGTATGCGGTCATGTTCATGAAGGTGTTGGCGCATCTCTATGCTTATGGAGGAATGGTAATACTGAAATTAACGATTTGAAGATGACTGCCTATGAAGCAATACTGTTTATCATTAACAAAAGAGATAGGAGTAAAGCTACATTATGTGTTAATCATGGAACATTAGAGTTCTGGAACTACTTTAAATTTAAACTAGCTGAAACTGATAATTATTTACTTTTAGAAGTTCAGAAAAGAAGACTTGGAGGAGAAGATATTTTAACTAAAATAACTAAAAAATTGAGTTTAGACTCCCGATTCAAATACTCAAAAATATTCTATTTTAATATAGATCTTGAAGATGTTATCTGTGAAATTAAGAAATAGAAGTAATCACTTCATAAAAGATATTATGGTATAGATTTAATGAGCACTCATGATTGGACATGAAGGTAAGCTAAGGACTCCGCAGTCTATTTACTCAAATCTATAAGCCTAATTTATCATTTCCTTAACTGTAAGCTATCCAGAAAGCTTTACAGGTCTATATCACGAGGTAAAATCCTATTAATCTATTTCATATCTGCGTTTTAGATTGATAAAGCTTACTATATGATCTATTAGTTTAATCAGGGAGATAGCTGAGTTCATATGAAGAATTAAAGAATGATCACGTATGCTTAAGCTAAAGCCAAAGAGAAAAATTTAATAAACAAAGAAGTAATAGGTATATATGTCTGCTTATAAGGATGTTACTCCATTTAGTGGTATTCAGACGTTTTTAGGTAGAGATCATGTACATTCTCTTAGTGGTGATGAGGATGTAGCTGTACTAGGAATTCCAATAGATTCCGGAGTGTCATATATGCCTGGAGCACGATTAGGACCTTCCGGAATTAGAAGAGCATCGATGATTTATAAGTTTTATAATGTAAATGAGGGGTTGCTTGATATTTTAAGAGGGAAAGTTATATTGAGAAATGTTAAAATAGTGGATTTAGGAGATATTGATGTTCCTTTCGGTGATCAGAAAGAAGCTATGAATACTATTTACAGAAAGGTTTTATCTTTATTTTCTAAGAATATGGAGACTTTTAGATTATTTCTAGGTGGTGACCATTCAGTGACTTTCCCCTTAGTTAAGGCTGTGAAAGATAGCTATGGTGATATAGGTTTAGTGCAGATTGATGCTCACTTAGATATGCTTAGCTCATATATTGGTAATGCATACACTCATGGCTCCCCAATTCTGAGATGCATCGATGAGGCGGAAATTAAGCCCAATAAAGTCTTTCAGATAGGTATGAGAGGATTCTTAAACTCACATGAATCACTTAGAAGCGCGAAGAAGCTTAGAACCACTATATTTACCATGAGAGAGGTTAAAAGGCTTGGAATAGAAAATATTACCTGTAGAGTAAGAGAGGAAGTAAAGAACACGCCTATATATTTAACTTTTGATATTGATGCTATGGATCCAAGCATAGCTCCAGGAACAGGAATTCCGGAACCAGGAGGGTTTTCGCATGATGAGGCATTAGAGCTTATTGATAGCTTATTTTCAAGTCTTAATATAGTAGCTATGGATGTTGTTGAAGTCTCACCACTACTAGATATAAATGATATTACATCGAAACTAGCCGTATCAATAATTCTTGAGGCTTTAGGGGTAAAATTTTCTATTTATCAAAATGAATTATCCCATAATAATAAGTTCATTTAAGCTGCTTGCCTAATATACACATTATTACTATAATCGTAGCTTCCATTAAGTATTGAGTTAACTGGCTGAACTTATGGAAGTGTATGGTTAAGCCTTATTTATGTGTGGAGGTTAGTTTATCTTAACGTCGAGGGATTCTAATAAGTTAGGAACTAGATAAAGCTAAGGATTTAACAATGAATGAATCCATAAACAAGTCTAAATTCCTCTAAAAGTCAAGCTAGTTAGTATACAGTATATTTAGGGCAAAATTAAAGCTAAGAACCTAGCAAACACATAGCTAAAGTACGTTTAAAACCAGTTTAAACTAACCATCTAGAATTTATATTGGAATTAAGAATAAAGCACATAAAGCTTCTACATTTATGTATGGATAATATAAGTTACCTAGTTTAGGAATAGGTAATATACATACCAAATCCCCTAAGAGAATTCCATAGCTATGGAGAATCATAAAGAAAGAATCAGCATACGATTCGAGAACAAAGCTAAAGAGTGAAATGAATCCAAACACAACAGCCAAAATACCATCAATAGTTAAGAATAAAAGTTATTTATGTGGAGATGACTTAATTATATTAGTTTTGGAATGTTAACTTTATGTTTTTTAGCCGCCTCCACAATAACTTCATCAAGTGCTTTTGCTTTATCTTCAGGTAGTGGCTCTACACTATAGGATTTTAGTTTTTCATCTATTAATTCCTTGATGCGTTGATCTATGTTTTTAGCTCCTTTAGTTTTCCATGTGCTTCTCGTATATCTGTTGATTACTGGTTTTGTTAGGAGTATTTCTTTAGGAATCCATTTAATCATGTATTTTAGGATTAATGGATTCTTTATGTATTCAGCTCCAGGCTCCACGGATTTAAATATTTCAATAGCTAATGTTTCATCATTTATTTCTATTCCTCTCTTTAGTCTTAATGCTATTTTACAGATTTCATTATCTAGGATTAGCTTCTCAATATTCTGTGTTATTTCAGACTCTAGCATTCCAGGTCCCTGTATTATGTTTATTCCTGCTATTGTTCCTATTGTGAGTTGATATGAGCTTTCAAGTATGCTCTGCATATCTAGGGTTAATGAATCACTAATTCCAAGGAATGCATGGGATGGAATATTTAGCCATTTAGCTACATCATTATATCCGAGAGTTGATAGTAGGACTTCAGGTGCACCTAGAAGATTAACTCCAGTTCTAGGATCTAGAGCTCCTACAGATCCTCCAAATAGAATAGGAGTTCCAGGATTTATAAGCTGTGATATAACAAGTCCTGAAAGGAATTCAGCTACGTGTTGGAGAATTGATGAGGCTACTGTTCCTGGAGATGTTAAACCTATTTGTGGCATAGGTAAAATCGAGACTGGTACGCTATATCTTGAACATGTAATTAGACTCTTCATAGTTATATCACTCCACTTAAATGGTGGTGATACACAACAAACGAATATAGCATAGGGATACTTAGCTAAATCATCATAGCTACCCCTAATAATGGAGAGCATTTTAATCATATCCTCAGTTCCATCAATAGTGAATGTTCCTGTAACTATAGGCTTCATTGAGAGTTTAAGAAGTAGATATAGACGATACCTATCAGCAATCATAGATGGACAGTCAGCAGGTACTAGAGATGTACCTTGAATATGAATACATTCAAGCATTTCTACAATCTTCACAAACCTTATAAAATCATCAGTTAGAGGATTTTTAACCTTAAGATCATGATCTAAATACTTCATTGCTGAAGAGCCTGGAACAAAATATGTCTGTTCTTCCTCGATAGTTAGAAAGCTCCTCCTCTTCCTATCATAAAGTTTAAATGATTTTGGTGCTTTTTTCAAAGCTTCATTTACAATATACTCAGGAATAAATGCTATTCTACCCCTCTTATCAACTTTAACTCCAGCCTTATCAAGTATGTTTAAGGCATCATCATGATAGATAAGAATACCTCTTGACTCAAGAATATCTAATGCCCTACTAAATATTAAGGAAATTTCTGAACTACTTAAAACACTTAATCTATACATAGAGTCATCAACCCCCTTCCTAACAATTTAATATAGTATTTGAATTTCTCCATCACCATCATCAACGATCCACTGTCTGAATACTTTAGAATCCTAAAATTCTCTATAAAATTCATAAATTCAAACCTATTCACATATAGCATAAAACTCACTCTTTCAGTATATACTTCCTAATAAATCTTTCTGACTTATTTCAATGTCCTGCCAAATTTAGATGTTTATATTTATTGTGTTAGTAGGATTATGATGAATATGGAGGATATAGCTTAATAGATAGAATCCTATCCTTTCCAAACTACATCTAGAAAAGTGACTTAATAAAGCCTGTAATATGAATGGTTTTCTTACCACTCCTAAAATCCATTAATCATACTCATATAAGGTAAGAAGATTCATACTTAAACATCTAAATTTGACAGAATACTTCTCTTATGGATTTTTTAATAGGAAGTTAAATTGTATTTATGGAATGTTAAAAAGAGCTTTGTGGCTTAATTAATTTTTGGTTTATTGAATCTTTAGTTTATGGATTGGAGGGTTGTTGATGAGCGTTTGATTAGGCGTGGTGAGCTTCTTCTTAGCCTGGAATTTCTTGAAGGCTATGATTCTGAGCTTACGGCTTTGAATCGTGGTAAGGTAGGTCATCCCTTCAAGCTTACCGTTAGGTATGTTGAATTCCTTATGGTTGTACGTTATCTCTTCTCAATGCCTTACAGGCAGCTTGAAGGCTTCACTAGGGCTTTAAATAGGCTTATCCCTAAGCTTCCATCAGTTGACTATTCTTGGATTAGGAGACGTATATTAACGCTTAACCCATCTTTATATGATTCGCTGAGGGACTCAAGCAGTCCTATTACTATAGCCGTTGACTCGAGCG
>JAWBQF010000028.1:0-36170 GCA_038845975.1 Methanomethylicia archaeon
TACTTATTAAACAAGACATGGATTAATAAGAAGATAAAGCTAAGAATTCATAGAAACACAAAACAAAATAGAATAATCAACATGCTTAAGTTAACAAAGCCTTACTAAGAGACGTAGCAACTCAAGCTTACTTTCTATGTGGTTGTAGATGGTATGAATAGGTTTAGTATTCAATTTTTCTCTTATCATGTAGTTGTTATTGATACTTTAGTTCTCTACTGAGTAGTATCCTACTTTACTATACTTCTCTTACTGAAAGATACTTCTAAATGTGGTAGTTTAAGTTTTGAGAGGAAGTTGTAGTACATTATCAATGAAGAATATTAATTCCATCATAATGCTTTAATACTTCATGAGAATTGTTTAAACATCATGATATTCCCCATATACTTCCATAGCGAACTTGTCTGAAAACTCTTAAATATTGTTAAGACTTAACTAAACCAATAAGTTAACCACCAATAATTGGTTTCAGACAAACTCACAGAAAGCTATACTAGAATCTTAACATCCAACAGAACTGCATTCTCCTCAAAAACTCCAAGACCTCTAGCCAAGCTCCTAGTACTAAGCATAAAAACAATAAATAGCAAAATTTTATGTAACTTATTAGGCGCCGTTGTCCTATATTATGCGTTAAGTTTAAATCTAGGGAAACTATTAATTCGTCAACTTATATATTCTGCTCTGTGTTAGTAATGGAGGATTATGAATGTCTACTCGAAAACTTAATATATTTAGTCACGTACTAGTACCTAAACATGAAATCCTAACTAAGGAAGAGGCTATTAAGATTCTACATGAATTAAATGCTAAGCCTGAAGACCTTCCCTTAATTAAAGTATCAGACCCTGTAGTTAAAGCTCTTGGTGCAAAACCTGGAGATATTTTAAAAATATATAGAAGGAGTCCAACAGCAGGAGTAACCATAGCTTATAGATACGTTACTTCAAGGTGATTTAAGTGAACAACTCCATATCCTATAATGATAGATGGCTTCTAATAGAGTGTTTCATTAAAGAAAAGGGACTTGTAAGACAACATCTTGATAGTTACAATGCTTTAATTGAACATGGCCTTCAAAAAATCATTGATGAGATAGGTATGATTTCAAGTAGTGTTGGTGATGTAATTATAAAATTTGGTAAAATAACAATTGGAGAACCCATAGTTAGGGAAGTTGATGGTACCGTCACAAATATTTATCCAATGGAAGCTAGACTTCGTAACTTAACTTATGCATCCCCACTATATTTAGAAATGTCAGTAGTTGAAGGTGGTATTGAGTATGAGCCTTCAATAGTATATATTGGTGATTTTCCAGTAATGGTTAAATCGTCAATTTGCAGACTATCAAAACTATCACCGGAAGAACTTATAGCAAGAGGTGAAGATCCGAGTGATCCTGGAGGCTACTTTATAATAAATGGATCTGAAAGGGTTATAGTAACTCAAGAGGACTTAGCTGTAAATAAAGTTCTTGTCGATTACGGTCCTTCAGGCAGCTCAGTTACTCATGTTGCTAAGGTATTCAGTTCAACGGGTGCAACCCGTTCACCTGTTACACTTGAACGTTTAAAAAATGGAACAATACAAGTATCAGTTTCCCATCTAATCCCAGGCAAAATACCCTTAGTAATAATGATGCGTGCCTTAGGTCTTGAAAAAGATAAAGAAATTTTAGATGCAGTTACAGATGACCCTACACTAGCACAAGAACTATATCCATCATTTAATCAAGCATCATCAATACAAACTATTGATGATGCTCTTGACTTTATTGGTGGACGTATAGCAGTAGGGCAACCTCGTGAAGTAAGAATTCAGAGAGCTAAACAACTTCTTGACACTCATTTTTTACCTCATTTAGGTCCAAGTCCAGCTAATAGAATAAGAAAAGCGTATTTCTTAGGGCAAATGGCCTGCAGACTTCTAGAACTTGCTAATGGTTACAGGAAACCTGACGACAAAGACCATTATGCTAACAAAAGACTGAGATTAGCAGGTGACTTGCTTGCAAGCGTTTTTAGAGTGGCATTTAGAAGTCTTTGTAAAGATTTAAAATATCAACTTGACAAAATGCGTGGTAGAGTTAAGAAAATTAATCTTGAAACCCTCATTAGAACTGACATAGTAACTGAACGTTTAAAACATGCACTTGCAACTGGTAACTGGGTTGGTGGAAAGGTTGGGGTTAGCCAGCTTTTAGATAGGACAAATATAGTTTCAACATTAAGTCACTTAAGAAGAGTAGTATCTCCATTAAGCAGAACTCAACCTCATTTTGAGGCACGTGATCTTCATGCTACACAATGGGGGCGTCTATGTCCAAATGAAAGTCCTGAAGGGCCAAACTGCGGTCTTATTAAACATTTGTCGCTAATGTCTTATATTTCTGTTGGTACCGATCCTCAGCCTATTTATGAATTCCTAGTAAATGCAGGCGTAATTCCAATTCAGAAAGCAAGAAGTGAGGGTATAAAGGGCACTAAGGTATTTCTTAATGGTGAGCTTATCGGCATACATCCTAAAGGAGAGCAGTTAGTTAGTTTAATCAGACGAGCAAGAAGAAATGGTGAGCTTAGTGATGAGGTTAATGTAGCATTTTATGATGAAAAATTTTCAGTTGAAATATATGTTAATTGTGACTCTGGTCGTGTTAGAAGACCATTGATAATAGTTGATAAAGGTAACTCTAAATTAAAACCTGACCATATAGATAAGCTTAAGAAAAATAGATGGGAGTGGAAAGATCTTATAGTTAATGGTATAATTGAATACCTCGATGCTGATGAGGAGGAAAACGCTTATATAGCTGTAGATTTCTCTGATATAACTGAAGAACATACTCATGTCGAAATAGCGGCGCCTGCAATATTTGGTATAGCTGCATCTATAATATGCTATCCTGAACATAATCAATCACCAAGAAACTCGTACGAATGTGCCATGGCAAAACAAGCATTAAGTTTTCCTGCATCAAATCTCCTTGTTAGATTTGATAGTCGTGCACATTTACTGCATTACCCACAAAAACCACTAGTTACCACTAGAGGTATAAAGCTAGTAGGCTATGATAAACGTCCTGCAGGACAAAATTTTATTGTCGCTGTACTTTGTTACAATGGATATAATATGGAAGACGCTATTATTTTAAATAAGTCGTCTATTGACAGAGGTTTAGCAAGGTCGACTTTCTTTAGGTGTTATGAAACTGAAGAAAAAAAATATGTTGGCGGCCTTGAGGATAAAATTGAAATTCCGCCTGAAGACGTCGAAGGTTATAGGTCCCCAGATCTGTATAGGCATCTAAGTGAAGATGGAATAGTTGAACCTGAAATAGAAGTTAAAGGTGGCGACGTCCTTATTGGAAAAACAAGTCCTCCAAGGTTTGCTGAAGGGTACATAGAGCTTTCAGGTATTTCTATGCGAAGACATGAAACCTCTATTGTTATGAGGCATGGTGAAACTGGGATTATAGATTCAGTATTAATAACGGAATCTATGGATGGAAACAAATTAGTTAAAGTTAGAGTTCGTGATCAACGTATTCCAGAACTTGGAGATAAGTTTGCCTCAAGACATGGACAGAAAGGTGTTGTAGGTCTTCTTGTTCCTCAGGAGGACATGCCGTTTACTAAGGATGGATTAGTTCCTGACTTAATCATTAATCCTCATGCTATTCCAGCCAGAATGACCGTTGGACAATTAATAGAAACAGTAGCCGGTAAAGTTGCATGTTTATTAGGTAGAGAAATTGATGGAACGGCCTTTTATGGTGAAAAAGAGAAGGATCTTAGAGAATGGTTAAAAAAACTTGGCTTTTCACCAACAGGAAAGGAAGTTCTATATGATGGCATAACAGGAGAGAAATATGAAGCTGAAATATTTATAGGAGTTGTCTACTATCAAAAGCTTCATCATATGGTTGCAGATAAAATACATGCACGTGCACGCGGTCCAGTTCAAATACTTACAAGACAACCAACAGAGGGAAGAGCAAGAGAAGGAGGATTAAGATTTGGTGAGATGGAGAGGGATTGTTTAATAGCACATGGTGCTTCCTCACTACTAAAAGAAAGATTGCTTGAAGAATCTGATCTTTACCAGATATACGTATGTAATACTTGTGGACTACTAGCATATTATGATAAAAATAAGGACCGTCTATGGTGTCCTGTTTGTGGTGAGAGAGGTAAAGTAGCGTCAGTTATGGTATCTTATGCTTTTAAGCTATTACTTCAAGAACTTATGAGTTTAGGTATTGCTCCTAAACTAGTTATTGGAGAAAGGGTGTAAAAATGTCGGCTTCTTTAACTACCTACATTAAGGCAATGAAGTTTAGCTTGCTCTCACCAGAAATTATTAGAAAAATGTCTGCAGCTCAAATAATTACCTCTGATACCTATGATGAAGATGGATTACCTATTGAGGGAGGATTAATGGATAGACGTTTAGGAACTATAGAACCAGGCCGTGCATGCCGTACATGTGGAAACTTTGTTGGAAAATGTCCAGGACATTTTGGACATATAGAATTAACACGTCCAGTTATACATGTAGGTTTTGCTAAAGTAATTTATAATTTGTTAAGAGCAATATGTCGTGAATGCAGTTCGCTCTTAATTAATCCTAAAGATAAAGATCGATATCTAAAATTATTAGCAAAGTATGAAAAGACATCATTAAGATTAATACGAGCATTAACAAATCATATTTTTAAGAAGATAGTAAAAAATCCCCTAAAAATCTGTCCAAAATGTGGTGCTGAACAATATTTAATAAAGCTTGAAAAGCCTACTTCCTTTTATGAGGAAAGACCTGAGGGATCTATTCAGCTAAGTCCAAGTGATATTAGATCCAGATTTGAAAAAATATCTAATGATGATATTAGACTTCTTGGCTTTGATCCGGAATGCGCTAGACCGGAATGGATGATTTTAACGGTATTGCCTGTTCCTCCAATTGCAGTTAGGCCATCAATAACTCTTGAATCTGGAATACGTTCAGAAGATGATTTAACACATAAACTTGTAGATGTTGTTAGGGCAAATCAACGTCTACGTGAAGTTATCGAATTCGGGGCCCCTCAATTGATAATTGATGACCATTACAACCTTCTCCAATATCACATAAATACCTACTTTGACAATGAAATTCCCGGAATCCCTCCTGCAAGACATAGAACTGGTAGAAACATCAGAGCACTTGCACAAAGACTAAAGGGGAAGGAAGGCAGGTTTAGAAGTAACCTTTCAGGTAAGCGTGTAGATTTTTCATCTCGTACTGTGATTTCTCCGGATCCAAATTTAAGCATTAATGAAGTAGGTGTCCCTATAGAAATTGCAAAAGTTTTAACGGTTCCTGAGAGAGTAACGTTTTATAATATAGAATGGCTTAAAGAACTCGTAAAAAGAGGACCATTTGAATATCCTGGGGCAAATTACATAGTTAGACCAGATGGTAGGAGAATTGATTTAAGATATCCAAAAGATAGAAACTCAATAGCTGAGGCATTAGAGATTGGAGCAGTAGTTGAAAGACATCTTCAAGATGGTGATGTTGTTCTATTTAATAGGCAACCATCCTTACATAGAATGTCGATGATGGCTCATAAAGTAAGAGTTCTTCCATACAGAACTTTTAGATTAAACCTATGTGTTTGCCCACCATATAATGCTGATTTTGATGGTGATGAAATGAATTTACATGTACCTGAAAGTGAAGAAGCTAGAGCTGAGGCTGAAGTTTTAATGCTAGTACAAGAGCATATATCCTCACCAAGATATGGCGGGCCAATAATTGGTGCTATACAAGATTATATAACGGGAGCTTTCTTACTAAGTTTAAGATCGACATTATTAAGCAGAGAAGAAGTCATAATGCTCCTCTCTAAAGCCGATTACCAAGGAACATTACCGCCACCCGCTATAAGGAAACCAGCTGAATATTGGACTGGAAAACAAGTCATAAGTATGCTAATTCCAAGAAATATAAACATGATATTGAAAGCTAATACATGTGAAAAATGCTTTGAGTGCTTGAAGGAATTATGTCCATATGATGCTTACGTTATTATTAGAGAAGGAGAATTATTAACTGGAGTTATAGATAAAAGAACCATTGGCGCGCAAGTTTCTGAAAGCCTCATTCATAGGATAATTAAAGAAAATGGAACAAGCAAAGCAGCTGAATTTATAGATAAAGTTTTTAAACTCTTTCTATGGTATATATCCACTAGAGGATTTACTACAGGTATAGATGATGAAGACATACCTGAGGAAGCCCAAAAAAGAATTAAAGAAATACTTAATAGGGCAAAGGAGAAGGTTAAGCTCGCTATAGAATCTTATAAGGCAGGAGAGTTAAAAGCTATGCCCGGCCAAACATTAGAGGAAACTTTAGAATCTGAAATAATGAAAATATTAAGTGAAGCTAGAGACTCAACAGGTAAAATTGCAGAATCATATCTTAAACCCGGAACTCCAGCTGTTACTATGGCTAAAACAGGAGCTAGAGGAAGTATATTAAATATGATTCAGATGATAACATGTGTTGGACAACAGTCCCAAAGAGGTAAAAGGATTAATAGGGGATATAGAGATCGTACATTACCCCACTTTAAGAAGGGAGATTTAGGTCCTGAAGCAAAAGGTTTTATTGTAAGCTCATATAAGACTGGTTTAAGTCCAACTGAATTCTTTTTCCATGCTATTAGTGGCAGAGAAGCTTTAGTTGATACTGCAGTACGTACATCTCAAAGTGGTTACATGCAAAGAAGATTAATAAATGCTCTTCAAGACATACATGTAGATTATAACGAATCAGTTAGAGATTCGGATGGGCATATTATTCAGTTTAAGTATGGTGAGGATGGCGTCGATCCATCAAAAAGCGATCACGGTAAAGCCGTTAATATTGATAAAATTATAGAAAGTGTCTTAGGTGCTTAATTATGGCTTTAACGATCAACATAATAAACGAGAAAATAAATCAGATTACTGATAAATTACCCCCATCAATTGTTGAAGAACTTCGCGAAAAATTAATAAAACTTCTAGATAAATTAAGTGAGGATACATTATCAGTTATAATTAACAAAGTAGTTTCAGCCTATAATTCAGCTCAAGTTGAACCATGCGAAGCTGTAGGTACTATTGCAGCTCAATCTATCGGTGAACCAGGTACACAAATGACATTAAGAACTTTTCACTTTGCAGGTGTTAGAGAACTCAACGTAACATTAGGTTTACCTAGATTAATCGAAATAGTTGACGCTAAAAAGACCCCCTCAACACCACAAATGACAATATATCTTGATGAAAACCATAGGTATGATCTTGAAAAAGCAAAAGAGGTTGCAAATAAAATCGAGCAAATCACTGTTGAAAACGTAACGTCCTCGATTGAAACAGATCTTCTAACAGGTACTTTAATTGTAAATTTAGATCTTGACGTCCTTGAAGATAAAGGGCTAACTCCAGATGATGTAAGAAAAACACTTTCTAAAATTAGAGGTGTTGACGTTACGATGGAGGATAATCAAAGACTAATTGTTCAACTCAGTTCCTCGCTTGATTTTGTGAAACTTCAAAGATTGAGAGATAAAGTACTAACTACGAAATTGAAGGGCATAACAGGTATAACAAGAGTAGTAATAAGAAAACAGCAAGATGAATGGGTATTACTGACCGAAGGGTCAAACTTAGCCTCAGTACTAACAGTAAAGGGAGTAGACCCCACACGTACTACAACCAATAATATCTTTGAAATAATGGAAGTTTTAGGTATTGAAGCTGCAAGGAATGCCATAGTTAATGAAATGATGGGAGTTTTAACTGAGCAGGGATTGGATGTTAATATAAGACATGTTATGCTTGTAGCTGACTTGATGACGAGAAGCGGCACTATCAAACAGATTGGCCGTCATGGAGTAAGTGGTGAGAAAACGAGTGTACTAGCTAGAGCAGCTTTTGAAGTTACAGTAAAACATTTATTAGATGCTAGTATTAGGGGGGAAATAGATGAACTAAAAGGTGTAGTAGAAAACGTGATCGTAGGACAACCAATTCCTGTTGGAACAGGTAAAGTTGAACTCTATGCCATTCTTAGTTCTATGATAGGGTGAACTGAATGACAATTGATATTGAGAAAGAGCTTAAGGTAGCTTTTAAGACTGGAAAAGTAACTTATGGGTATAAATCTTCAATAAAATCAATAATTCATGGAAGGGCTAAGTTAGTCATCATTGCCGAAAATATGCCTAAAATTATGAAAGACCGTATTATTCGACTGTCTAAATCTTTAAATGTACACGTATATACATTCCCTGGTTCAAGTTTAAGCTTAGGTAGTCTATGTGATAAACCATTCTTTATATCATCAATAGTTATAGAAGACCCCGGTGAATCAGAAATATTACAAATTCAGGAGGATAACTATGCCCACCATTAAATTAGCATCAGATGAAATTAGATATATTGCATTGTTTGAAACTTTAACTGGTGCACAAGTAAGAGATTGTATAATCGACGATGATAATAATCGCATAATTTTTATTGTAAATCCAGGATATGCTGGAATCGCAATAGGCAAAAACGGTGTAAATATCAAAAGAATTAAAAAAGTAATCGGCAAGAACATAGAAATTGTTGAATATGCAGAGAATATCGAACAATTTGTGAAAAACGCTTTATACCCAGCAAGAGTTAAGCTAGTTAAAGTATCTACTCTACCAGATGACAGAAAGACAGCATCCATAGCTGTGGATCCTGTAGATAAAGGATTTGCTATAGGTAAAGATGGAAGGAATATTCAAAAAGTTAAATTGATTTTAAAAAGATACTTCGACATAAGTAATGTGATAGTAGCTTAGCAAAATTTATAAATTTAATCACCAGTGAGCATTATGGCTAAAAAATCCCCTCGAGGACTATATGCTGCAAGAAATCTAAGACGGAAACGACAGGAATTCAGATGGTGCTATAGACATTATAAACGAAGAATGCTAAGACTTGATGAAAAAGTAGATCCGCTTGAAGGTGCGCCCATGGCCAGAGGTATTGTCTTAGAAAAAGTAGGAATTGAATCACGTCAACCAAACTCAGCTGTACGTAAATGTGTACGTGTACAATTAATAAAAAATGGAAGGCAAGTCACAGCATTTCTTCCAGGTGATGGTGCATTAAATTTCGTAGACGAACATGATGAGGTTATAATTTGCGGAATAGGTGGACCTATGGGTAAAGCTTATGGAGATCTTCCAGGTGTTAGATATCAAGTTATAAAGGTTAACGGTGTTTCATTGAAAGCATTACTATTAGGTAAGAAGCAAAAGCCTGTAAGGTAATCACTTATGGTATCTAATTCAGCTAATAATTCCTACCTAAGTAGCAATCAAAAAATTCTTTTATTTGGTAAATGGTCCTTTGATGATATCAAGATAGAAGATCCCGGTTTAGCTAGGTATATTTGCCTTAAACCTATCTATATACCTCATTCTGGAGGTAGACATGCTAAAGAGAGATTTAAAAAAAGTACGGTACCAATAGTAGAAAGACTTGTAAATAACTTAATGCATAAGCCAGGCACTAAAAATCCTGGAAAAAATTCTGGTAAAAAAATACTAGCTATTAATATTGTAAAGCATGCTTTTGACATTATTTATTTAAAAACAGGAAAAAATCCAATACAAGTACTTGTAAAAGCTATAGAAAATGCTGGACCAAGAGAAGAAACAACAAGGATAGCATATGGTGGAGTTGTATATCATGTTTCAGTTGATGTGGCACCTCAAAGAAGGGTTGATCTTGCATTACGTCATATAGCTCAAGGAGCCCGATTAATGACATTTAGAAGCCCTAAGCCAATAGAAGAATGTTTAGCCGATGAAATAATATCAACTGCTAATAATGATCCAAAATCATATGCAATACAGAAAAAGGATGAAATAGAAAGAATAGCTTTTGCCTCAAGATAAGATATACGTAATCTAATTTTCTATAAATTAAATTAAGTTCTTTTATTCCTTTTGTTTATATAGTTACTGACTATCAAATGCTAGATGAGGAATGAAATATTATTTAACTCTACTACTTTATGATCCTTGCCCACTCTATGAATTGACAAATACTAATACATTCCGTACTTCTTATTACCATATTGTATTATATATTCTAATGTGTAGTGCTATGAAAAACTTATATTATAGTATCAATACATAATATACCAAAAAGTTTAATTAATAGCTTAAATCCATAGTTGAGGGGGAAGTATATGTCATCTAGTAAGCCACACTTAAACCTAGTAGTGATTGGACATGTAGATCATGGTAAAAGTACAACAACAGGCCATTTACTATTCCTAACAGGTCACTTAGATCAAAGAACGCTACAGCAAATAGAGGAAGAAGCCAAAAAATCCGGTAAGGAATTTGCAAAATATGCGTGGGTTCTTGATAAATTAAAAGAAGAACGCGAAAGGGATATGACCATTGATTTGTCATTTTGGAAATTCGAAACCCCAAAGTACTACTTTACAATAATTGATTGTCCAGGACATAGAGACTTCGTTAAGAACATGATAACCGGAACTTCTCAAGCTGATGCAGCTTTACTTGTAGTTTCAGCTAAGAAAGGCGAAACAGAAGCCGGTATTGGACCTGCTGGTCAGACAAGAGAACATGTATTTCTTGCAAGGACTTTAGGAATTACACAGTTAGTAGCTGTGATAAATAAAATGGATGATCCATCAGTAAACTGGAGTGAAGCAAGATTTAAAGAGGTTAAAGAAGCTTTAGGAAAGCTATTAATGACTGTAGGCTACGATCCATCTAAGATAATATTTGTACCAATATCAGCATGGTATGGAGACAATATTGTTAAAAGAAGCGAACATATGACATGGTATAAAGGACCAACATTATATGAAGCTCTTGACACCTTTACTGAACCACCAAAACCAATTGACAAGCCATTAAGAATTCCACTGCAAAGTGTTCTTTCAATAGCAGGTGTTGGTACAGTACCTGTTGGGAGGGTTGAAACTGGAGTATTAAAAGTTGGTGATGTAGTAGTATTCCTACCTGCAAATAAGAGCGGCGAGGTTAAGTCAATCGAAATGCATCATACTAGGCTCGAAAAGGCAATACCTGGAGATAACATAGGGTTTAATGTAAAGGGATTAAGTAAAGCTGATATTAGACGTGGTGATGTAGCTGGACACACTACCAAACCACCAACTGTAGTTGAGGAATTTATAGGACAAATCTTCGTGCTTTATCATCCAACAGCAATCGCAGCTGGATATACACCTGTTCTTCATGTACACACATCAACAACCCCATGTAGATTTGATGCACTCTTAAAGAAAATAAATCCAAGAACTGGTGAAACAATAGAAGAAGAGCCGAAATTTATTAAACAAGGAGATAGCGCACTAGTAAAGTTTAAGCCACTAAAGCCTGTTGTAATTGAAAAATACTCTGAAATTCCTCAGCTTGGACGATTTGCAATAAGAGATATGGGACGAACAATAGCTGCCGGTATAGTGAAAGACATAAAGCCTGCAGTTGTGAAATAGACCTAAAGATGAACTGAAATGCCACAAAAAGCCAGGATCAGACTTAGTAGTTCAAATCTAGAAAAGCTTACAAATGTTTGTAATGAAATAAAAGAAATTGCAAAGAAAAATGGTATTAAAGTCTCAGGTCCAATTCCATTGCCGGTTAAAAGACTTATTGTAACAACAAGAAAAGCTCCGAGTGGGCAGGGTAGCCACACATTTGATCATTGGGAAATGCGAGTACATAAAAGGCTAATAGATATAGATGCTGATGATAGAACACTACGTCAAATAATGAGGGTACCAATACCTGACGAGGTTTATATAGAAATCGAGTTAATATAAAAGTAACATTTTTATTTCATATTTATCATCACTCACTGCCGGGGTGGCCGAGTGGACTAAGGCGCAGTATTGCGTAAGCCTTGAGTTGATTATTCAAGAAAGCCTGTGCCCTTTGGGTGCGTGGGTTCAAATCCCACCCCCGGCGCTATAATATTTTGAATAAGTTTAATAAACATGTAATCGCTAAATTAAGTTGAAACTAAAACTGCAACTTGACAAAGATTAAATAAGAATACTGCATAGTCTTTCATTTAGAATAAGTATATCCCATTCACTATTATGGAGATAGTTATAAATAAGCTTAATAAGATTCTATTCCTTTTTTCTATCATGTCAAGTTACGATAAAAAATATAGCTATTTACCTCATACATCTGATATTTATATTGTTGCCTATGGACTAACCCTTAGCGAAGCCTTTGAGAATGCAGCTGAAGCTATGTTCAACATCATAACTGATATTTCTAAAATTCATCCTACCAATGTATTTAAGATTTGTATAAGAGGAACCGATGAATACAACTTACTATATAATTGGCTTGAAGAACTACTATATCTTTTCGATACTATGCACCTTGTTTTTTCAAAATTTAAAGTTTACAAGATTGAAAAGGAAAATTCAAATTTTATACTAAACGGGGAAGTTTATGGAGAGCCATTTAATCCTACTATTCATAAAAAAGGAAGAGAAATAAAGTCACCTACATACTCACTAATGGAGATCTCCCGATTGAACTCCATATATACTGTAAAATTTGTCTTAGACATATGATGAGTTTGCTATAGTATTTTAAATAAAATGATAAGTTACAATTAATAGAGGCCATCGAAATTAAGGTAACAAAACAACTTGAAATACCATAGCTAAACCTTTAATTATGTTATAATAAGTATATATCTGGTCTGTTTAGACACTAATTAGGTGGAACTTAAATGTTCCTGGTGAGTTGATTACTCTACGGACCTTATATATGAGAGCATATGTAGGTGATGGCTTAAGTTAACTAAGGTGAAGCTAATATTTAAAATGGTCTTTACTAAGATGTTTTGCTGGTGTTTTTAATTTTATTATTACCATTGGAATTTGAATAGGTTTAATATGTTTATGTTTTCTTGATATTCCTCTATATATTAGTGGTCATGGTCCTAATAGACTACGCCTATTTCTCATAGTTATTTAGTATGCACTTCGCTTCTTACATACTATTTTTTGAGTAGCTTACTGATTGATGGTTAAAGCTAAGTCTCCGATTACATTGTATGAGGGAACTTCATCCGCGTAAACGGGATTCTTGTTTAACAAGGTGCCCACAAACTATCTTCACAATTACGTTAATTGTTTACACTATGGTATATAATCCTATAGGCCTTTGTCCTTAACAACTAAGAATATGGGCACTTTATCCTCAGCTCATATATCCTTACATCACTTACCTTCAATTTCACATCTAGACTTCTACTCACAAGCTTAATCTTAATTTTATTACTCCTACTTTTCAACTTCGCCTTAACCTAGATACCATCAATCTCTATTGAGCTAATCATTATATGCTTTAATCTAACCCTTACGGGAAGTATTTATAATCCTTTCGATATATAGTACCCGCAGTTTCCACCCAACTCCTTAGAAGTGGTAAGTATGGATGTATGTAAAAATCCTAAGAGATGCATTAAATAGAATCAATCCTTAAAGTATCTTGAATAAACAAACCTAGTCTTATCGTTAAATATCTTGGAGCAATTCCTACAACGATACCTACAATAATACTCCCTACATCAACTCCACCTAATAATATCGTATGAGTTACAATAATAACATCTAACATCATTAACCACCTAACTAACTTAAGTAACTAAGCAACATAAACCCCACTCAGAAAGAAGATAAAAATTACATAAACTAAGATTAAGGAGGAAAGAAAGAGAAAGGTACTAACAAACACCTGAGTAAGAGCAACAGTCTTGTACTAATACATTTACATAGAATCAGTCTACTTCCTACTTCTTTGTGGGCATATAAAATCAGGTTAGAAATAATGAGCATTTTTTTTTATCCCTTAACAACACCTAATGGAACTAGCCTACAGACTAGTGTACCTATACCTACTTTATGACTTACTTCTGCTACCCTATCTATATCCTTATACGCTAATGGTGCCTCCTCAGAAATAACATCTCTACTTGCAGCTTTGATTAGGATTCCATGACCTTTAAGCTCATTCTCCACTCTAGAGGGTGAGAACTTTCTGATCGCTTCTTCTCTACTCATTACTCTTCCAGCACCATGAGCTGTTGAACCAAAAGTAATTCTCATGGCTCTTTCATCACCAAGTAACAAGTACGATGCTGAACCCATGCTACCCGGTAGTATTATCGCTTGGCCTACTGAACGATGTCTTGTTGGTATGTCAGGATGTTCTTTCGGAAATGCTCTTGTAGCTCCTTTTCTATGTACAAACACTTTCCTATAACTTCCATCAATCTCATGTGTTTCAAGTTTTGCTATATTATGAGCAACATCATATACTAAATGCAGTCCGAGTTTATCAGCTGAGGTTTTAAATACTTCTTCAAAGGATTCTCTAACCCAATGTAAAATGCATTGCCTATTTATCCATGCATAATTTGCGGCTGCAGCCATAGCTGAAAGGTAATCTTCTGCCTCACTAGACTTAGCTGGCGCACATGCTAGCTCTCTATCTGGTAAATGTATATTGTATTTTTTAACGGCATGCTCCATAACTTTTAAGTAGTCGCTACAAACTTGATGACCAAATCCCCTAGATCCTGTATGTATCATAACTGTCACCTGTCCTTCATGTGTTATTCCAAACACTTTGGCTGCATGTAAATTATAGATTTTTTCAACATATTGTATTTCTAAGAAGTGATTTCCAGCCCCTAGTGTTCCGAGTTGCGGCGCCCCTCTTTGTTTAGCTCTATTCGATACTTTACTCGGATCGGCCTCTTTCATACATCCATTTTCTTCGCAGTATTCTTTATCTTCAGGCCATCCGTATCCTCTACTAATAGCCCAGTCTACACCTTCTACTAAGGCTTTATCCAGCTCTGTAATTGAAAATCTTAGTTTTCCCTCGCTACCAACTCCACTTGGTACATTCTTAAATATTACATTTAAAAGCTCTGGAAGAACCCTTTTTACATCATCTCCTTCTAAATCTGTTCGCACTAAACGTACACCACAATTAATATCGTATCCAACACCTCCTGGACTTATTACTCCCTCATTAGCATCTATAGCTGCAACACCCCCTATTGGAAAACCGTAACCCTGATGTCCATCAGGAAGAGTTATACTATACTTATAAATTCCAGGCAAAAACGCTACATTAGCACATTGAACTAAGGTAAGATCTTCAAGCATCTTCTTCAGTAAAAATTCATCTGCAAAAACAATCCCGGGTACTCTCATTCCTTTTTTAAAAGTCATTGGTACTCTCCAGGTATAGTTATCTATTTTTTCTAGCGGTACAGTAATGCAAATCACCTCCTATAAGCCACAACCCGTTAAATTATTACTAAACTATTACTATTAAGCTTTATGCTTAACATATTTAAGGCGATCAACTCTACCTTATATTTAATTAGTGACATGATGGATTTTTCACAACTCTCTGTTAAGCTCTATAACATGAGAATATATTTTTATCAGTAATAACGTTAAGTAGCTAATAGTTCCCATATTGTAGTTTCTAAGAGGCGCTATGGAAAGCTATAATGGTTGGACGTGGCAACTTAGATATTTTAGCTTTCTTCTTAAAGCTACTAAATCTCCTAATAATTAATCGAAAAGAATTTAGCTAGGGTTTGTTTCATGAAATTAGGTGATATATGTGGGTGGAAGACAGCGTACAACAATTCTTCAAGATATAGGTTTAAAAAGTGAAAAGCCTGAAGAAAAAAAATTGAAAGAAAAAAAGAGGTAATTATGATTAATTAAAAAATGGTTAAGCACAGGTATAGACTCACGATAGCAATTCCACAATCTCTCTTTTCTGAAACTCCACATATAAGAGAGAAAACGATGCGTTTAGGATTTATTTCACGTTGTTTTTCAATATTTAAAGTAGATGAAATCATAATATATAGGGATAGAAGCGGCTATTTCGATAATGCTTTGTTTTTAAGCAAGATACTTAACTATTTAAATACAGCTCCTTATCTTCGCAAGATTATATATCCCCTAACGAAGGACCTGAAATATGTGGGTATTTTGCCTCCACTATGTATTAGCCATCATCTAGTTTCAAATGATAGTGTTCAAGAAAATGAGATAAGAGAAGGTGTAATTTTATCATATAAAGGGAATAAGGCTATAATTGAAATAGGTTTAAGGAAGCCTATTATTGTAGAGATGAGTGAAAAGCTTCCTATTAGGAAAAAGCTTCTTTTCAAAGTTAAATTTATAAACAACAAGCCAAAATTAGAATTAGTAAGTAAGAATGAGCTAAAAAACTATTATGGTTATTCTGTTAAGATAACTAACAGCTCCCTCCCTCAAATGCTTAGCAAATTTAAAGGACTTAAAATTGCTACGTCAAGACACGGCATATCAATTACAAAAATGTATACAAATCTCCTTAATGACTTAAATAGTATAGACTCTATTCTCTTAGCCTTTGGTTCTCACTTTGAAGGGTTATACGAGATATGTCTTAGAGAAGGTGTAAATTTAGATACTGTAGTTGATTACGTAATAAACTTTGTACCAGATCAAGGAACGCAAACAATTAGAACTGAAGAGGCACTATATATTACCCTTTCAATCCTTAATTTAGTTATTAATTTTCTAAGTAACCCATAAATATAAATACTTATTTTTAAATAGTAAGTCTAAGCTCCTTTAGGAGGATGAAGTAAAGAATGGGTCATAGAAAGAGTCATGCTCCTCGCAGGGGGTCAATGGCATATTATCCAAGAGTAAGGGTAAAGAAAGTTATACCTAGAGTTAGATCATGGCCAGAAGTTAGTCTAAGCTCCCCTAAGCTTTTAGCTTATCCCTGCTATAAAGCAGGGGTAACTCACGCTATAGCTACAGATATCAAGCATACAAGTCCATTAGCTGGTAGAGACATCGTTATTACTTCATCTATTCTAGATGCCCCACCAATATTTGTATGTGGATATAGAGCTTATGTTAAAGATTCTCTTGGCTATCTTAAAACTTTAACGGAAGTATGGAGTGAAAAAATCCCTAATTATATAGATAGAGTATTAACAATAAGTAATGAATATAAGGAAGATATTATAAAAAATGCTGAAAAAAGAAAGAAAATTATTGCTGAAAACCTTAATAAAATTGCCGAATTTAGAGTTATAGCTTCAACCCAACCATATCTTATTGGTCTTAAAAAGAAGCCAGAGCTTGTTGAGATAAAAATAGGTGGAGGTGCTATAGATGCGCAATACAATTATTGTTTACAAATAGTTGGTAATGAAATTTATCCGAAACAAATAATAAGTGAAGGTCAATATGTCGATGTCATATCAATTACAAAGGGTAAGGGCTATCAAGGAGTTGTGAAACGATTTGGTGTTAAAATTCTTCCACGTAAATCAAGAAAGGGTAGAAGGGATATTGGTGCTATAGGTCCAGCTGCTCCATCAATGCTATTTTATATTCCTAGGTCTGGGCAAATGGGTTTTCATCAAAGAACAGAATTTAATAAGTTAGTATTAAAGATCGGTGACAATGGTTATGAAGTTACTCCTAAAGGTGGTTTTCTACATTACGGTATTGTTAAGGGGCATTATATAATATTAAAAGGATCTATTCCTGGATCTACAAAAAGACTTGTAATACTTAGGCATCCTATTCGCCCCCCAAAAACAACATCTCAATTAAAGCTTGTTACTGTAAACACAGACTCTAAGCAAGGATAGGTGTTAGCAATGCCTGAACTGGGTCAAGTTATAAATGTTTATGGGTTGGATGGAAATGTTATAGATAAGATCTCAATTCCATCATCTATATCATCTGTAATTATAAGAAAAGATATTATTAGACGTGCTTTTATATCCACTTTTACAGCTAAACTTCAACCAAAAGGAAGAGACCCTATGGCTGGTAAAAGAACAACAGCAGAAAGTTTTGGAGTAGGTCTTGGGTTAGCACGCGTTCCTCGTGTAAAAGGCGAAAGATATCCTAAAGCATCACAGGCTGCATTTGCACCATTTACAGTTGGAGGTAGACGATGCTTTCCACCAAGACCTGAGAAAATTTTAAGAGAAAGGATAAATAGAAAAGAAAAGAAATTAGCACTTATATCAGCAATAGCAGCATCGTTTAACCCAATATTTGTTAAGCTTCGTGGCCATGCAATAGAGCAAGTACCACAAATTCCCCTCGTCATAGATGATGAAATATCTTCTATCAGAAAAGCCTCTGAACTTAGATCGACTTTCATAAAGTTAGGTTTATGGTTAGATGTTCAAAGAGCAAAGAAATCACGTAAACGCTTATCTGGTGTCGCTAGGAAAAGAAGAAAGAAGATTTATAGAACTTCTAAATCTGTGTTAATAGTGATAGATTCTGATAATGGTATATCAAAAGCTGCAAGAAACTTTCCCGGTGTTGATGTATGTAATATCTCAAACTTAAATATTTCCCTTTTTGCTCCCGGCTCTCATCCTGGGAGATTAACAGTATGGTCTAAATCAGCATTCATGAAATTATTTAAACTATTTGGGTGAATACTTACGAGTATTGAAAGCTATTATAAAGTTATTATTGCCATGATATCTACTGAGAAATCTCTAAGTCTAAGAGAATCTCAAAATAAATTAGTATTTATAGTAGACAGGAAAGCTGATAAAAAAGGGATTAAAGAAACAGTAGAGAAACTCTTTAATGTAGAGGTAGAAAACGTTAGAACATACATTACAAATAAAGGTGAGAAAAGAGCTATAGTTAAACTTAAATCAAAGTTTAAAGCATCAGAAATAGCTACAAAACTAGGCCTAATATAGGTGATTTAATGGGTAAAAGAATTCTTGCTCAAAGGAGAGGGCGCGGTGGTTCAGTATTCATTTGTCCATCATGGAAAAGAGTAGGAAATGTCAAATATAGAGAACTTGATGAAAAAGAGAAAAATGGAAAATTAATTGGTAGAGTAGTGGCTATACTACATGATCCTGGTAGAGGCGCACCAGTAGCTAAAATAATTCTTGAAGATGGTAGTTCACAATTAGTAGTCGCGCCAGAAGGTATATGTGTAGGACAAGAAGTTGCTATTGGCTCTGAAGCTCCATTAGCAGTAGGCAACATTTTACCATTAGCTAAAATACCTGATGGTAGCTTAATATGTAATGTTGAACGTATACCTAATGATGGGGGCAAATTTGCAAGGGTATCTGGGAGTTATGCTGTAGTTCTTGCTCACGATCCTAATAAAGTAACAATAAAACTTCCATCTGGTAAGATGGTAGCTTTAAATCCAAACTGCAGAGCAACTATAGGTATTGTAGCTGGTGGTGGTAGAACTGAAAAGCCAATGTTAAAAGCTGGGGCTACTTATCATTTATCAAAGGTTAAAGCATGGAAACCTGTAACCGTAAGGGGTAAAGCTATGAATGCTGTAAGTCATCCTCATGGCGGTGGTCAACATCCAACCGGTGGTACTCCTGTTCCTAGAACAGCTCCCCCAGGACAAAAAGTAGGCCATATAGCACCTAAAAAAACTGGAAAACACTAAATTTTAGCTTTGTGGCTTAATATTCATTTCTCGTAATCTATATCATTAAATACTATGGTTATAGGAATGTTTATTAAGCTTTTTCGTACTTTATGTAAACTTGAATTTTCGAATTTCAGAATTAAGCCACAAAGCATAAATTTTTATATTACTGTTCAAATTTAATATTCAAGGTGATTAAATGCCTGAGTTTACATACAGAGGTCTTACTATTGGACAATTACAGAAACTAAGCATGGATGAATTCATAAGTTTGCTACCAGCCAGACAAAGAAGAAGTTTAAAGAGAGGATTAAGTATAGAAAAAAGAGTTCTTTTAGAAAAAATAAGAAGCGCTAAAAAGAAACAGGAAGAAGGAAGGAAAGTAGTTGTGAAAACTCATATAAGAGACCTAATAATCCTGCCTGAAATGGTAGGTGCATTATTAGCTGTATATAATGGTAAAGACTTTATTGAAATTACAATAACACCTGAAATGATTGGACGTTACATCGGTGAATTTGTTGCAACAACAAAAATAGTAAAGCACGGTTCTCCAGGTCTTCGTGCAACCAGATCTTCAATGTATGTTCCATTAAAATAGGAAATCTCTCTTCATGTACATGTTATGATATAATTAAGTTAAGACCACTACTTTTGTTATCTTGTTATAAAAGAAAAGCTTTATTACTTATTTAATAATTACTGATCACCTATGTATTATAAGTGTTGCCTGTTACTTTTAGCTTGAGTCTTTGTAGTATTTATTGAGTATAATGTCTCCTTAATGCCCTTCATAATATTTACTACATTAATATTGCTTTATGTGATTTTGTCAAGTTATAGTCTTGATTTTTAACATATTCTAACAATTATATACCTGCCAAAGCTTATAATGCTATAATAGCTTTGCTCTCTCATTATGAGTTTTGAGGTTAAAATTTAATGAAAGCGTAATATTTTAGTTATGTTTTTACTTTGGATATCTGTTTGTTTTGTGGATTTCTATGATATTTATTGTAGAATGATTTAGGGTCTAGAATAAGATTTTATGTTAAGATTATTAGACTGATGACGCATCTTATCGTAGGATTACTGAAATTCTAGCTAAATTCATATAGTAGATCTGCTGATTAAAGAATCAATAAATAATAAATAAAACTCATAAATTACTATACTTATACTGGTGATTAATAGTGTATTTCATTTTACCAAAACTTGAAGTATTAGAGCAAACAGGAGCATTAAGAATTTTGTTATATTTATTTAAAAATGGAGAGTCGACATTAAGTGAGTTATTAAATAACATTTCAATTTCTCCAACGGCAATATATAAAACATTATCTAAGTTACTAGAAGAAAAATTGATTGAGGACAAAGTAATGTACGATCTTCCAAGAAAAAGAGTTATTCTCCTTACCAAAAAAGGAGAAGAAGTAGCTAAGTATATAGATCTAATACGAAAGGTTTTAGAAAGTACTCTCTAGTAGGATGCCATTACTGATTATTAATGGCAAATGTTATCTGCTTTATGTTTAGAGTTCTCATTATTTTTGTATTCTGTATACGTTCACCGAGTTTATATATTGAACTCATTGCAAAACTTCAGAATTTAAGCATGTTAACAATCTTTTACAATACTATTCTCATGTAGAATTAAACCAGTTAAACCTTAGTAGTAGAGTTTTGCAATGACTTCATTATCAACATAGAGTTCCGTTTTATTTTTTGGACTTGATTTTATCGCAAGTGTTTTAAAAATAGTTGATTTTTACATTTTGCTTTGAATTTATAGCTGCTTTAAGAGGTACAATATGAAGGTGAACATTTATCAAGATCTAGAATAATGAAAGACTATACACATCTCTATATATAATAAATTGAAGCAAGTCACAATTCAAACATACTACAAATAATAAGAGGTTCTATGAACTTTAGATATAGGAAGTGCATGTATTTGATTTTTTAAGTTCATAGTACAAAACAAATGTGAAAACTTAACAGTCATTTAATTTGGCTTCCATAGCTATTCACATAGAATCCAATAATAGTTTTAATAACTCATTTAAAGATGCTTATAAGATTCTCATTGAATCTGTCTGAAAACTCCATAATTAATTGATGGTTAACTTATTAACCTAATCAAGTCTTAACAATATTTAAGAGTTTCAGATGAATTCATTAATTAAAGTTAGTCATATATCAATTTAAACTATATTTTACACTTGTTGGCTTTTTGAACTTTAGCTTTATTTATTACCCTCTTATTTATGGTGTTAATATAGTTAAAGTTGTTAGGTTTGTTAGGATAACTCTATTTTTTCTAGCTTTATGTTGCTATATATTTTTGTTCATCTAGATAGGCTTTGTTAACTTTAGATTTATTTGGGAGTTCTCTCCCCTATTTATGGTGTTAGTATGTCTAAAGTTATCAAGTTTGTTAGGGAGAGAACTCCATTTACTCTAGTTGTTTATTGCTTATATATATTTTCGTTCTTCTAGGATGGCTTCAGATATTCTAAGCTTCATTATTGTTAGGAGCTATGTATCTATATTATGGTTTATCTTAATCTTCTATTGATTTTGATAGGAGGGATGTTAGGATTGTTATGGTTGATGATACTATTATTAATGTGGGATCTATGAGGAAGATTGTTTATGTTCGTTTGAGCCATTATTGAGGAGGATTCTATATGTATGGGTTTTTATGTTGCAACATACTTACATCACTAACATTAGAAAATTAGAGCTATTTACGGTTCTAATATAGTTGTATTAAGTGATGGAGCTCATTATTATAAAGCATCATGAGAATATTAAAATTAAAACATGAATTGTATAGTTTAGAAGTTAGGAATCTAATGGAGAGAATAATACAGTATATAGGATAGAACTAGACTATTCGATAACTACATACCGTGCATGAAGGATAAATGCGGTAATGAGCATGCATTAATGCTTATGAAGTCAATAGCATAGCTAAACGAAACATGGATTAACAGGAAAATAAAAGCTAAGAATTCATAGAAAACATAATACCGAAAATAGAGGTGATAAACATGCTTAAGTTCATAAAGTCCATTTGTTGCTATTAAAATTTATATAGATGTTTCTCTTTAGATGTTAAGTTAAGCTAATATAGTGGATAAAATGCCAATATGGAAATATTCAGTTACTGGATTGGATCCAGATAAAATGGCTATTGCAAGTGGTCGTGAATTGCCTATAAGTCCTAAGGCAGCTCGTGAAATATGCGCATCCATTAAAGGTTTATCATTGGAAGATGCAAAAAAAATGCTTGAAGAAGTTATAGCCTTAAAACGCCCTATACCATATAAAAGATATTTTAAAAAAATTCCTCATAGACATGAGCTTAATAAATGGCCAGCAGGAAGATATCCTGTTAAAGCTGCAAAGTACATTTTAAAAGTTTTAAAGAATGCTGAAGCAAATGCTGAGAATAAAGGTCTTGATGTTTCCAGATTATATATAACTCATGCTGCATCTCACCGTGGTTTTAAGATCAGGAAATATATTCCTAGAGCATTCGGAAGATCAACACCATTTTTTCATACACTAACTCACATTGAAATCATTGTTGAGGAAAGATGACCTATGGTAATAATTAAAAAATATTTTATAAGTAAAGGAATTACAAAAATGGAAATTGATGAATTTTTTTCAAGAGAAGTTAAAAAAGCAGGATATGCCGGTGTGAATATTAGGAAAACAGCTATTGGTACACGTATTACTCTATATGTTGAGCGACCAGGGCTTGTTATTGGAAGGCATGGTACAACAATTCGTGAGCTTGCCCAAAAACTTGAAACTATTTTTAAGATTGAAAATCCTCAAATAGCAGTAACCCCCATCAATATTCCGGAGTTAAATGCCAAGATTATGGCAGGTAGGATTGCTTCAGCGCTTGAGAGAGGAATACATTTTAGAAGAGCAGCATTTGCAGCTTTAAACCAAATCATGAGAGCCGGCGCAAAGGGAGCTGAAATAACTATTAGAGGAAAACTTACAAGTGAGCGTGCACGGTATGAGAAATATCGTGCAGGATTACTTATTAAGGCAGGTGCGCCATATAAGATGTTTATTGATGAGGCTGTTACCCATGTTTTACTAAAGCCAGGTCTTTATGGAATTAAAGTTAGAATACTTCAACCAACATATTCTCCAGAAGATTTGATATTTAAACCATTGAAAGCACAAATCCAAGTCGGGTGAGTATTGTGGCTATTTTTAAGTTGAAGGAGTTGAGACAAATGAAAACTGATGAAAGAGAAAGAAAATTAAGTGAACTAAGAGCAGAGCTTCTTAGACTTAGAACACAGAAAAATTCAGGTGCTATTGAAAACCCAGGCAGAATTAGAGAAATCAAGAAAGCTATAGCTAGGATTTTAACAATTGAGAATGAAATTAGAAGAGGTGTAAATGTTGAAGCTAAATCCGGATAATATACTTAATAATTCGATAATAGGAGTAAAGGCAAAAATATACTCTCCTTCCCATGCATTCAAACCCGTGTATGGAACTATAATTGATGAGTCACAAAATACAATTACTATATCGACACATAAAGGCATAAAGAAGTTTCTAAAGAAATCTTTGATATTACGTTTATACCTACATAATGGTTATGTTGTTGAAGTAAATGGTGAAGGACTTGTAGGTACTCTTGCTGAAAGAATTAAGAGGAGAGGCATACACTATGGTAAGAGATTTTAATATTCCAGAAATAAAACCTCCAGAAAGAGAATGTAACGATAAAAATTGTCCATATCATGGAAATCTAAGTGTTCGCGGTCATATAATAAAGGGCATAGTTATAAGCACTAAGATGCAGAAAACAGCTACAGTTATGTACGAATACATAATTAAAGATCATAAATATAATAGATATGAACGTAGACGGTCAAAAATACATGCACATAATCCTCCATGTATAAATGCTAAAGAAGGTGATAGAGTAGTCATTTATGAATGCCGTCCTCTTGCTAAGACCGTAGCTCATGTTATTGTTGGAATTTTAGGGAGGTAATATAGAATGGCTAAACGTGGTAAACATTTAGTTGGTATATCATATAGGCCAGGACTTAGTAGAGGGATACTGGCTGGGACTATATTAAAATGTGCTGATAATAGTGGTGCTAAAGAGCTAAAAGTTATTGGTGTTGAAAGACTTAAAGTGAGGCTAAGAAGAATACCTTCTGCTACCGTTGGTGATATGGTGATTGCATCTGTGAGAAAAGGTACACCAGAAATGAGAAGACAAATAGTTAGAGCAATAATTATACGTCAAAGAAAACCATATAGAAGAATGGATGGTGTATGGGTACAATTTGAAGATAATGCTGCGGTAATAGTTACGCCCGAAGGTGATCCAAAAGGTACTGAAATAAGAGGTCCTATAGCTAAAGAGGCTGCTGATAGGTTTCCTAAGCTTGCAGCACTTGCAACAATGATTCTTTAGGTGTAGATTATGAGCCAACCAAGAAGACAGAGAAAACTTTTCTTCAAAGCTCCTCTTCATATAAGACAAAAAATGATACGTGCAAAGCTTTCTAATGAACTTAGACAACAATATGGTATTAAAAGATTCTCTATTAGGAAAGGTGATGTAGTTAGAATATTAAGAGGTGATTTTAAAGGGCATGAAGGGAAAGTTGTAAAAGTTGATTTAAAAAGGATAAGAATACATATTGAAGGCGTTACTATAACTAAAGCTGACGGGTCCTCTATTTTAAGACCTATTCATCCATCAAAAGTTGAAATAGTTAAGCTTGATTTAAGCGATAAATACCGTCGATTCATCTTAGATCGTATTAAAGGGATAGGTGAAAAATAATGGGTAGGAAAGGTGCTTTAAGACATTTAAAAAGACATGCGTCGCCAGCATTCTGGCCAATACATAGGAAGGAATACACTTGGACTGTGAGACCATTACCTGGTCCTCATCCAATACGTTTTTCTATACCTCTAGGAATAGTTATTAGGGACTTACTAAAATATGCGTTAACAATGAAGGAAGCTAAAAGAATAATATCTCAAGGATTGGTTAAAATAGATAATGTAGTTAGAAGAGATCATCGCTTTCCTATAGGATTCATGGATGTATTAAGTCTAATACCATTAAATAAGAACTATAGAGTAATCCCTAATCAAAGTAAAATCATAAGTTTAATAGAGATCCCTGAAAATGAAACTTCATACAAGCTTTGTAGAATTGAAAATAAGACATTAGTTAGTGGTAACAATATTCAGTTAACTCTACATGATGGACGTGCGGTGAAACTTAAATCTGAAAATAATTCTCTATCTAGTTTATCAAGATTTGATACTGTTAAAATATCAATTCCTGATGGTAAGATAGTAGATTATGTAAAGCTTAATAGTAATCCACTAGTAATAGTTATTGGCGGAAAAAATATAGGTTTAACTGGCAGGTTAATTGAAATTAGATCTGTAAGGAAAAGAGACCTTAATATAGCCTCAATTCAAAAAGTAGACGGTACTGTTTTCCAGACAATATTAAAATATGTATTTCCAATAGGTATTGAAAAACCCTTATTAACAATATCAGCGCTATAGGTGTAAATTATGGAGGGGCTTATGAGAAAAGTTAGAATAGAAAAGGTTGTAGTTAACATTGGGGTAGGCAGTTCTGGAGAAAAACTGAATAAAGCTATGCAAGTTCTTGAAATGATAACTGGGCAAAAACCTGCACCGAGGAAGGCTAAAAAAACCATAAAGGAATTTAAAATTAAAAAGGGTGAAAACATAGCATGCATTGTGACTTTAAGAAAGGAAAAAGCAAAGAATTTCTTATCTAAGGCTCTGTTAGCTATTGGTAATAAAATTAAGGCTGGATGGTTTGATGATAGAGGTAATATGTCATTTGGCATCAGAGAACATATTCAAATACCAGGTACAAAGTATGATCCTGAGCTGGGAATTTTTGGAATGAATATATGCGTATTACTATCAAGACCTGGATATAGAGTTAAATTAAGAAGACGTAAACGATCAAAAATTGGAAGGAATCATTTAGTTAGTAGAACAGAAGCTATGAATTTTTTTAGAAAAGAATTTAATGTTGAAATTATAGGTGAGTAATATATGGGAAAGTATAAAATGCCTAAAAAAAGAGAATTTGGTAAAGGGAGCCGGAAGTGTAGACGATGTGGTACATATGAAGCAATAATACAAAAATATGGACTATTAATATGTCGTAGATGTTTTAGAGAGGTAGCTGAAAAAATAGGTTTTAAAAAGTATTCATGAGGTAATATAAATGATGCTGGATCCCCTAGCTAATGCCCTCATAATGATTAAAAACTCTGAACATAGAGGATTAAAGGAATGTATAATTAAACCAGCTTCTCATCTTATTGCTGAGGTACTTAAAGTAATGCAGAAATTAGGCTATATAGGTGAATTTGAATACATAGATGATGGAAGAACTGGAAAGTTCAGAGTTCAACTTTTAGGTCGAATAAATAATTGTGGCCCAATAAAGCCTCGTTTTCCGGTAAAGCATGATAATTATGAAATTTTTGAAAAAAGGTTCCTTCCATCAAGAGATTTAGGTGCTATAATTGTTTCAACAAATCAAGGAATAATGACTCATAACGAAGCTAAACGTAAGAAGCTTGGAGGTGTTCTACTAGCCTATGTCTACTAATGAAGTTCCTATTAAGAGATGTCTACACCATGTTTTAATAGAAATACCAAAAAACGTAAGTGTTAAAATAGATGGTAAAATGGTTATCATGCAAGGCCCTAAAGGAGTTATAAGTAGAGATTTCTCAAAATGCCCTGTTCAAATAGAATTCGTCAATAACAAACATATTATCATTAAAGCTATTAATTATAAAAAATTTAGTAAAGCTAATGTAGAAACTGTTGCAGCACATATTAAAAACATGATTAGAGGAGTAACTAAAGGGTTTAAGTATATACTAAAAATTGTATACTCACACTTTCCAATAACAGTAGAGGTTAAGGAGGATTTAAGAGAAGTTTGGATTAAGTCGTTTAAGGGAGAAAAAGGTATTAGAAAAGCTAAAATATTTGGTAGTGATGTTTCAGTCTCTGTTTCAGGTGATGAAATAATAATAACTGGTATTAATATCGAAAATGTAGGTCAAACCGCTGCGAATATTTGTCAGACAGCCCGTATTAAAGGACTTGATCCAAGAGTATTCCAAGATGGTATATATCTTTACTCAAAAGGTGAAATCTCATGAAATGGTGGAGCAAAACAGTTAAGAGATACTTTAAGTTAAGAGAGAAGTTAAATAGTAAAAGGCCCAAATTCATCGTTATGGACTCGTGGAGACTTAAAAGATTACCAGATGGTTGGCGTAGACCACGAGGAAATGAAAATAAAATTAGAATATGTAAAAAAGGGTATCCAATACGTGTTAAAGTAGGTTATAGAGGTCCTAAAATTATTCGTGGCTATCATCCATCAGGATTCAGACCCGTAATTGTTCACAATGAGGAGGAATTGCTTAAAATAAATCCTAAAAGGGAAGCAGCAATAATAGCACACACAGTAGGATTTAGGAAAAGATCAATGATCGAATCGAAAGCTAAAGAATTAGGTATTAGAATCCTTAATTCAGTAAATACTGAAAGTTCCAAGGTGGGTTCATAATGAGTGTTAAACTTGTAAAAAGACTTGCATCAGATATACTAAGAGTTGGTAAATCAAGAATTTGGATTGATCCTGAGCAAATAGATAGAGTAGTAGAAGCTGTTACTAGGAAGGATGTTAAAAAACTCATTAATGAGGGCTTAGTAAGAAGGAAACCTGAAAAAGGTGTTAGTAAGTTTAGGTCACACTTATTAAGATTAAAACGTAAGAAAGGATTAAGAAAGGGATTTGGAAGTAGGAAAGGATCACGTAAAAATGTTAAAAGTAGGGAGTATGTTTCAAAAATCAGAGCTATGAGAAGTTTTCTAAAAATACTTAGAAACAGAAAAATAATATCTGTAAAGGATTACAGAACACTCTATAAAATGGTTAAAGGTGGTTTCTTCAAATCAAAATCTCAAATAAAAGCATATATTGAAGATAAGGGACTAAAAAGGAGGTAGTAATATGGCTAGAGGCCCAAGATATAAAGTAAAATTTAGGAGACATAGAAATGGAAAGACAGATTATAGACTTAGAAAAGAAATATTGAAATCAGGTAAGATTATGTTCACTCCCCGTCCATCTCTTAATGGAATTCTTGTTCAGATAATAATGCCGAAGATCGGCGGTGATGTAACTCTCTCATCATCATCATCTAGACTCCTAGTTAGAAAATTCGGCTGGAAATATCATACTGGAAATGTCCCAGCAGCATATCTTGTTGGTTTAATAGCTGGACTAGAGGCTATTAGGAGAAATGTAAAGGAAGCTGTACTATACATAGGCAGATATACAGTAACAAGAGGATCGAGAATTTTTGCTGCTGTAAAGGGAGCTATCGATGCCGGATTAAATATACCATGTAGTGATGAGATGTTTCCATCAACGGAAAGAATTAGAGGTCTTCATATTGCTAAATATGCAGAAAAATTACAGGTAGAAAATCCAATTCAATATCAAAGACAATTTTCAAGATATATTTCAAACAATTTATCTCCTATAGATCTTCCACTTCATTTTGATGAAATTAAATTAAAAATATTAAAATCGTATGGTAGGTAAAAATATGTCGCTAGCTAAAAATCTTGAAGAATGGATTCCGCGAACAAGAGCTGGAAAACTAGTTAAGGAGGGTAAGATAACATCAATTAATCAAATTTTTGAGAATAATTTACCTATTAAAGAAGTCGAAATAATTGACCTATTACTACCAAATTTAAAGAGTGAAATAATCGCTGTAAATCTTGTTCAAAGACAAACTGATGCTGGTGAAACTAGTAGATTTAAGGTCATGGTTGCAGTTGGTAATAGTGATGGATATATAGGTATAGGCGTTGGAAAATCCAAACAAATACATTTTGCAATTGAAAAGGCAACTCTTGATGCAAAACTTAATGTAATTCCTGTAAGGAGAGGATGTGGTAGTTGGGAATGTCTTTGCGAATCTCTTCATAGTATACCCTTTAAAGTGATAGGTAAAGCTGGATCTGTTGAAATAATGCTTCTTCCTGCACCTAAAGGTACTGGTCTAGTAACCGGAGAAGTAGCGAAAACATTGCTTAATCTTGTAGGGATAGAAGATATTTACTCATATACTAAAGGAGAAACTAGAACAACGATGAACTTTGCTCTAGCAACATTTGAAGCCCTTAAAAAAACTTACGGCTTAAAACTGCCTAAAGATTGGGTGAGATAAAAATGTCTAGAATATTTGCTGTAATTAGGTTAAGAGGGACATCGGGTTTACATCCTGATGTTAAAACTACCCTTTCATTACTAAAATTACATAAGCCCCATCATATGGTTATAGTAGAATGTACTCAATCAATTCAAGGAATGTTAAAGAAGGCGTCAAATTGCATTACGTGGGGTGAATTATCAGCTGATGTCTTATCATTAGTACTTAAGAAGAGGTGTTATTTAATTGGTAACGAAAAACTTACAGATGAGCATGTTAGGAAATATACAAAATATACATCAATAGATGAGCTTGCAAAAGCTATTGTAAATAATGAGATTAAATTAAAGGAAATACCTAAATTAAAACCTGTTTTTCGGCTTCATCCACCAAGTGGAGGATATAAAAAATCAATAAAGAGGCATTACGGAAATGGTGGTGAATTAGGATATCGTGGTGAAGCTATTAATAGTTTAATCAAGAGAATGATTTAAAATACTTATATCACACTTTTTGACATGCAACGTTTCTCTAAGATCATCAGATATTTTTCTAAAAAAATTATTATCTATCACTTTAACTACCAAATGAATAATTATCTCTTCTCCTTTTTCTTCAAATTTAGCTGTTTTAAGTTCGCTATACTCAGCTAGCTTTAGCATAACATTCGCTTTAATACCTGGAACATTGTTTACTTGAACTCTAACATACACGACAACATCATTTAAATCTCCTATTCTTTTCAGCATTAACTTCTTACCATGTTTATACACTAAAAAGCAACCATCGTCAATATTTAGTTCTCTTATTGGTATAGTTATTTTACCGTTACTAGAAGATAGCAAAATGAACATAACTCCCACTTTATTACAATACTGATTTAAGCTCTCTTTTAAATTTACTTATGAGGTATTTTCAAGATATTTAAGTCTTGTGTTTTATGTTTATGGTGGCTTGTAGTTTTGGTAGCGAATTGATTAGGTTTCTGCTTTCCTATTTGTTATGATTAAGATATGTTACTTCTATGTTGTTAGTATAAAGACAAAAATAATACCTAACAACAAACCACATAAAATATAAAACCTAAATATTCTGGATCTTTATATGTTAGGAATATGAGTGTAATCATTAGTATTAGCAATGTAATGCTATGGCACATCTGCCAAGCATGTTCAAACTTCTTTCAACTTTAAATTAAATCCTATTTTAGATTTCATTATCCCAATTTTCACTTTTTTATATATTAAAGGAAGCAGGATTCCTACATAGAAAAGTACTCAGATTCTGCTATTTGCCATAAATTTAAGAGGTTAAATACAGTACATAAAGTTGCAAGCCTGTTAATTTTATCGAAAAATTTAAATTTCTTATAGTATTCAAGCACTAATTCTGGTGTCTTTATGGTTGTAAGGAGAAGGCGGAAAGCAAGAAAGCTTAGAGGCTCAAGAACTCATGGATGGGGTCGTGTAGGGCAACATAGAAAATCAGGTAGTAGAGGTGGTTTTGGTCATGCAGGTATGCATAAACATAAATGGAGCTATACAGTTAAATATGCAAAGAACTATTTTGGTAAGAAAGGATTTATTAAGCCTAAATCAACAGTATATGCTAAAAATGTAATAAATATAGGTGATCTTGAATCTCTATTATCTGATAGAGGAATAAAATTTACTGATAATAAGGTAATCATTGATTTAGAGTCATTGGGTTATGATAAGCTTTTAGGTTCAGGTCGAATAACAAGGCCAATGATTGTAAAGGTTAAAGAAGCTACTAAAAAAGCTCAAGAAAAAATAGTTAAATCTGGTGGTGAAGTTTTAATTATGAAAAAGTAACTATGGTGTAATGTTTGAGTAGAATGCTTGATCTTCTTGAACGTATAAGTAATATATTGCCAGTCATCCAGAAGCCTGAAAAGAGGGTTTCTTTAAGAGATAAATTTATCTGGACTGCGATTGTATTAACAATATATTTGATTATGGGGCAAGTACCACTCTACGGGGTCTCAGTAGTTACTGAAGAACCTACAGCTGCCTTTTACCGCATAATATTTGCCTCTAGACACGGTACCCTCCTTGAACTTGGAATAGGACCAATAGTAACTGCAGGTCTAATAATGCAGCTTCTTGTAGGATCGAAAATAATAAAGTTAGATCTAAGTAAGCCCAGAGATAGAGCTATATTTACGTCGTCACAAAAACTTCTTACATTTATAATGATACTAGTTGAAGCCTCAGCTTATGCATTTAGTGGTATGTATGGTCAATTAAGCCCTAATCTATCTTTAATTGTACTTTTTCAACTTGCAGTAGCAAGTATACTGATAATGTTAATGGATGAGCTTATACAGAAAGGATGGGGTCTCGGTAGTGGTATAAGTCTTTTTATAGCTGCTGGTGTTGCTCAGCAAATTATTAGATATACTATCGCTCCGATTTCCCTTGGAAGGAGTAATGGATATATCGAATATCTTGGAGTAATACCAAATGCTATAAGTATTATCATGTCCGGTGGACCAGTGATTGAAGCTATTATAAGACCACATGGAAATATTCCCGGTCTTCTTGGATTCCTTACCATGATAATCCTACTAGTAGCTATCATATATCTGCAAGGTATGCGTATTGAAATTCCCATTACCCATGCTAAGTATGGTGGAATTAAAGCCAAGATTCCTCTTCAATTCCTTTATGTATCAAACATTCCAGTAATACTTGCATCAGCTTTATTTGCGAATATAATGCTTTTTTCAAGATTTCTTCAAAGTACGCTAAATCCGGATGGTACAAACTGGTTTATAAACGCTCTAGGAGTATTTAACAGCACCATGGGAGCGCTCTCCTCTATACCTACTGGTGGTATTGCCTACTATATTAACCCTCCAAGAGGTTTAAGTCAAATAATTGCTAATCCATCAGAGATTATCCATGCGGTTGTATACACTTTAATTCTATGCACAGTATGCGTATTGTTTGCAATAGCCTGGGTTGAAACTTCCGGGTTGAGTGCCAGAGATCAAGCTGAACAAATCATTAAATCAGGGTTACAAATACCAGGTTTTAGATCTTCCGAATCCATCATTAAAGAAAAACTTAATGAATACATCAAACCATTAACAGTTCTTAGTGGTTTTATGGTTGGTATTATTGCTGCACTTGGAGATTTATTTGAAGTCATAGGTAGTGGTATTGGTCTTCTCCTACTTGTAGGTATACTATGGCAATATTACCAAATACTTATTCGTGAACGTATAGCTGAAACATACCCAGCCATATCAAGATTAATAGGTGAAACATAATCATTAATAATTTTTACTGTTAAACTTATATTCTAATATTCTATATTCTAATATGCCGGGGTGGCCGAGTGGACTAAGGCGCAGGCCTGGAGATAAACTAGAAAGCCTGTGCCCTTTGGGTGCGTGGGTTCAAATCCCACCCCCGGCGTTCATTTCTTAAAGATATTTAAAACCTATTCTCATTAAGCTCTTTCCATTAATTGGATTATTTTTGAACGCTAAATTGATAGGTCACTTGGATGTTCTAATCCCTTTCTTGACGCAGCCCTTATAGACGTAAACTCATATTCTTCTGGTTGTGAAAACTTGTCTCTATCTTACCCTGGATAGAATTCTGTAATAGTTTATCTCTTGAAAATATTTTATGTCTTGCCATAAGAGCAGAGTTTCATTCTTCTTCTAATAACTTTATTGTTAACCGTTTTTGTCATGCAGATGCCTTGCGAATTTAGATATTGAATATTATGGTTAATGGCTTAGTTCATAAAGACAATTGACAATAAAAGAAATTTAAATATTTTACAATTAAAAGAATCAATCTTAAACCTTGAACTGAGACTTAATAGGAATTACTGAATATAGTTAGTAGGTATGTTTAAGTCCATAAACTCGAATCCTCTACTATTTCCCTAAATCACACTAGAAAAAGCTAATAAAACTTACAATATGAGTGAATTCTCCTACTAAAATCCATAACTACTAATCATATGAATATATAGTAAGAACATCTTTACTTAACATCTAAAGTTAACAAATAATGAAATATTAAGTGGACCTAACTTAATACGTTACCATACTTTAGGATATACTTTCCTTTTCATGATTACTCTTATTGTTTTCACAACTACTCCATAATCCATCTCAAATATTTCCGAACTGGTCCTAAGTGCAGTACCTAAAGCAATAAGTTCATTTTTTAACGTCATTAATGCAACTAAACTTCCCCTCTTAATCGTCGAATCAAGTCTTACAACTCCTTGAGCGTAAAGATTAGCTCCATTACATATGGCATCAACAGCCGAATCTCTTACAAATATTTTAGGTGTATCTGCAACAAGTCTTTCCATAGGCTGTATTACCTTTCTTAAAAAAGTTTCATCCTTACTTTCAAGCCACATATCATAGGCATCTTTAAGCTTATGAAGAGTTGTAAGACTTGAATCCTCCTTAAATGGTCCTGAAGATATTCTTCTTAATTCTTGCATGTGTCCTCCAACTCCAAGTAGTATGCCTATGTGATGACATAGCATTCTTATGTATGTTCCAGATTCGCATTTTATATGAAAAAGAACATTTCTATTATCAACTTCTAATACTTCTAAATTATATATTTTTTTAATTCTTAAAGTTCTTTTTACAGCAGATCTTAATGGTGGTCTTTGATATATATCTCCTATAAAATAGGACATCGTCTTTCTTATTTTTTCTTCATCAACATCATCATGAAGTTTTAAAACACCGATATATTCCTTTTCAGCTTTAGATATTGCATATAATGCTTTGACAGCGTTTTCTAATGCTACTGGTAATACGCCTGAAACTCTAGGATCAAGGGTTCCAGCATGTCCAGCTTTATTAAGAGATAGCATGCGTTTGACCCATGCTACTACTTGATGACTTGTAGGTCCTGGAGGTTTATCGAGGTTAATAACTCCATTTTGAATGTATTCCTTAATAGGTCTTTCTTCAGGCCTACATCCATATTTCATATCAGTACTTTCATCGGCCTTAATTAGAACACCCATTCTTGTCCCTGAATCAAATGTTATGCAGTATTCTGCTTAGATTTAACTGAATATTCCTGAAGAGATGCTAGTACTCTTCGAACTTCACTATCAGGCGCCCCTCTACTTATATTTATCTTTTGTTCTGTGATTGAAAGGTGCTTAATATTTACCCTTCTTCTTCTCACACCTGTAAGGTCCTTAGGACCTGTTATAATTACAAAATTATCATCAACTACGTCAACTATAACGCATTTCCTATTCTTTTCTCTTCCTCTTGTCTTAATGCATACTCTTCCAATCAAGTCTAATAACGCCATATACAACCCCGGTATGTCAAAGCAATAGCAATATTTTGAACTATTGTACTAGCTTTTTACGAACCTGCTTATAACCTTTTCTAAGATATGAATAGTCTTGTGAACTTTAGCCTTATTTAGAGTTCTTTCCTTATTTATTGTGATGGCACAGTTAGTTTTGTTAGGGAGAAAACTGCATTTACTCCTATTGTTTATTGCTTACATATTTTTGTTCATCTAGATACTTCAAATATTTTAAGCTTATTGTTGTAGATTTATATCTATACTGTCATTGTTTAGATCTTTAAGGTTCTTACTTGGATTTGATAGGAAACGCTAAGATTATTATGGTTAATGATACCGCTATGGGTGTAAGTTTTAGAGTAGGATTATGTATACTGCTTAAGTTGTTATTAGGGAATTCTTACATATGAATTTGTAAATACAAGATTACAAATCTTGTAAATACGTTTACATTTCTACCATTTTCTTAAGAGGATCAGGCTACGTATGACTCTAAGGTAACTGTATTAACTGATGGAACTCTATGGAGCATCATGTTCAGGATGTGGCAACTTAAGGGGTTGTATAAGTTTTGTTGTTACTTTTTATGTTGGTATTGGTGTTTGTAGTATCTTGTGGTTTTGAGGGGTTTTGTTGGGTGTTGAGGTTCTAGTATAGTTTTTATATTAGATGTTTGGGGTTGGAGTATTATTTGGTTATGGGTTTCTGGATGTTTTGGTAGGTGGGTGAATAGGTTTAGGGGTGAGTGTGGATCATTCTAGGGGTATAGGTGGGACTGGGGTTAATGCTAGTGTAGATTATTGAGTTATTTAGGTATTTAGGGGTGAAGTAATAGTTGTGAAGGTATTTAAGGGAATATTATGATGTTTAATTATTAATGAGGTATTGTGATGAGTA
>JAWBQF010000029.1:0-35889 GCA_038845975.1 Methanomethylicia archaeon
GGAGCTGGTCTGTAAGAAGGGTTAACCATGGATGAGCTTATAAACAAGCTCATAAACCCGGCTGGGAGGATGGGATGGTCAACATGCGGTCTATGCGGAGCTAAGGTTAAATCTAAGAATCTATATGAACACATGCTCAAAATCCATCCAAAGATCAGCACTGACTAGTCAAATGCATAAAAGTTTTCAGACGAGGTCTTATAATATCCCCACCAACCACTCTGCTACATATAGTATTACCTGAAGGTGAACTTAAATCAGGTAGGCTAACATCCAAGAGTTCATTCCAAACAAGTCATCAACATTCTATTATCAGCAGTTAGTAACTAACTAATTACTGGAGTTCTCAGTTAGCTTCTTACTAATTCATGTTCATCGGCTATTTGCATCCAATCCTTCTCTAACCCCATAAATTTACCGATGATCATCTTCAGCACAATCTTAAAGCCATTATAACAAACACAATAAAACTTCAATGAAAAGATAACCTTACAACAATTGATCTGGAGAATAAGAAGAAAAAGCTACTAGACAAAAAGGAATATGCAAACTCCAGTCTAATGCCCGAAAGATGTGGGCTAAGCATTGATCGTCTAGAGAGCATCTTTATGAAATCATTCAGTCAGTTTAGCGACTACCAGTATATTCTATTCCTCTAATCATATATTAGGTCCTAGAAATAACTCAAGACGGATAGATGATTTATTGAAGGGCTTGAGACAAGAGAGTTGTATGCTGACTCCATATACGATACCATAAGAGGTAAGCTATCATATAGAATATTAAGGCAAACATACCTTAAATCCTAGGAATGTAGAAGCCTACAATACGATATCGAGATCTATAGAAGATGATATCAGCTGTTGAGAGATTCTATGGATGGCTTAAAGCTTCAGAAGAATAAGATATGAGGTGATAGCAATAATATACAAGCACTCATAACAATAGCATGCATAATAGTACATTTAAGATATGGAGTTTGGAGATGAGTTCCCTAATAAGAGTTAAGGCCATAAACGGCGAAGTGAATATAGGCTTCATAAATCATCCCGAGAGCAATAGAGATCATTTAATAATCAAGCCTCCTAACAGGAGTTACTATAGTATTGTAGTTGGGCCTTAGCTTAACATACCTATGATTATATGTCTACTAATCAAAATAGCATTGCTAAGTGTATACTGATATTAGCTCTCCATATATTTCTAATCGCTGCTTATCTAGATGGTTCATGAAATAGATTATACACTAATCACTTCCTAAAATATTTAGAAATGAATGATAGGAACTTATAGAAACAGTATTAAAGAGTAATAAACACGATTAAGTCTGTAAAGCTTTCAGATTGAGCAAAAACTTAAATTGTTGGAGCTATTTAATATGTGTGGGTTCAATGTTGATTAAGGACATATTATCAAAACCACCAGTTACAGTTAAATATGGAACATCTCTACATGAAGCTGCTCAAATAATGGTTAGGGAGAATATTGGAATACTGCCAATAGTCAACCCTGAGAATCAGCGAAATGTATTGGGGGTGGTTTCTGAAAGAGATTTTGTTAAGGCATTTAGCATACATAAAGAACCTCAGAAAATAAAGGTTGAGGATGTGGGGACAATGGGAAATATTGTTACTGTAAAGCAGTCAGATACAATATCGAAGGCAGCTCTACTCATGATCCAGCATAACATAAGACATCTCATTGTAGTTAATGATGAAAACTTGTTGGTAGGTGTGGTTTCAATAAGGGATATTATAGAAACACAGAAAATACTGGAAATGATTGCGAAAGCATACTAGTATTTAAGCCCTAGTCAAGGTTAGAGTACTTCAAAGTATTCAGCTCATATAGATAATTTTAAGGCATAATTTAAATGTAAACATAAGATGACCAAGTAATAATTTAAAAGTTAAACCATAAGCTAGCATAGAAATAAGGATTAATTGTAAATATATAGTAGACATAACCTAAAAACTTATAAGTTTATAGGTTATTTCTATTAGACTCCAGATGGATTTGTATGAGGTTTTCAGTGTAGTAGCGGTAATAGTATCAGTAGCCTCCTCAACATTTAGTCTTGGATATTGGCTAGCGAAAAGACTTGGCAATATTGAGCTTGAAATAGGCAGTATTGAATCGAGAATAGGCAGCTTAGAATCGAGAATAAACAGCTTAGAATTGAGAATAAACAGCCTAGAATCGAGGATTGGTAGTCTTGAGTCGAGGTTTAGTAGTCTTGAAAGGGCTTTTTATGATTATAATGAGCTTCTTCTTAAGATTCTTGGGTTTAAGGGTATACTTACATCTACTGAAATAGCTTCACTAATTACTGTTTTAAGAACTGCTCTTCCACATATATCATCAAGATACTATACAAGAGAGGTTATGGAGAGGCTTAAACAACTGCTAAGTAAGAATCCTGATGAATATACAATGGATGATGTTAAGGAGATGTGGGAAATATCTGAGATCATGCTTAAAGAATACAGTATCTCAGGAAGGAAGGATCTCCTAGACTATTCATCAAAACTGAAAATAGCATCCCAACTAATCAAAATATTCTTCGTAGAGCCTAAAATGAAGAAGATGGAGGAATGGCTACATAAACTGTAAACTAATCTTACAATGAAACCCGACAAGAAAGCCTACGGTTTTAACTCTAGGATAAATGGCCATATAAACTTAGGCATTTCTGAATCTCCATTTATTCATTTAGTGTATGCTATTGACTTTAGTGGTTATCATGAATCCATCACATTCATCCTAACATGGTATGTAGTTATCAACATCCTAGTTTAACATACGCAACTCTCCATCAATCTTAACTCTACAATTATATAGCTTTTAGTATCTTATAGCTTTTAACATTCAGCTCATCAGTAAGTATTATTACGTATTTCTCCAATTATCATACTCATATATTAAGCTCCATACCATGTAAGTCCTACTTTCTCTTTTATCCTTTCAATTTCCCTTCAATCTTCTTAAACCTCTCATCAATAAGAGCCTTCAAATCCCTCTAAGCTTTCTTATCTCAATCAAGATCATATCTTGCCTTTCAAGCATTAAATCTGCTTCTCAATAATCTTTCCCTGCCCCTTGTTAAGCCTAATCCTGCATCCACTATTTTTGCTAGTTACTCTACTGCTAGGCTTCTATGGTATCCATCCATATCCATAACTTTATCGTTATAGTCGTAGACATCCATTCCCTCAACTATAGCATGTTTTGGATAGTTTTCCTTTATGAACTCTAGGGCGTGTCTAAAAATTCCTTTAGCCCCATCAAACCTGAGGCCCCACATTTCAGTCCTAAGTCCTCTAATCCATCCTAAGGCATGGAAGAAGATGTGGCTTTCCATGGAGGTAGGCAATTTTTGGACACGCCCATGAACTCTATAAATCTTTTAACTATCCTCCCCCTTAACAAGAACTTTAACATCTTTACCTAGATTCCTAGCTTGAAATCCAATCAATCTTAAAGCCTCATAGTATGGAAATAGTCAGTAACAACTTCCTGAACCTTAGGACCCTTAACCGAAATCTTCTTCCTAACTACAAAGCTTTAGCTACTCCCATAATATAAAGTTTTCAATCAATATGACTTGTAGAAACACTATAAATTAATAATCAATTCTGATGTAATCTTAAAATATTAAGCTTTCATAACCTATCCTTTATTAACACGTGGCTATATGGTTTAACATTACTTCTATCCTTCACACATTATATTGCTTTCTGAATGTCGAGCAATGCATTAAATCCTCTATTGCCGACTCCATTCTTTATAGCTTTTACATTGTATGGTGTATGCTTCCCCTATTCCTAGAGTTTACGGTTAGTTATCTTCTAAACCAGCTTAGTTAAAATAGTATAATCCATACGGCTAACATGCTCTAATTATGGTAGACTATGGAATTTCAATATATAAGCTTAAGATATGTATACATGCGAGCTGGAATGGATTGGTATGGTTTTAGAATGCTCCTGTAAGCTTTAGAAGTATAGTTATTAGGGTAGCCATAACCGTCGCCCACATACCAACTATTAATCCAATAATCCATTTAAGCACGCCATCAATTCTCCTATCCACCTCGTTAAGCATATAATCAATCCTTCTATTTACCTCATCAATCCTCTTACTTACCTCGCCAATCCTCTTATCGATATATTCTTTCAGCTCCTTTACATCATCTTTCGTCACCATCTCCCTAGATAAAGCTATTAGTATTATTCTTCTTAAGTTCCTATCCCTAATAATTTCGGGAATAAGCTCTCTTGAAAGCTCTACACGAATCCCCTCATCCCTCTTCAACTCTTCAAGAAGCTGCCTACCAATAGACATAATAAACCAATACAGAACATCTTAAAAGCTTTACTATTCTAAGACCTTCTTGAAATCCAACCTTATTTAAGAGTTGCTCTTATTATAGTTAAGTTTATTGAGGAATATTTATATTGATTATCTATGGTCTTATATATTTCCATCATTCAGGATGCTGTTACTCTATATGCTAAGTTATGTATATTCTTAACTTTATGATAAGAATTATTTAGACTCTACGGAAACTTAACAATAATGTTTATCCTCATCCTAATGGCTTACTTAATGGAAAGTTTAGAGAGATAGATACTTAGTTTAAATATATAAAAGATAGATTTTGGTTAAGTATTAGTAATTTATATAACTTCTACTTTACGGTTTAATTATGGGTATTCATCAAGCCGCATCAACCCATCTACTACATGTTAAGCTATAAACGTTAAATTTTATTATGAACTCATCTGAAAATTCTCAATACTCAATCGACTAGTCGTCTTAACCTACTAAAGCCTCAAGAGCGACTAAGGAGTTTTCAGACGAGTTCAAAATTAAAACATGAATTGTATAGTTTAGAGGTTAGAATTAATGGAGAGAATAATACAGTTAAGGATAGAACTAAACTATTCGATAACTATATACCGTGCATGAGGATAAATGCGGTAATGAGCATGCATTAATGCTTATGAAGTCAATAGCATACATACTAAACAAACATGGATTAACAGGAAAATAAAAGCTAAGAATTCATAGAAGATACAATACCAAAATAGAGGTGATAAAACATGCTTAAGTTAACAAAGCCTTTGAATATGTCCTGTCAACTTTAGATTTTCTCAGGGCTTCTTAATAGGGAAGCTACCGTTAGATCGCGAAGAAGGGAAGTTCTCAAGAGGGTGAAGGGCAAATGACGTTTATTATAGGAATAGTGTAATTATTGCAAGTGATAGAAAGCTATACTGGAATCTTAACCTCTAACGGAACCTTATTCCTCTCAAAACTCCAAAATCCCACCAACCCCTAATACTAGCATAAACAGTAATAACAGAATTTATATAACTTCTTAAGTTGCCACGTCCCATCCTAATTCAGTTTACTACTTTAAACTTCAATATTCTACATCTCCGCAACCATAAGAGTTACATAGTTAGTATTAGTAATGGATTTACTTTAAAGTTTTACACTTCATATTATTATGAATCTCAATATTTTATCCTCTAATAATCTATAATGACTATAGTTGCGTTGAAGGATCAACACATAAACGGTCAGCTATAGGGCCTGGAACTCCTGAGGCTATTAATTGTGTTTTAAACCATTTCCTTAATACATGTGGATGTAAACTATAATATTTACCGTTTTCCTAGAAAACGTTTTAAAAGCATTTCTAAGTAGGAAGTTTAGGTTTTGAAGTGTCATTGATGATCCATTACTACATGCTATTACAGGCGAATCATCACTTATCATTTCCCCTCCCCTAACTTCTTAATGGAAGTAATAACTTATTTTCCATAAGTTATTTCTCCGAGCATAAATTTAAACTAAAAATTAAAAGAAAACTTTTAGTTAGTTAGTCTTACTGTTAGAAGCAGTGATGGATTGAATGGTAGAAATCTTGATATAGGTAATAAAGTATTTAAGACTAGAAAATCATAGCAACATATGTTAAATTCATCTAGTGAAAGAAAGCTCTTCCATGTATTAACAAGTATTGGGGAAGTTGAGGGGGAATTAGTAAAACATTTATGCTTGAAGCCTCTAGGTATTGAGGATGTTGATCTTGAAAATGCTTTAGGTAGAATTTTAGCTGAGGATATTTACGCTCCTATAGATTATCCCTCATTTGATAGAGCTGAAGTTGATGGTTATGCTGTTAGAGCTGAGGATACTTATGGAGTTGATGAGGAGCATCCGGTAAGATTAAGAGTTACTGGAGTGATAGGTGTAGGGGAAGCTGCAGGAGGGGAAGTGAATAGTGGAGAGGCAATAGAAGTAGCTACAGGAGCTATTATTCCTAGGGGAGCAAACTCAGTAGTTATGGAGGAGTATACTCAGAGAATTGATGGAGAAATTCTAGTATATAGAGCAGTATATCCGGGAGAGAATATTGCAACTACAGCTTCGGATATCTCTATGGGTGACTTAATTCTTAGAAAAGGAATTCTCCTTAAGCCTCATGATATAGGTTTAATTGCTTCTCTAGGTATTGGTAGTATTAAGGTTTACCGTAAAGTTAAGGTAGCTATATTCTCTACAGGTAGTGAAGTTGTAAAGCCTGGATTAAAAACATCTTTAGGCCAAGTATATGACGTTAACAGTTATATCCTCCTATCCTCTCTTAAAGAACTTGGAGTAGAAGTAAGGTATGCTGGCCATCTGCCAGATAACTATGGGGAAGTAAGAAGGAAGATAGAGGAAATCCTGAAGTATAGTGATGTAGTAATAACTTCAGGAGGAACATCAGCTGGCTTAGGGGATTTAATATATAGAGTATTTGACGATATTGGAGAGCCCGGAGTTATCATTCACGGTCTTAAAGTTAAGCCTGGAAAACCTACAGTTATAGCAGTGGCTAAAGGGAAGCTATTAATAGGTATGCCCGGATTTCCCATGTCATGTACAATGGTATTCCATAAAGTGGTTAAGCCAATAATAGCTAAGCTTCAAGGATTAAGACTAGCTAGTGAGGAAACAGTTAAGGCTAAGATACCATATAGACTTAGAGTTGGAGGTGGGAAAGCATGGCTAATACCGGTAAGTATTATTAAATCCACGCAGGAATTACTCTGCTACCCATTATCTTTAAGTTCAGGATCCGTCTCAGCTCTAAGCTATGCTGACGGCTATTTACATGTACCTGAGAATAAGGAGATACTGGAAGAGTATGAGCTTGTTGATATCCACTTATTTAGTAGTAAGCTAAGAATTGCTCAACTGGTCTTCATAGGTAGTCACGATATAGCTTTAAGTAGAATTCTAGGATATTGGGGGTTAATAGATGAATGTAAAATAATACCTACAGGCTCTCTTAGAGGATGGTATGCAGTAATCAATGGGGAAGCAGATATAGCTCCAACCCATTTACTACATGAGGAAACAGGAGAATATAATACACCATACCTAGAAAAACTTAAAGCCAAAGATGTAGCTGTCCTTGTAAGAGGATATGCTAGAAGAATAGGATTCATAGTTCCTAGAGGAAACCCTAAAGGAATAGTAGAATTTAGGGATCTAGCTAGAAATGATGTATCAATAGTTAATAGAGTTAAAGGATCCGGAATAAGAACCTATATAGATATTGAACTTAAAAAATTAGCTAGCAATATAAATGTAAACTTTAAAGAGTTAACAAGCAGAATTAGAGGATACACATACGAGGTTAAAACTCATACAGCAGTTGCAGCAGCAGTAGCTCAAGGTAGAGCAGATACAGGTATTACTGTTGAAATAGCTGCTGAAATGTACAATCTAGATTTCATACCGTTAACAGAGGAAATAGTTGACTTCCTAATTAGGAAAGATAGACTTAGAAAAGAAACAGTTAATAAATTCATAAACCTACTTAAAACTGAAGAAACCTATAAGTTAATAAAAGAAATAAAGGGCTATAAACCACTACCTGAAACTGGAGAAATCATACATGAAAAACAATAATCTCAATACTACATAATCACTAGAAAATACTTTAAAATATCTAGAATAGTTCCCAGCAATCTTGACGATATACTAGGATCACATAGTCTTACAGTAATTCATCTCAATAAGCTTAAGAATATAACTAGGAATCTACTTACTTCTAAGCATTCAAAACCATCAACACCAACATTCTAACAGTAGGAGAATAATCTATACAAATACTAGTGATGGGGAAAATGGAGTATTAGTCTTAAAAATAAACTGAAGCCACAACTCTACTTAATACAGTTTAACTATATGCTACTTATTAAGTTCTTCCATACCTTTCCTTATAACTTCATTGTTAAATGTTCTTAAATTAATTTAAATACGGAACATATATAAATTCTAGGTTACTCATCACCAAGTAGCATGAAGACTACATCAATAACTCAAACAATATTAGAACGCAGTAACTTAGCATATTGTAGCTTTCTTCTTAAGCTAGGGTCTCAGCATCATACATAAATATTTATTTTTAGATGATTAGTATAGCTATGGGTAGATTTTGTGTTGAATGCGGTGTTGAGGAATCTGTAAATACACCATTATTTAATAATCTATGTTTAAAATGCTTATTAGAAACTCATGATTTATTTGAAGTTAGAAAGAAAATAGTAGTACATGTATGCCGTAAATGTAGCTCTATTAAAGCTGGTAATAAATGGGTTAAAGCTGATAACATAGTGGAGATTCATAATCTAATGAATAATATTTTAACTAAAAACATTAAGTCAATGTTAGGAATTGAAATAGTAGATATATCTTTAAAACCACTAGAAACATATAGTTCAGTATTAGAAGTTGAAGTTAGAGCATTAATTAGCAATAATTTAATTAGTAAAATATTAAGAGTGAATATAGAATGGATAAAGGATATTTGCTCTTCATGTTTAAAGCGAAGTTCTAGAAGCTATGAAGCAGTAGTTCAAGTCAGAGCCTTCAATTACGATGACGAAATTAAAGAATTTAAGAATACATTAATACATGCATTTCAAGATAATATACTTGAAATCAATGAGCTTAATAAAGGATACGATATAAAAGTACTTAATGTACATACAGCCCAACAAATAGTTGATGAAATACGTAAAAAATGGATAGTTAAAACAGTTAGATCATATGAGAAGCAGTACAGAAATAGAGAAGGACGTAGAAGAGGAAAACCATACATATCAGTAAGAATTATAAATTTAAAATCTGGAAATCGCTTAATAATCAATAGTAAGGCATATATAGTAAGCTCAATAATGAATAACTCCATAACGTTAAGAAATAGTTCAGGTGAAGAGAAAACATTAAAGATAAGGGAACTAGTAAAACTATTATAACTCATAGAGTAGCATACCGAACCAAGATTTTAAGTATTCATGTTCTAATTGTAGATTTGTATTCTATGATTACTTAATGCTTAGAAACTCATTGCATTTACCTCAGAATGAGGATTAAAACCACTATGGTATTTTGAATAATTTAGTAGGCAATAATCTAAAATTATGTTAATCTAAGATTTAACTTGGCAAGCTATCTAAAGCGTTATAGCATAAAGTATTTAAGATGAGGTTAAGCTAAATCTTATGCTTAGAGATGTTTTAGTTAGAAGAACTAAGTTGTTTCAGGAGGGTTTACGTAAAGAGGGTATTGATATTGCTGTTATTAGAGCATTATCAACATTTACCTATTTTACCGGTGTAAGATGGCTTAGACCTGCATTGATTATTCCAGCTGAAGGAGATGTAAGAGTATTTGTGGTTAGGGGTGAATCTGAACTCTTCATGGAGAAATCGTGGATTAGAGATGTTAGAGAGTTTGACGAGGTTAGTAGATTAATGGCTATGATTTCATCCTCAATTAAGGAGTTTAAAGCTAAAACTGTTGGCTTAGAGTTTACGGTTGAGAGAGATGCATACATTCTTTTCTATGAAATGTTTAAAAAGATAAATCCAAATGTTCAGATTAAAGATGTACATCCACTCACTATGAAGCTTAGAATGATTAAAGACAACTATGAAATTGAGAATATTAAGCAAGCAGGGAAAAAAGCTGCCAAGGGTTTAAAAGCTGGTTTAGACATTGTAAAGAATGGAGCTTCCGAAACTGAAATTGCATCCACAATACTAACTGAGCTTATAAGAATTGGATGTGAGGAGCCTAAAGTATATGTTAATATAGGTCCTCATCCGAGAGTTCATGCAGAGCCGTTTAAGGACATTATAGTTAAAGATAATGTATTTGTAACCATCGTTGTTGCTGCTGACTATAATAACTACTATGCAAATACTTCACGTAGCATATTTAATGGAAAACCTAATGAACTAGCTGAAAAAGCTATTAAATGCATTGATGAAGCATATAGTGTAGCTGTAGAAATGTCAAAAATAAACACTACATTCATAAATGTCCAGAAATCTCTTGATAAAATATATGAGAAATATGGCTTAATAAACTATAGACTTATAGGATACACTCACGGTATAGGATTACTGGTTGAGGAAGACCCAATAACAACCATAATTCCACAGCACAGAGGATTAATCATCATGGAAAACATGGCCTTAGCAATGGTTCACACTCCACTCATGATTAAAGGCCTAGGAACTGTAAAACGAGAGGATACATTCATAGTTGGAAGCAATAAATTAGAGAGTACTACTCAATAGTAACAGCAATTATTAGCCTAATAGAGAATAATACAGCTAATACAATACTATCATAACAATAAACTAAATCTAAAGTAGAATTAGTATTTCTTGCCTCTTCAGTAAATAATACAGCCCCACTTAAACTTTAGTTACCAACATTATTAAATTATGAAATCCATGAGGTAGATTCAGAATGTTAAGCCTTATTTTCTAATGGTTTATGGAGCTTCATGAGCTTAGTGATTTTGAGTGAAGTTAATTAGGTTTCCGCTTCCTCTAAGATCTGCTAGGAATAGGAAGCTTATGTTAGTGATAGGTTAAGAATTAACTTATTTTACACGTTGTTAATATTGACTGTAATTGGAGGAGTATGTCTTATAAGTGTAGCTCTTATATAGCTGCGGAGAAGGCTTAGGAGAGTAAAGTAATGAAATGATAATTATGATGTATTCAAGCATAAGAATGGTGTAAAGGCCTATGTAATCGTTAATAGAAATTCACTACAATCCAACTATAAGCCTTAGGAAACATTCATAACTCAAATATCTTTAATGAGTTTATGATAGACTTAATTATAAGCCTAAAACATGGATACCTCAAAACAGATTAAGGAGTGATTATGGAAGCAAACATATCGATAAACCCTATGGGGAGAATATATGATGTGAAAAGCTATGGAGAATGATGGTGATAAAAGATTTTAGGATATGAAGGTTGAAGGCAATAATAACATTTACATGCATAATAATGCATATGAAATATGAAACTTAAATATTTTAAAATAATTTCTCTAAATAAATTAGACCTCAAACATACTCTAGATTCTGGATAGGTATAACCTAAGAAAACAGAAGGAGGCAAGCCATATTAAATCTACATAGCTACCTATAAATAGCAAATCAGCTAGGTAGCTATGAGATATTAGTACTGATTCTTTACGGTTTAATTATGCTTTATATAGCTTCCTCCTTAACCAAAAAGCTAGATTTACCAGGCTTATCATTACTGGAACTTCTATTAATGGTCCTATAACCGTAGCGAATGCCTCCTTAGATGCTAATCCAAATATTGAAACAGCAACAGCTATAGCTAGTTCAAAGTTATTACTTGCAGCTGTAAATGCAAGCGTTGCAGTTCTTTGATAGTCAAGTTTGAAGCAATATCCTAAAATGAATGATACTAAGAACATTATAACGAAGTATAGTAGTAATGGAGTAGCAACCCTAACCACATCAAGAGGTAGTGTAACTATATATTCACCTTTAAGAGAAAACATTATTATTATTGTAAATAAAAGAGCAAAGAGGGAAGTTGGGCTTAGCTTAAGCATAAACTTCTCATCATACCATACTCTCCCCATCCTTCTAATAAGATAGAATCTAGTTAACATCCCTCCGAAAAACGGTACTCCTAAGTAAATAGCTACTGATTGAGCTACATTCAATACTGAAACTTGAATAACAAACTCTTCACCTGAAAGCTGTGAGCTAAGTATGGTTATAAAGAAGTAGGCTAAAACAGAATATGTAGCTATCTGGAAAATAGAGTTTAAAGCTACAAGTATTGCTGCCCATTCATTATCTCCATCAGCAAGACTATTCCATACAATCACCATAGCTATACACCTAGCTAAACCTATAAGTATCACCCCAGTCCTAAAGCCTGGATAATCAGCTAGAAACATCCAAGCAAGTAAAAACATTAGAAAAGGTCCAATTACCCAGTTTTGAACAATAGATAGGGAAATCATTGCTCTAGATCCACCTGCAGTAATAATCTTTCTAAGCTCTTCATACCTAACCTTTGCAAGAGGTGGATACATCATCCATATAAGACCAATAGCTATAGGAATGGATGTTGTACCAATACTTAAAGAGCCAATAATACTAGCAACCTCAGGGAAAACATATCCTAAACCAATACCGAGCATCATAGCTAAGAAAATCCAGAGGGTAAGAAACCTAGTTAATACCGGTAATTTTTCCTCCTTATCCATGAAGGTCTCTAATTCTTAAAGAAACCTACTAATAAACATTATGTTACAAACTGCAACTTCATCTAACATGGATAAAGTAAAGTTAGTAAACATAGCGATTTAATTGAGCTTATTAAAAAGACTCTTCATTTTCCTGATTGTAAAATCTTCTGAAAGATCCTGTAAAAATACTGGAATTGACTGCTTGAGGGATGCCAATAATAGCTATAGAGGAGGATTATCTAATTTCATATTCATCATGTATAGTTAAAACCATTAAGAAAGCTTACAACCAAACAGATTCTCTTGAAAAGCTAAAGCCAGTAGAAAGCATATTATAGAGAATGAAAGTTCAAAGCAATTCATACATTATTTGCTTCATTATCATTCTAATAAGTATTAACTCTCTAAATCCTATTATTACACATAAACCATTATGCTAATCAATGGAAGTATATGCAGCTTCAAGAATTGAATAGATACTCCGGAGGTAATTATGAAGGAAACAAGTAGGGATAGTATTTTGGATGAGGCTATAATCCTTTCTGGAATGCTCAATACCTCTGCCATAGAAGAATCTACGCTAGTTACAACATTAAATAAAAATTTATTTAATTTATCTCCAAATAGTGTTTCCAGCTATGTATGCAGTTGCTGTTGAGATAGCTATTGTTACTAATACGTATACTGTAGCCCTTCTTAACCCAAATACTTTAACTATTGCAAGCCAGTTTGGTAGGCTTTCTCCAGGTCCTGCTAATAGTAGACCTAGAGCTGGACCCCTCCCCATACCTAAACTTGTAAGCATCTTTACAAATGGAGCTTCAGTCATAGTGGCGAAGTAGGATAATGCACCGATCAACGTAGCTAGGAAACATGAAAGTATTGATGAGCCACCTAAATAAGACTCAATAACCTCTCTAGGCAGTAGCTTACCTATAACACCAACTATAAATACACCTACTAGTAATAGTGGAAATATCATTTTTACAAACCATAGACTCTCATGAAGCCAGGAATATATTTCATCCCTACTAAACAACTTATATGCATAGATTAGTGTAGCTATAAGTAGGATTAGGAATACTTCAATCTTGAAGATGTACGGATTACCTAAATAAATGCTTTCTGGAAGAAGTTTATGTATGGATAATCCCCCAAGATAGTTTGGAGCCAAAAGAGTTATTGCTAGTAGAATTATGAGGATGAGACTTCTAGACTCTATTACTTTACTCTTAACTACCAGTGAGGATGTCTTACTGCTTCTAGTTAACTCTTCTCTTCTAAATATTGAAACCATAGTTAATCCAACTATGGCTGCTGTTAAGATTGCAGATATGAATCGCATAATAGCCATATCTAAACCTAGAATTGCACCAGTATATGTTAATGCTAGTATATTTGCTGCTGGTGTAACCCATAGGATAATGAATGCTGGACCAATACTGCTTCCCTTCTTATAAAGTCCTGAAACAATAGGTATAACAGTACATGAACATGCAGCTATGAATGTACCTGTAACTGAGGCTAATGGAAAAGATATATATTTCCTACTCTCAACACCGAGATATCTTATAATAACATCTCTTGAAAGGAAGCTTACAATAGCACCTGCTAAAAGAAATGCAGGTATTAGACACGTTAATACATGGTATGCAATATAGTCTATAAGAGCTTCTAAGCCTCCAAGCACTACTTCAACTAAATCCATTCTATAATCATCCTAAAATAGACTTTAATAGGCTTTCAACTTCACTTGGAGATGGAACCTTACCCTTAATTTTCACATCTCCATTTACAGCTATAGATGGAGATATTAAAACACCATACTTATCTACAATTTCATCAGACATTATATTCTTTTTAATAACTTCAACTCTATCCTTCAAGCCAAGCTTCTCCACAACATCATTTACAGTTTTTAATACTGTCTTACACTTCATACAGGGCGGCTCAACACCTATAACTTCAATTAATACCTTAGACATATTGTCACCACAAGTTACAAAAGCTACCTATAAATAAACTTTTTGTTACAGTTTGAAACCATACCATTCAATATTTTACCAGTTAATCAAGCTAAACTCCATCAGGGTTCCTGCTTAACAATTCCATGAGTCTGTTGAGAACTGTAGAATTAAGCTAAATAAGATGCTTCATCTATATCATGTATTTTAGCGGTTAATAAATACATTAACAAGAAATAAAGAGTGTTTATAGAAGTCATTGCAAAACTCTACTACCAAGGTTTAACTGGTTTAATTCTACATGAGAATAGTATTGTAAAAAGATTGTTAACATACTTAAATTCTGAAGTTTTGCAATGAGTTCTATAGGTTAAATATTGATTATTACCTCTGAGCTTCTAATAAGTTTTAAGGCTTCATCCTCATCTATAGTCTTAACTATCTCCACTATTTCAATCGGTTCTACACCTCTACTTACTAATGATGATTTATAAGCGTAAACTCTAGCTTCAGGATATAGACTGTAAATACAGTCCTCAACTGAAGGCATATTTAATCCTTTCTGACCTCTAATAGCACAATACACTCCATCATCGATTAAAATTATGTTTACCTCCACCTCACCTACGATTCCAAGTGTAATATAGAATCCATCTACTACCCTACTTGATGGTGGTTTAGAAATAACTATAAGTATTTTAACCAATACTTAACACCTTATTTGAAGATTTCAACCATGCAGCTAAGTCACTAAATCCAATTATAGCTACCTTCTCGTTAATCTCTCTAGCTCTAAGATTACTATCTATGTATCCTCTAGCAATAGCACATTGAGCACAAACCCCTACTTCAACTCCTCTACTAATAAGCTTCTCTAGAAGATCTTTAAATCTAGGATCATTTACTCTAGAAATACCTACAGCCTCGCTGTAAAGGAAAATTCTCACTAGGTATCCCTTATCTACAACTTTATTAGCTAATTTAAGAGCAATAGAGGCATTTTGGCTTTCAGGGGAGGCTGAAAGTAGTATTATTAGCTGTCTAGATAAAGACAACTTTATCACACCACTCCATTAAGTCCCAAACTAACCTATCGTAGAACTCCTCACTTGACAATCCATCAGCCTTAACTCCTCTCATCTCTAAATCATTTCTACACGCAGTGAAGAAGGGTATTCTAACCATCTTAATATTGTATACTCCATCCCCTACAAGATATATTTTAAGCTCACATTCATTAATCAATTTTAAAATAAGCTTTGAAAAATCTCCATTCAGTATTCTTGAAACTATGAGTAGATACTTCACTAGATTTCCCATCCAAGTGATTTAAGTACTCTATCACCAATCCATTCTTTAAGCTCATTAATCCTGCTTTTAAGCTCTCCCCTTAATGGTTTACATAGTGAAAGCTTTAATTCACCATTAAGTACTTTAACAGCGAAAGCCATACATGTAGCTTCACCGCAAAGCTTACAGTTTGTTTTTGGAAGATACTTATAGAGTTGGAGAGCTGTAAGCCTCTTCCTAGCATTAATCTCGTTTTGGCTTGGCATACCAGATCTTCTAAAATCCATTTCAGCCTCAACAATAAGTTTCTTAACCCTATCAAGAATTTCTCTAGCCTCATTAATATCTAAAGTATATGTTACACCAACTTTACCTGAGGGGAATATTGTTGTTAATCTATCCCATAGCTTAAGTGTTAAGGCTCCACTACTCTCATCATAAACTACAAGTCCAGGTGGAAACTTGAAAGATAATACAATTATTAATTCACGTGAAAACTCCATATTTGCCTGAGCTACAAATCTTATCCTACTAGGATCCTTAATACACGGCATAACCTCCTTAATCTCGAAGCTTAAATTTTCAAACATGAAAGCATTGAAGACCAAGATCATATAAACTTAACGTTACAGTTTGTAATCTAACATGTGGAAGTAGAGTTTAGAATTTATGACTGATTAAGCCTATAAGTAGAGACATTTAGCTATAGCTCTATAATATTCATCCCCAATTAAATTCATTATGTTCTCCATTATACATTATTGACAATAATAATATTTAAGATTTGCCAATCATAACCTAGCTTAATAAGTTGGAAATTTTAATTTTTACCTAGGTTTCATCAAGCTGAGTTCTAGCCGTATTAGTTCAGATTCACTATAATTATATAGCCTACTTGCTGAAACACTTACTTCAACTTGAAACTGTATTTCTTCAGACATGAAGACTACATATAAACGAAATGTCTAACGAAATATGGAAACAATATTAAACTTGCAATATTCCATAGTTTAAGCTTTATGTAAGTTTATTAGATATTACAGTTCTATCTTTTAATTTCCTTATAGTATTTTGTTGATGGACATCCAATACATTTATCCTCAATGTAGGCTGAACATGTTTTACACTTCATACCGCAGGGTGTATTTTCAAGATTTCTCTCTGTAATTATTCTGAATGGAATGTATTTAGGTATTTTAGGTGTACTTGTAATATATACTTCAGCTCTTCTAATCCCCTTAAAATTTCTAATAGCACATATTGAGATTACGTTTTCAAGTACATCCTGATTCTCAGCAACCATAATAGCTATGAAATTATATCCTGCAACCATTGGTGCTAGAAAAACTATTCTTGGACATTTCTCAAATGTTTTAAGAAGAAGTTGAAGAGAATCGTAATCCTGAACATCTCCGAAAATAGTTGCAAACTTTAACTCTAAAACTTTAGGATTAATTAAAGCTGAAAACTTCAAGATGTTTTCCCTCTCAATCTTCTTCAACCTCTTCAATACTGCAACATGACTTACGTTAAGCATCCTACCGATACTACTAATAGAAACTCTACCATCATCTTGAAGTATCTTTATAATTTTAATATCTACATCGTCAAGTCTAACCATAAAATGTAACTTAAAAAGCAGTATATAAATCTAATATGTAACAATATAGGCTTAGCCTAATATGAAATCAGTATACTAAAATACATATTGGAATCCACATCATAGCTTAACTCTTAATTGCTTGAAGCTGGAATTGATGAGTTTCTTAGATTAGTAAGTATAGAATAGGAAGTTTACGTGAGAACACATCTAGGTGTATATATCATAGTAATAGTTAACTTGGGAAGCAGGCATGGATCATGTAAGTGTTAGATGGTAATACTATTGTTTAATAGTAGTTTTAAACTGTAACTGTTTAGTCTTCCTGTAATTATGGTTTTAACTTCACCTGGATTTATTAATGGTTTTTCATATTGATCAATATTATCGAAAGCTAATCTAGGACATCCAGTATTTATGAATACATCTATATTGGGATATAGTGAAATCAGATTATTACTTACTTCATCAGTACATACAATTATACTTTTAAAATTGTTTTCTTGAAGTAGTTTTTTCACATCTCTAGCAAGCTTTAAATTGTATTGTCCAGGCTTATTAACTAGTATGATTGCGAAGCTTTTTGCATTTAGACACTTCCTTATGGAGTCTACTTTTAAGGCATAAATCCTTCTAAAATAGTTCTCCACATCGTATAGTTTACCTCTATGTGGATCATAGTTTAATACTTTAAGATTTGAATTCAGTATCTTGAATGTTAATGCATGAAAAAATCCTCCAGCAACAACTAAAATCTGATCATACATATCTAGCTTATCCATAGCATTAATATAGCATCCAGTCATAACATTAGCTTCATAACTAACATCTCTAGGAAGATGTTTAAGTATCTGTAGAGCAGTAATCTCATAGTTTACGGGATAAGCTACATAGACATACTTACTTAAAACCCTACAAACATCAGTAATAGCATCTTCAGGAGCTTCTATATTGTAGTAGAAGGGCATATAGATAACTGGGATACTGGAAATATTTTCAATATGAACTCCACGGCCACTACAATACCTTAAGGGATTTACATGACCTACATGTAGAATAGCATCAACACCTAATAGCTTAGCATCATTTATACCTACATCACAGAAACCCCATGTAAACCTACCGGAGTGATAAATAGAAACATCAACATTATCCTCGATTAGGGAGCTAAGCATAAAGGCTAAATCCCTAACTCCGGGAGGAGCTTCTAGAAAAATACTTTTAGCTTTAAGCCTACTAAGTATTGATAATACTTCATCTAGAGGTATAAGGTAACTATCAATTTTATACATGATAACCTAATTAGCTATATGTATTTTAGCTTTACGGAAACTGTTAGTATTATAGTACTGCCTTAAAGATTCTTCTAGTAGTATTACAGGATAATTAATATTAAACCTTTATTTTCCTAAATACTTCTAAAACATTATCTCTTAGAATCATTCTTGCAATTTTCTTCGCTTCATTCTCGCTAATTCTTCCATCATCAATCTTACTTCTTAAAACCTTTGAAATATTTCTTCTTGCCATTACTGCATGGCTGTAAGCTCCTTCAACAAACTTGTAGTCTCCACCAAATCCAAGTATCTTATTTGCTGGAACTAAATCTAGCCAATCGCTTAAAGCTTCTCTTGCAGTATGAGGGGAAACTATATGTAGCCAACACATATCTATATAGACGTTAGGAAAGTTTTTAGCAAGAGCTGCAGCCTCTCTTACATATGGATATGAGCCATGGAAAACATCAAATACAACATCGTAGTATTCCATAAATAGATTTGCAAGCAGTAGTGGATTTGAGTTACTAATCAAGTTAAGATTACCTTCCTGTAGCCCAGTATGGATTTGAACTGGTAGTGAATACTTGGCAGCAAGCTGGAGAATCTTATGAACCATGTAGTCCTGCAAATCTTTACCATCCTCCATTGAAATCTGATCAGGTACAGTAACTCTAATACCGTCTGGTCTAGTGTATCTTATAAATGTATTTTTTAGAGACATTACCTTATTAAACACCTTTTCAGCATCATTAAACGTAACTCTCTCAAAAAATATACTTCTCCCATAGGCTAATGCAATCTTAAACCCTACAATTCTATCTAGTAGGTTTTTAACCTTTAACTCTATTGCTACTTCAAGTTCTTTTAGGGAATGTATTGGCATATTTAGCATCCTACTTATTTTCTTAATATCCTCCCTGCTTCTAATCAATATAAAGTCTTCAAGCCTAACTACCGGTGCAAAAAACTCCCTATCAACATCAACGTGATCAATTATTGAGTCATGAATTGCCAGCTCAATCTTTGCCTTATCTTTTAAAACCCACTTATACAATCCCTTCCTATTTAAACTACGCATCTTATCTGTAAGATTTTGAATAGTATCCTCATTGATTTCATCAATACCGTAAAGATCCCTAACTGCAATCTTAACAGATTCAAAATATGCTGTATTACAGACTTTACTCCAGTATGGCTCAACAATCTTCCACTTATCTAAAACTGCTACTCTTGGATCCATTAGCTTTACATAGTCTTCAAAGCTTAAACCAGCCGAGATTAGATCTGATGAAAGATAATGAACTAGAAATACTTGGAATGGATCTACTTCTTGCTTTACTCTTTCATCTTCAGGTACAATATGTTCATGAGTATCCATTATTGAAATACTATTAATATATTCTTCTAATTTCACATCGCAAACTATAGGCTTTTAAATAAAAATTTTACGGTGAACTAGTGACTATGCAAACTTGGGTTAGTGGTTTCTCCAGTTTGCTAGACTATAATATATTCAAGTTTAAAGAATATTTAATTGATAACTCTTAGTGTTAAGGTTTTCACTTTAACAGTGAACTTATCTGAAAACTCCTTAAATGTTGTTAAGACTTGATTAGGTTAATAAGTTAACTAAAATTATAGAGTTTTCAGATAGACCAATATTAAACCTACAAAACTAAACATTACCAATATACAGTAGATTCCTAAAATCTGCATTTAAACAAAAATTCTTAGAGATTAGTAGTTGTATTAAGTTAAGATTTCTACATATTACTATGTTTAAGCTTAACCGTTCAGCAAGTATTGTAGTGTTAAATTGATTAGATAACTTTAATCATTTTATACTCCCAGTAATCTACAGCTACCTTTATATATTTTCTCAGCATGTTATCAATTTCCTCATCACCAGTATCAACTCTTAAAAATTTTAAATTGGCTATTTTCGTTTTTGTAGATATGACTATTATGTTTTCAACTCCAACCCTCCTTATTACTTTAGGGCTTATTTGCTGGTTTCCTCTACCAAATATGAATCCTTGGTTTCCTATTGGAGTAACTATGATTTTGGCTTTAGGGAATCTATTAAGCTCATTAAGGATTCTATTTTCATCAACATCTAAAGCTAGGATTCTTTTATTATGTAGTAAATCTACTCCTAGTAGTGTTTTAGGTAGATTTAAAATGTCAGTAATAGCTTTTACGGTTGATCCTGGTCCTAGAATGTATAAGGAATCATCCATTTCCTCAACAATAAATCTTGCTATAGCCTTCTGGTTTTCAATTTCACTATCGGTTAGTACTGTAAATGTTTTTAGTCCTTGAATTAGTATAGGCTCATATGGGCTTAAAGCATAGCCGTAAAGCTTAGCTGAAAGTATTCCTTTACGGAAGAGTTCCTCGTCAATATCTATAACTTCACATTCCCTTAGAGAAATCTCCCCCTGGAGGAATTTCATAGTGATTGCGCCAGCAGCTTGAGGATTTGAAGCAAATACTGAACTATACATTTTAACACCTGAAGGAACGCCTAGAATTGGTACATGCATATTAATAGATTCAACTATATCCCTAGCAGTTCCATCCCCTCCAACAAAGAGAATTAAGTTAACTCCACGTTTAGCCATTTCCTTAGCGCACTTCTTAGTATCTTCAGCTGTAGTTTCCAATTTATTTACTTCTAAAACCTCAACATATGGGAAACTAAACTCCTTAACGTAGTATTCACCCATTTCGCCTGAGCAAGTAATAATTTTAATGGAGTCCTTAATCAACATTAAAGTAGATAATACCTTTCTAGCTTTTAAGGGTGAAATCTTGACAGCCCCTCTTCTTAAAGCCTCCCTATAAATCTCAACTGTATCGGTACCTTTTAAGCCTACACTTCCACCCATACCAGCAATAGGATTAACTAGAAAACCCAGCAATTTACTATCCATACACATACTTAAAACCCATAATAAATAAATCTTACCAAGCAGCTAACTTATCATTATCCAAGTCTAAAACAGCATCTATAAGACGTTTATTTAATGCTTACTTCATTATTCATACTCCTTCTCTTAATTCCAGCTAAAATACAATAGTTGTTGAATAAGTTATTTATAAAGTATTTAGGATTGACTGTAGCCATTGCTTTATTGATTTGCTCTCTTGACTGTTTCTGATATATCTTCTTATAGTTCCAGCTAATAAATTTATTCTTAGAACTCTTTGCATATAGTTTTTATATACATGACCAAACTTTTCTATATTTCTTTCCTCCTCTTCCACCATTGCAAGATATAGCAATATCTTTAAGCCAGGCTCAATTATAAAAAAATGCAATTAATAATCCAAATAGTAAAATATGTACGATATGGCTAACCGTGTAAATCATGTCTTTTCCATGCAGCATACGTCTTTCCTCTAATATTTATTTTAATTACTTTAATAAACTTATGGGAAATAAAGTTTAAGCCTTCTGAGTTTTATGGAATTTGATTAGGAATCTAGCTGATTGGTTACATTACTATATTTAGTTGTATCTACTATCTATAGTATGTTTTGATTGGTAGCTTAATATTTTATGTATGTGAGGTATAGAGTCTTCCCGTTACTCTCTAGATAAATAGAGGACTCTATATTATGCCCATTAAGCAGAAAACCTAACATAAACCTACGGGAACCTCATACTAGACTTAATGAAACTCTAAACCAAGGGAGATGCTGATCTACAAAGCATCTCAACTATAAGCCAGTATAGCCACATATAACATTGGATTAATGTAGAAAGTTAGTTAAGTCTTAGATTTTTAACTTAAATATTCATATAGTAAAGAATATTTTTAATACGTTTATTTGATATTAAAATTCGAATAGACTTTGAGCTTAGTTCCTTATTGGATTTTTAGCCTAGTGTATTGTGTAGTAAATCTAACTGTTTTAAACTGTGGAATAGGATGTTATACATAAGTTAGCATTACAGGTCATAAACTAGTCCAGGTATTCTTGGGAATGGTTGTGTTTCCCCTACATGTTTAGCTCCTACTATCCATGCTGTAAGTCTTTCTATACCTATTCCTGCACCAGCTGATGGTTTTAATCTACCGTTTTTTGCTAACTGTAATAGGATCTTATAGTTCTCCTTTCTAACACCGTCTCTCTCCATCTTTTTAACTATTTTATCGTACTCCCATTCTCTCCGCGAGCCTGATAATACTTCACCATATTTTGGTAGTAGCAAGTCATAGTTATCCCATGAGCCTCTTTCAAAATCTTCAAAATCGTAGAACTCTCTAGGAATGTTTACTATCCATATAGGATTGTCATTTTCACTTAGCAGCTTCTTCTCCCACATCACTCCATACTTGTTTTCAACTTTCTCCCTATCATATATTTTAAAGGGCTTTTCAGGTACCTTTAAGCTATCATATCTTCCAAGTTCTACTAATTCCTCACACATATGTCTTCTTAAGCTTTGTATTAATCCGACAAGTATGTTTTCAACAAGACTTCTAACATCTTCAGATGTAGCGTTTCTAATTTCAAAGTCAAGCTGTGTAAACTCATATACATGTAATCCACTTCTTGCTCTTTCTCTACGTTCAATCCTCACGTTTGGAGATAGTGTGAATAGTTTTGGGTAGAGTAGGGAGCAGGCAACCATTTTATGAACTATCATACTCAATGTTGCTCTAACAGGTCTTCCATAAATCTCCACTTCAATACGTTTCTCAATGGAAGCTCCTGGATCAGGCCATAGTGGATCAGTTGATGTGGAGAATATTACAGGTAGAAGCCACTCGAAACCATTACGTACAAATTCCTCAGTAAGATACTTTAAAGTATACGTCATTACCCTACCAATATAAAACTTCCTTTTAATCTCATCCTCAGACAATTGCTCTAACGACTTTGGCAAATCAGCAAATTCACTAACAATAGCTAAGCTTTCTCTAACGGTTTCCTCTTTCTCTTCCATAAACATACCTCATAACCACATTTATGATGTTCAGAATAACTACTAATTTATAAATTTTTTACAAAAAATATTGAATATTTTCCAGGAAATTAAAGTTTATACATGGATAAATGTAATAACTACATCATATAGCCAAAAAATAATGAAAAATATTCAATAACCATCTACAACGATATCAAATTTCCTACTCTAAGCTTCACAACTTACTTTTAACCTATTAATCTTCATTTCAAATTTCAACTAGCTCCTAAAGATTATGGCTTAAAACATTTACAATTTCATTCTTTACTTATTCTACACATAATCGTTTTAATAGATACTTGGAGAAATAGCTTATTAAGCCCCATAATTAATTTCAAAACAAAACCTATATAAACACTAGTTATTGAGTCTATCTGAAAACTCTATAATTTTAGTTAACTTATTAACCTAATCAAGTCTTAACAACATTTAAGGAGTTTTCAGATGAATTCATTGTAGACTTCATGTTCATTTTCATATAGGCGTTGATGAAGTAGTAATGAAAATATGGGAACATTATTAATTTAGTTGAAATAATTTAGGAATTCTATATATGCGGTAAGCGTTTAGCAACTGAAAATTATTAGAGGAGTGATGAAGACTCTGTTTTCATAGTGAGTATTTGAGTTTATAGAGCTTATTTAGAATTGTGAAGGTAGAGTTAAAGGAGTGGATATGTTCTTGAATAGAATTATGAATGATGTTAGGCTACATTAGTTTAATGTCTTTCTAATAGTAACTAGATGAAACCTATTTAGGAATGTTTCTTAACTAGTTTTAATATTTCATCTACATCTATGTTTTAGATTCTTCTTAAGCTTCCAATACTTGGTATTATCAGTATTCTTTTCTATGGGTTTTATAATGGTAGTCGATTTATTTAGATTTCTCTATACCTATTTTTACCCTTTTATCTTCAATATCCCACTCCATAGTGTACATTTCCTCTATAATATTGGTTATGATTGTTTTTGCTCTTACTTCACTTTTAATGTAGTTTTCAAATAGCTTTAAGGCTTCTTTAACTTCAATATCTACTGTATCTATAGCTACATTTATTTGTTCATCAACGTTTAGATTCATCTTATTCCTCATAACCTGTATTCTCCTAATAAGTTCACGTGCTAGTGATTCATAGTAGAGTTCTCTACTTAATGTTTTGTTAAGGCTAATTATACACCAGTCAATAGCTATAGTTTCAAAATCTGGAGTTAAGCATACTTCAGGAGTTTCAGAAGTGATTTCAACATGTTTTATGTTTCCTATAAATTCGATAAGTTGCTTGGCTTCTTTAAGCCTATTAGCTATGTCATGATCTTTAACTATTATATATGCTTTACTGAGAGGCCAACGTAGCTTTACACCTATTTTATTTCTAATACTGCTTATCTCAGATGATATTTCGAAAAGTTTATTAAATGTATCCTCCAGTTTAGGGTTTATGTATTTCTCCTCGATTTTAGGCCATAATGATAGATGTACGCTTAAAGATTCGTTTGGCTCATATTTTTTAATAAATGCTTGATATAGGTATTCAGCTATATGCGGTATGAAGGGGGATAAAGCTATTAAAACCCCCTTTAACACATGATATAGTACTGCATATGCAGCATATCTATCCTCCTCTTCTTCACGCCAGACTCTTCGTCTAATTAGCCTAATATATCTATGGCTTAAATACTCAACAGTAAAGTCTAATAGATTTCTTACAGCTACGTGAAGTTCAAATCTACTCATAGCTTCCTCAATAGTTTTTATTCTACTATAGAAGGATGAAAGTATCCATAAATCTTCAAGTAATGCTTTATTAATAAGCTTATCAAGGCTATGCTGTGTAGGGTTGAATCTATCAAGCTCCATGTATGTATCTGCAAACTTTAATATGTTTAGTAGAATTGTAAGATATGTTTTAACGTTGTTTACTTCATCTGGATTGAATGCTATATCATCCCATGGAGCTGTTTTAGTAAGTATGTAGAGCCTAATAGGGTCTACACCATACCTATTAAATAGGTCTTCAGCCCATAAAACATTACCTTTAGACTTAGACATTTTCTGCCCATATTTATCTAGAACTAAACCTTGAATCAATACGTTTTTGTAAGGTGCTTTGTTAATCCATAGAATTGATGATGCAAGTAGACTGTAAAACCATCCTCTCGTTTGATCTATAGCTTCAGTTACAAAGTCGAATGGAAATATTTTACTCCAAAGCTCCTTATTTCTTAATCCATCAACACCAGCTATCCATGAAACACCACTATCAAGCCATACATCTACAACGTATGGTTCTCTAACCCATTCATTTGATTTGAATATTTTAATTTCATCAATCCATGGTCTATGTACAAGCTTACCATTAGGTATTGAAATACCGTTAGATAGAGATTTCAATTCATCTATTGAACCTATAGCTATTATTTTACCATTCTTAATATTCCTCCATAACGGTAGTGGAGTACCCCAAATCCTACTTCTAGATAGACACCAATCCCTACTACCAGCAACCCAGTTATCAAAACGATCTCTAAGCTTTTCAGGATATACATTAACACGCTTTAACTCCTCAATCATTCTATCTCTAACAGCAGTTATACGTAGAAAGTATTGCTTATCAGCCCTATATATTAATGGTGTACCGCAACGCCAGCAGTGTGGATAACTATGAATTAATGTTTCAGCATGGAGGAGGAGGTTCTTATTCTTTAAAACCTCTAAAACCTTTCTATTAGCATCCTCAATATATAACCCCTTAAAAACTCCACCAAGATCATTGAATACGCCGTTAACTTCAACACTATTTATAAACTCTATTCCTTTAGATTTTGAGAGTTCATAGTCTTCTGGACCGTGAGCAGGAGCTATATGAACTAAACCTGAACCCTCAGAAACAGTTACAAAATCTGCTGTTACAATACGGTGAATATGCTTTCTATGGGCTTCAACTTCGTCTATGAGGGGGTGAATATATTTTAATCCTTCAAGACTGGAACCCTTAAACCTTTCAATAACATTAAAACTCTTAATATTCGCTTTGGAAATAACCATTGGAAGTAAAGCTTCAGCAATAATCCAATACTCTGCATGACCATTAAAGCTAACCTTAATCTTAACATAGTCGTAAAATGGATGAACAGCTACAGCTTCATCATCTATCAATGTCCAAGGTGTTGTAGTCCATATTACTATGTAAGTATCATCATTATCCTCAACCTTAAACTTAACATATACTGATGGACTTGTCTTCTCCTCATATCCTAAATCAACTTCAGCATCGCTTAAAGCGGTTTCACATCTTGGACAGAAAGCTAAAACTCTATAATCCTCGAAAAGTAGTCCCCTCTCCCATGCATACTTTATAAATGTCCATGTATGCTCAATATATTTAGGATTTCTTGTTTCATAGGCGTTTTCAAGATCAAGCCATAATCCAAGCCGTTCAGTTCCAATATCCCTCCAATACTTTAAATAGTAGTCAACAAGATTACTACATTCCTCAGAAAACCTTTCAAAACCTATAGATTCAATATCTCTTTTAGTTTTAAGCTTAAGCTTCTTCTCAACTTCAAGCTCAACTGGAAGACCCTGCTCATCCCATCCACCCTGAGCCCATAAAGTATATCCCTTAAGCCTATAATATCTTAGAACAACATCCTTATACGTTCTACCACGAATATGGCCTACATGGGGAAAACCGTTAACAGTAGGCGGCCCCTCAAGAAATGAATATATAGGCTTATCCTCCTCAAATTTCCGCCAAAGCCTTGGAATATCATGTAGCCTCCAAAACTCTCTTGAAGTATCCTCAATCTCCTTAATGTTTAGGCCAGTAAGCTTAAATCTTTGCAAATCAATAATTAACCACCTTTAATAGCGCATATACAGTTAAATCTCTTATAAGTTTTTCGATAGATATTCATCAACAATCCTCTTAATTCCACTATGTACCTGATCAATGCTTTCCTCACCGTTTACTACATGTATATTCTTGAAGTCCTTTACTATAAGCTCAACATATACTTTCCTAACATTTTCAAGCCTACCTAAATCCTCAAACAATTCATATCCAACTCTTGAGCTTCGAATCCTCATAATAGAGGTTTCAGGCTTTACATCAATGATTACCGTTAAGTCCGGTACTGGAAATTTAGAGTTTAACTGCTTAAGCCATTCATATTCAAGCTCAAGAGAGCCGTAAGCAATAGTTGAAAACATGTATCGATCACAAATAACAATTCTACCACTATTTAAAGCTGGAATTATCTCATAATCTAAATGATGAGCACGATCAGCTGTGAAGAGTAGTTGTAATACTCTATTAGAGGTACGCCATTCACCTCTTAAACAAGCCCTCACTAAACCGCCAATTAAGCCATTTGTAGGCTCCTTAGTTAAAAACGTATTATATCCCCTCAATTTAAGATATTGTTCAAGAAGATTAGCTTGAGTTGTAAGACCCGCTCCATCAATACCCTCAAGAGCAATAAATACTCCGCTCACAATAAATCATTCAATATTAGCAATATATATTTTATGTTAGCTAGGGCCCTATCCACTTCTATTAAAGCGAAATCATGAATAATTGCTGTAGAGAAATTGCTTTGACTATTTAACATAATAATTTATTTACTCTTGCTATGGACCACGTTAATGTTTAGATTTCCTAATTGATGAAAGCCATGCCTTACCATAGTCTGGTTTAAACCTTCCGTTTAGTAATAGCATCTTGTTAACTTAAGCATCTTTATTTTAGTATTGTGTTTATATGAATTCTTTAGCTTTTACCTATTATCAATCCATGTTTCGCTTAACATGTATGCATGCTTACCATCAGGTTACTATTTATGCATAGCATATAGTTATTGAAGAATCTAGCTCTATACTAACTGTATGATCCCTATCAAATTCCTAACTTCAAAATATATCATGTTTAAATTCAAGTATTTTACATGTTTCTCCATAATGGTGTATCATAACTTAATAAAATTATCTAGCTATGCATTGCCTTAATCTCTTAAGGAATAATAAGATGTAAAGCATTTACAACATCACAAATCCATACGTAGTAATCTTCTTAATAATAGCTTAAAACAACATACGTAATCCCCCATCAAACTCAAACAGAAACTTAAAGACTAAATTATAATGTAGATGAGTAAACCTACAATAGTAATCTTAGAATGTCCGAAGCCATTCTAGATGAATGAAATATATAAACAACTAAAGTAAATAGAGTTATCTTATACAGACTTGATAACCTTAGCTATACTATCACCACAAATAAGGAATAACTCAAAGTAAAGCTAAAGTTTACAAGGTGAGTAATAGAAGCATTAGTAGGAATGTTAAACTATATATTGGCACACTAGATTTATATTTGTTACTATTACTATAACATTTACACCCCTGAAATCGGGTGTAAAGAATAATATATACATGTCTCATTCTCATTATAATAATTCTGATATTTACATATTCTTCAAAGTTTAAGGGATATAATGTCATCACTAACTAGTTAAATACTATATAGCTAAAACTGATTAGACATTACTAGATTAATATAATGTAAATATTGAATGGAAAATAATTAATACATATAGTAAATGTAGAAACAATTAGAACACTTAATGGGATAATGAGCACTACATAACATATTACAACTGAATAAGCATATCACTAAATGGTAAATGCTATATAGAAATGGAAAATTAAAGATGAATAGGATGATGTAAGAAATAACTACATTAGAGCTAGCAAACGAATTGATTATGAATAACTCTACTGAATATATTCGATGGCTTTATTTAATAAATGTTTGATATAGGTATTCAGCTATGTGCGGTATGAAGGGGTTAGAGCTATTGAATAAGAAATGATTAATACACATAGTGTATTGTGTATTGTAGATGTAAATTCAATTCTACTCCTGTATATGGAATATGTATTGCAGCACCTGTAAGCCCCGCTTCTTTAAGTATGTATAGTAGTAAGTTGATGAAACTACCACTATACTCATTAAATCGAGAAATCCTAAGTAAGTTTAAGTTGCTAGGTTAAACACTAGAACGCTAGATTTATAAGAGAGTTATAAGAGTTACTTACGAGTACTTATGTACTCACGTGCAGTATCTAAAACTATAGCTATAATAATTGCTGTTATTGTTGTTATAGCTATAATTGCGGCTGCAGCAATGGTTATGACTCCTCCTACGCCATCTCCAACATCCCCCTCCCCTAAACCAACTCCAACCACCCCCACAACACCAACCACACCTCCTACTCCAACCCCTACAACTCCAACCACACCTACAACTCCTACTGTAATAGCGTGGCCAATTAAAGCTATTACTTTACATTGTGGATGGGCTGCTGGTGGAGCTTCTGACTTTGTGTGTAGAGCTTTAGCTTTAGAAATGAGTGAATATTTTAAACAGCCTATCAATGTGATTAATACTGTTGGAGCTTCAGGAGCTGTTGGAGCTGTAGAAACTATTAAGGCTCCAGCTGATGGATATACATGGTTTGGTGGAGCAAGTGTCCATGGTACATGGCCTGTACTTGGATATGCAAATATAAGTTGGACTGATTTCTATGCATTCTTAGCTATATCAGAGCCTACAGCAATTTATGTTAATTGGGATGCGCCTTGGAAGGATTTAATAGACTTGCTTAATGCAATAAAAGCAAATCCAGGTAAGTTTAGGTATGGTACTCCAGGTGCTGGAAGTAATGGACATATATTTGCAGAATTAGTACTTAAAGAAGCGGGGCTTACAGGTGCTGCAATACATATTCCATATACAGGAGGTAGAGAGGCTGGAGCTAAATTGCTCGCAGGAGAAATTGAATTTGCATCCACAACACTTGGTGATTTATCAGATTACGCCATAGCTGGGAAAATGAGAGTTCTCGCGATTCTTTCTAGAAAAGATTTAGAGATAAAGGGATATCCTCTAGGCATAGCACCATCCGTATTGAAATATTTTCCAAATTTAGAAGCTTGGATTCCTATAAATCCAAGTTTTGGAATTTATATTCCTAGAACAGTACCAAAAGAGATTCTATTAAGGATTTTTGAAGCATTTAAGTATGCAATTAATCAGGAACGATTCAGAAAATCCCTGGAAGAAAGAAACATGATGCTAGAGCTGCATGTAGGTATTGACTCGGATCAAGTAATGTCAAAAGTTGAATCAGCCCGTTGCTGGGCTCTTTGGGAGCTTAAAATTGCAAAACGTAATCCTGCAGATTTTGGAATACCGAGACCGGAGGAATGGAAATGGCCTCCACATTCTAGAGCTGAGAAGACTCAGCTTTTATATCCTTGGCCTACTGAAATAAAATTGTAGGTGAAGAAATGTTAAGACTCATAAATACTTTCCCCTCCATTTTTTTAATGATTTTCAGCATCTTTATTCTTAAAGAATCTATCGATATGCCGAAACCAATAATAGGATTAGTTGGAGTATTTGTATCTCCAGGATTCTTTCCGGTTTTACTATCTATTAGTTTACTCTTATTAAGTGTAAGACTTTTTTTAAGAGAACTAAAGTTAAGTAATCCTAAAGGTTTAAACATGAAAAGTATTTTAAAAAGTATAGAGTTGAAAAGATGGATGATTTTAGCTTTAGCTACAGCTCTCTATATATATCTTTTTGATAAATTTTATTTTTCCATATTAACCTTCATTTATCTTATTTTCCTATTTCTTTTTCTAAAAACTGAATCATTAAGTATTTTAAAGATAATAATATCTGCACTTATAGCAACATTCGTAATTAGCTACATTATACCATTAGTATTTGAAATGCCCTTACCATTTGGCTGATAACATGATGGAAGAATTAATTACTCAATGGTATTATTTTTTTAGTGAAATTGTAAGATTGATTTTATCCCCATCCATTATAGGTGGAATGCTTGCTGGAGCTCTTATAGGATATACTGTTGGTATACTACCTGGATTAACGGCGGTTATGGGTATGTCGCTATTGTTAGGTTTCTGTTTTAAATTACCCTATGATGTTGGTTTCGCCTTACTAATAGGTATATATACTGGTGCAATGCATACCGGCGGTATAACTTCAATATTGATAAATATACCGGGAACACCTGCGGCAGCCGCTACAACGTTGGATGGTTTTCCATTAGCTAAGAAAGGTAAAGCTAGAGAGGCGGTAGGTGCAGTTATTATGGCTTCTGCGGTTGGAGAGATATTAAGTGTATTTATTTTATTAGTTGCATTACCATTATTTGCAATGGTTGCGCTTAAATTTGGAGATTGGGAGATTTTTCTATTTTGCGTTATGGGGATACTTGTAGTAGGTGCTTTATCGGGAAGAGATCCAGTAAAGGGCTGGATTGCTGGTGTATTAGGTTTATTTATTGCTACTATTGGTTTAGAGAATATATATGCTTATTCAAGATTTACATTTGGAATACTTGAATTAGAGAAAGGTATAGGTTTTGTTCCAGCTCTCATAGGGCTTTTCGGACTTACAGAAATATTCATGGTTTTAAAGGAGAGAATACCATATAAAATTATTGGTGAGAGAGGTTTTGCTCGTATAGACTTATCTATAGTTAAAAAGTATTTTGTAACGATCTTAAGGTCAACTTTAATTGGATTATGGATAGGCTTTATTCCAGGTGTAGGTGAATCCGTATCTCCCTGGATTGCATATGACATGGCGAAACGTTCCTCTAAGAATAGGGAAGAGTTTGGAAAGGGGTGTATAGAGGGGGTAGTAGCAGCAGAGGTAGCTGATAATACAACTTTAGCAGGAGCACTTATCCCAACACTTATATTCGGAGTTCCAGGTAGTGGGCCGACTGCTGTTATTCTAGCAGCACTTTTTATCTATGGAATAAGACCTGGGCCATTACTACTTATTGAGAAGCCAACATTCCTAGCAACTATTGCTGCATTAATTTTCCTATCAAGCATTGTATGTTTTATTGTGGCAAGTCTTCTCTCGAGATATGCAATTACTATTCTTACTTTACCAAGGGAGATAATTCTCCCTATAGCTGCTGCATTATGTGTACTTGGAACTTGGGGTTCCCAATTTACAGTATTTGATATATGGATTATGTTTATCTTTGGAATTATAGGTTGCTTAATGAGGATAGGTGGTTTTCCAATTCCACCAATGGTTTTAGGCATATTAATAGGGGGAATAACAGATTTACATTTAAGAAGAGCATTAGTTCAACATTCAACAGACCTATTTGGACTTATTACCCGTCCAGCAGGACTAGCCATAATAGTTCTGCTTCTTCTTATGCTATATTATGGTAGAAAAGTAGGTAGGGGAAAAGACTAATGCTCAATGATGTTATAGATTACTAGACATCATCAACATCTACTCTCAGCAATACTTTATTGTTTAACGCTTAGCATATACTATATAAGCCTAATTAACTCCACTTAAAGCTGTAGCTCTTCACAAACTCCTTGAATTTGCATTAATTTCTTTAGACTTACTAATTAACCTCATAAGCTCATGTAATACTCTAGCAACTTCTTAACTATCAGATTATCAATGTTCAAGTTTAAGATTTATGGATTTTACCCTCTTAAAACCTAAACTAGGCCTTAAACCATATAAGCATGTTAAGCAGCGAAGCTTATATAACTTCTAAACTGTTACATTCAAATAGCGATAGTGTTATATATCTGTTTCTAAATAGATTTTTATGGGTAAAAAGGAGGAGTTTCTAAGAGAGATTCCTAAGGAGGCTGCTGATCTATTAAGTATTGTCTATAGTGAAGTTGACAAGGGGTGGAAGCTTACACCACGAAGATATCTAGGTAAACAGTTTACAGTAATTCTAAATGCTGTTAAGAAATTTGGAGGGAGAAGTATAGGGCAGGGAAGAGAGCTTTACTTTGTAATACCTGATGAAAAGCCTACTAGACGTTCTGCAAGGGATATTATTCAGGATATTAGAAAGCTTATTGATGAACTTGAGTCACAGCTTTAAATTCCTCCATTTTAAGAGTTCATCAGGATATCTCTTGAAGTAATCTATGAAACCTTGAATACATCTTGGAATCTCTTCAATTATTAGGCTTCCCTTAAGATACTGATCCATAATTCTCATATCCTCATCAACTTCAATTATTCTACTATATATTTCATCTATAGATAAATTTCTCTCTAATCCCTTAGCTGTAATTACCCCCCACTTTATAAGCTGCTCCCTATGTCTCTTCAGCTTCTCTACAGCCTTATCTGCAGGACCGAAATGCGAGTAGAATAGCTTACTGGGATTTAGAGATATTAGCTTATCAAGTGTTTCAATAGCTTTCCTAAGATGAAATATTGGAGGTGTAGTTGGCCTAATAGCATTAAGCTTCTCAACATAGGTTCCGGCAGCATCACCTGTAAACAATCCATTCTCCTCAATATAGTGGAGGCATAACTCATGTGATGCATGTCCTACAGCATCAATAACTCTTAATGTTAACCCATCAAGACTAATCGTTAATCCATCAATACCCTCAATAATTCTATCTCTAGGTATAGGTTCAACCTCACCAAACATTTCAGCAATAGCGCCAAGAACCTTTAAGCTGCTTTCCCAAAGCTTAAATGTATCAACCATATACTGTACAGCTTTAGGATGCATGATAACCTTAGCGTTAGGTAAATACTTAAGTAGGGTTCCACATCCACCAGCATGATCAACATGTATATGTGTTAAAAATACGTATTTCACCTTATCTAAAGGTATAGAGGCTGCATTAAGTCCTTGAATAAGATATTTAATAGATGATTTAGGACCTGTTTCAACCAGTACATATCCATCACCGCCCTTAATAACGTACACAGAGAGGAAGCTCTCACAACCAAGAGGCTTCACATCAATAAAGTAGAAGCCATCTCTAACCCTATAAATACACATATAGCTCACCCTAAAACTCAACATCAACACTAATATAAAGCTTTATAAGTTTAATATATAGCTGAAACTTAAATTTACAGAGACTGAAAGTAACAAGTATTGCTAACGATACAATTATACAGGGTAGGAATAGTAAAGATATGTATGTACATCCAATTATTAAAAGAAGCAGTAATCGAAGTTGAAGTGGAAACATCTTATAGATAGGAAGTCTTCCTACATATGGAGATAGGGGTAACTGAGGAATAATAGTAGAACCGTAAGTATTGGTATTACATACTCAATTATTCCTCCATCTCCAATGGTATTTAAAATAAAAAGCAAGTTAAGAGAAATATATAATATATATCTTAAACGTGATAGTGATTTCATTCTATGGACCTGGAGAGAGTAGAATGTTTTCTCCTCTCATAGATATATCTAACTAATCTTATACAGTAAAGGAGGGTGATAAGAGGAAATACGTTATTCATCCATGGTTCATACCCTATGATTAGGATACTAAGTAGAAAGAATGTAAGTAGGGAGATGATAACTGTTCCTATCATAGTAGGAATACCTACAGGATGAAGTTTAAAGTAAGGATCCAGAAAGAAACCGAAAAGAATGATTGGGGAGAAAATTATCATGTACAATATCCATGACCAGATAGCCTCCTCTACATCCCACCTATAATAAAAGATGAAGAAAAGAAATGTGAGGAATATAAAAAGTAAGAAAGATATAATTCTCTTTCTGAGGATATATCTAAATCTACTCATGGCCCCGGATACTGAACACATTGACTACCATGTTCATAACAATAATAGACTTCCAAACACCATGGACAAAACTATTGATACACATACAATACACTCCACTAAATCCCCATAAACACATAAAATTGCACATGCTCCACAACATATTCCTAAACATGTATCATTTCCATTGCAGCAGTAGGTTGCACATGCATTAGGGGGACCGCCACAATCCCAGTCATTATTGCACTCCTCTATACATGGTCCTTCACTATAATCTGGATTTATAGATTCTCCATTATTATTTGTTTTACCTATCCTTCCATTAATGCTTACTGCTTTCACAAAATACTTACTGGCTTTCTTACTGTAGGTTATGAGTATAGCTTCTGTTTTTAGCCATTCTATTGGTTTTTCAAGTTCGTAGTATATTATGGCTTCACTTCCATTTGTTAGCGTTCCTATCGCTAATAGTGTGTTTTCCTCATTACTGAATTCTATTATGTGCTTT
>JAWBQF010000030.1:0-33591 GCA_038845975.1 Methanomethylicia archaeon
CCCAATAAGGAAAAGCCTATCTTCAAGATAAAACTCTTCATAAGGCTCTTCGTCCTATGGTACAACTTCATAAGGCCGCATCAAACCCTAGGAAGACCGCCAGCAATACCGATAACTTGACAGTATCTATAAAACTAATAATAAAATAAATAACCAATAAAATACCTAAGTAAAAGCAGCAACAGAAATATCTAGAAAACATAAATATATGAAAGTTACAGGCAACTAAGAAAAGCAGCTCTGAAATCTATTCAGAATGCTAATGAGCTACTAAGAACAGATTAAAGTAACCGAAAAATATTAGTTAATCCACCTTTTAAAGAATATTAATAGAGGATGTTAAAAGTGAATATACAAATACTAAAAATCAGTAATGAAGAATTAGTTTTTGAAATTGATGAAGGACATACTATTTGCAATCTATTGTGCAAAAGACTTCTTGAAAATCCAATGGTAAAATTTGCGGGTTATAATATCAAGCATCCATTAACACCAACATCAATAATAACAATTCAAACTAAAGATATAAATCCAATCAATGCTCTAGAAGAAACTATTAGTAAGATATATAGTGAACTTAATGAAATTAAATCAGTTCTTTATGAGGTAAGCAGGAGTGAAAATGAGAAGACAAATTAAGATAGGAGATATTACTATTACGAAACATTTATCTTCATTTGGAGATGTTATAGTAAATTTTATTTATTCATGTGCATGGACACTTATATGTAAGAAACCTTATGGATTTAAAGTTTCAAGTTGTAAACTTGCAAAAGCTATATCAATGGCTGGATTAAGATCGATACTACCATCAGGATTATCAACACATGATTTAGCAAACATATATGAGGCATTAGCAGCTTACGTTTTCTTAAGTGGAAGTATGAATGTTGATGAAATGATTAGGATTTTATCATCGAAGTGGAGGGAAATTAGTAATAAAAATGATGCAGACATATATTCACTTGCATGTCTATTAAGAGAAATATGTAAAAAAATTAGAATTTCATCTTAGACTGTTTATATACTTATATTAGGTAGTTTGGACCTGACGACTTAATAAGTTGTATAGGTTCTATTGTTTATTTTTCATGTTGGTGTTAAGGGTTCATTATGGTATTGGAATTTTGAGGAAAATAAGGTTCTATTAGATGTTAATCTGGTATAGTATTCATGTAGATGTTAGTTTAATGGGTTTCTAAAGTATTATTTAGGTTTATAGGATGTTGTTGTAAGAGTGAGTAAGCTTTTGGGATAGGTATAAACATTATTAATAACAACGTCAACCAAATAAACTAAATCATAAAACTATTCATACTACACTACAACCACATAGAAGATAAACTAAATTATCTTTTTTAAGTTTAAAATACTTCTGCTTAATTAGTATGATCATCACGTCCATAGTTTTCTTCCTGTGAGTTTAAGCATGTTCTATTATCTTTTATTTAGTATTGTTTCTCTAAGAAATCCTTAGTATTTATCTTTTTATTGATTCATGTTTCGTTTAGTAATATTATTAATTTTATAGCACGAGTACATGTTTACCATCATAATTCTCTTCATGATGGTATGTAATTGTTAAAAATACTCTTAACACGTATTATTTACTTTAAATGCTTCTGCTTAATTAGTATTCTATAGTGCACTATTCCATGTTTATGTATACACTAGTAATTTGTTATTTTGGAACTATGTAACCTGTGAGAACGATGTAGATGTAAATGTATTTGTAACTTAATCCATATGTAAGCATCCTTCTAATAAAGCTTAAAAGCAACATATAGCACTACAGCATTTTAAAAGCCTTTGCAAGTGTGTAACTGTCAAAACATGTTAGTGTGGAAAACTTTTAGAATTAATTACTAGTTATTTGTTTAGCATGTACTATCAATTGTATAGATCTAAGGCATAGCCTTTAGCAACATTAAGAATTTAAGACAAAACTTATACATCAAATCCATGCTTTAAGCTATTAAGAAATGAAAAACATTATTTTAGAGAAGTTTGAAGCCATTTCATAAAATAAAGTTAATAAAAGTTTAAGTTTTACTTTGTAGCTTAATTCTGAAATTCATAAATTTAAATTCACATAAGATACAAGAAATTTTAATAGGATTCTATAATCGTAGTATTTAATGGATAGAAATGGGAAACAAGTATTAAGCTACAGAGCTTAGGTTTATAAAACTGCTAAATCTATTTAAGATCTTAACTTTTAGATAATAGTATCTTAGGGATAACTTATGATTGTAACTGATATTCAGAAAGTTAGGTCAATAGCAAATTATCAGTTTGGAAAAAATGCTGGAAGTATATTGTTTGATAACAATGTTAAGTTAGTTAAATCACCAAGTACGGGACGTATAAGATATATATATGATGAGTTAGGAAATCTTATAGCATCCATAAGAAGTTATGATGGACTTTTGGCGCTTGCATTAGAAGGTGGGCGTAGGCTGTTAAAAATTTTTCCTTACCCAAAATTACGGGTAGTAGTCACCGACATCGCTAGGGATTATGTTCTTAGCGGAAAAGATGTACTTTCAAGATTTGTGGTTGATGCTGATGAACATATAAGGCCAAGCCAGGAAGTTATAGTTGTCGATAAATTTGATAACTTACTAGCTGTAGGCAAATCTATACTAACAGGTTATGAAATGAAATGTTTTAAATCTGGCATCGCTGCTAAAGTAAGACATTATCAGAGTAGTCTAAAATCTTAATAAGTAAAAAATTTAAAATCAATAGGTGAAATATGATGAATATAGAATCATTAAAATTAGCTACCGAATTTTTAATAGTAATTACATTAATATTAATATTAATTAGGGTATACTTGTCGATAAAGCAAGAATAGTTAGCTATGTCCTCATTTAAATTAATTGATGAATTAATAAATAAGCTAAAAGAAGAAAAGGATATTAAATTAACGAAAGAAGATATAATAGTTTTAATTAAAAACAAAGTTAATAAGCTTAAAATTATTGATGATGAAGCAGCTTTATTCATTATTGCAAAGGAGTTAGGTGTTAAACTAGTCGATCAACCTATCAGCGACTTAAAACTTAACATTATAGATCTAGTTAATGGGTTGAAAAATATTAATATAAATTGTTATGTTGAAGATATAGATTACATGTTTTATGACTGTCTAGATGAAACTAAATGCTACATCAAGCTTAAATGTTCTGATGATTCTGGATTAATCAATGTTAATATCCGAGGAAAAAATGCAAGGTTATTAATGGACGAAGGCATTTACCCGGGTATGCAGCTTACACTACGTAAGTGTTATGTAAAAAACAATGATGGTTTAATTGAGCTTTGCTTAAGAAAAAACGGTCATATAGATATTAATTTAACTGATATACACAAAGAGGTAGTAATCGGTACTGTTAATAAGATAATCGAGGTAAAAAATAAGAAAAAACTAATTAAATCAATATTAACCATTAGACAATTCAATTCAAGTAACTTCATTAGATTATTGCTACTTGGCAATTCTTTAAAAATATTAAGTGAAATTAAGTGTGGGCACTCTATTGAAGCTTATGGCACATATTCTTACAATGGATACTTTTATGTAACAAGATTGAGTGATCTACATATTCTGGGTTATGGTAATTGCTTTTTAAATCGTTACAGCAATAAAAGTCTTTAGTTTACATAATTTAATTTACTTAGGTATTTTATTGGTTATTTATTTTATTATTAGTTTTATATCTTTAGAATTTGAGTAAGTTGGTATGTTTAGTTTTTATATTTTCTATGTATTGATAGCTATGGTCTTATTAGGCTACATTTATTCTCACAGTTCTTGATGAACGAAATATATAGGCATCAACTAGAGTAAATAGACGCTACTAACAAATCTAGCAACTTTAACCATACTGGCACCACAAATAAGGAGTCTCCAAAATAAAGCTAAAGTTAACAAAACCATTAAAAAGGTAGAAAAACTTAAATAGTTTAAGATGGGTTCAGTAGTTTGTAGATGTGTTAGTGGCGAAGGAAATGACCCATATTAGGGATATTTATGTTTAGAATTAATAAGATGGTCAGAGAGTCCTTATTGATACATTTCAAAACTGTTAATAAAGTTTCAGTATTAACAGCATTAATATTGATGCTAATTTGCTTAATATCCATTAGCTTAAGAGCTATGAATTCTATTTATGGATTATATCTTAATGAATATGATCCGCATTTTTGGTGGAGGTGTACATCGTATATATTGGATAAGGGTTTTGGAAGTTGGTTTTCATGGATTGACGATAAGTCCTGGTTTCCAAATGGCAGAAATGTATCTTTAACATCTTATCCTGGAGTACCATTTACTGGAGCTATATTGTATATTGTTGCTAATACTATTGGAATTTCTCTACCGCTTTATAATTTTCTATCTCTTGTACCAATCATACTTTCAACAATAGTTGTGATCCTAATTTACTTAACCGTTCGCGATGTATTTGATGAGACTTCAGGCTTGATGGCTGCCTTATTAATGGCTACAAGTAGCCCATATATAGCTAGAACAAATGTTGGATGGTTTGATACAGAATCAGTTGGTATGTTCGCCCTACTTTTATCTATTTTCTTCTTAGTAAAAGCTATAAAGAGAGAATCTATGCTTTACGCCCTTTTCTCTAGTGTAGCTGGAGGGTACATGTCTGTAAGCTGGGGTGCTTATATATACTTATTTAATTTGATAGCTCTATACATACTTATCCTAGTACTTATAGGTAGAATTAATAAAAATCTTGCTAGAATTTTTACAGCATATGTAGGAATAAGTGTTTTAATTGCTGGTGTAATTCCATATTCGGGTACTTCAATTGTAAAATCTGTTGGAGTGGCTCCCATGCTAATGGTGTGCTTGTTGGTTATTCTATCCACTATGGTAAGGCCATTCCTGAGTAGGAAGCTAGGTAAGTTATTATTTGTTATTGCTCTCATTCTATTTATTGCATTAATCTATGTCTTATACATTATTGAATATCTTAAACCTCTAACAAGCAGAGTTTTATCTGTTTTGAACCCAGCTTTACGTGGAGAAAATCCATTATTACAATCTGTTGGCGAGCATCTAGTTCCATCATGGATAAGCATATATTCGGACTTTAGCTCTTTATTGATTTTTGCAGTTGTGGGACTCTGTATCCTGCTTAGAAGAGGTAAAAACAACGATCTTTTACTTGTTTTATACTTAGTGTCTGCTTCGTACGCTGCTGCTTCAATGGCTCGACTTAATATACTTGCTTCTCCAGCATTTGCAATGCTTAGTGGTATATGTATAAGTCATCTTCTTAAACCATTCGTAAAACTAATAAAAATGAAGAGGGTTTTAGTCAAGAAACGGAAGGCAAAAACACAACCACTAGATAAAGTATATGGTGTAATTATAATATTCCTAATTTTATTCCTTATATTTTCCCCTTTATCTAGTGGTATTAAAGTATCCGGTAGCCCCCAGCAAATTGTTTCTGGAGGATTATCGACACTAAGAGAGGTTCCGGACTGGATGGAAACTCTAGTTTGGATCCAAGACAATACTCCTCCAGACTCAGTAATAATAGCATGGTGGGATTATGGATACTGGATAACATCATATACTAATAGAACAACATGTGCAGATAACGCCACTCTAAACTCAACACAAATTAAGCAAATAGCTAAAATGTTTATGAGTAATGAAATAGAAGCTGTAGAAATAATTAAAAAATTAGTACAAAATAAACGTTTAGATAGAATATATATATTAATATTTTCTCCTCTTTCAGCGGTATTTCCGAATCAAGGAAGTAGTAAGTACACCTTGGGTGGTGATGAAGCGAAATGGTTTTGGATGGCAAGAATAGCTAACATCAGCGTTAATAGTTTAGTAGATAAAGACATAATGAAATCTTTAGAAAATCTTGCTGTACGAGGTTTAAACTTGACATTACCAGACCGTGAAAGGACACTATTAGGAAAACTATTAATATATGGCAGTTATGCTGAAAACCATGATTCTGAATTTGCTACATGGTATAGTTATATGCTAGTATATTATGGCTATATGACTACACCGATAATTGTTAATAAACCAACATTCTTTGATTTAGTATATAGATCCTCCAATAGAATCGTTCTAGTTTTTAAATTAAACCTGGTATGAATTTTATGAATATAGTATCTTTCTCCTATATTTAGCATACTTGTCCTCAGGAGAGAATTTCGGAGGATGAGGTGAAATTATTTCTCCGCCGCAATATGGGCATGATTTTTGTTTTAGTGTATATTTTCCACATGCTACACACTTCTTCATAAGAGTCATAATATTAACGAATTAGCTTTATGAATTAATACTAGTTTATTATTTACTCTGTTTAATTCTTATAAACATTCCTGTTCCACCGCTTTTCTTGATAGTGCTTATTGCTATATTAACCATTTTAGACAGAGCTTCTTCAGCTTCTTTATAACTTTGTGCTCTTACATCTAGTCTATATTTTGGTGCTCCCAAAGTAAAAATGTTAACTTTAACACCACTATGTTTTTTCCCTTCTTCCTCAGCATTAATCAATGCTTCCTTAATTAATTTCACTCCATTCGGTTTATTAGATGATAATTGCAAAATTCCATAAACATGCACTTCAGGAAGTTTTATATTGTCTCTTGCTACACTAATTATTACAGGAATTAACTGTTTTGGGATTCCAATTTTTTCTAAATTATATTCTGCTTGTTCAGTAATGGCTTTCTCAAAACCGCTAAGTAAATCGCCATAGTTTTCAATAAATAACCTAGATATGGTAAAATATACTTCTTGAAAATCCTTACCTATACGTTGAGCAACAATTTCAACCAATTTTTTTCCTTTTTGATTTCTTTTCCACTGAGTCATTTTTTCTTTTTTTTCAGCACTTGTTACCCTTCTCAGTGACAAGAAAATATCTCCATCCTTTATATCAATAACCTTAAAAACCGCTTTTTGTTTTTCTTTAATATAGTCTCTTATATTATGTACCCATGTTGATGATATCTCACTTATGTGTACATACGCTTCAATACCATTATACTCATCTAAAGTAATGTAAGCTCCTGTAGGTACTATTGATTTCACAGTACCAATAACAACTTCATTAGGCTTTGGTAACCTTTTTTCAGCAATGTCATTCATTCTTAACCCCATGAATCCAGTTGTTTAACTATTTCTGCCTCTATTCTTCCTTTACCTCCACTTGGCTTTAACAGCACTCTCCCACACACTAAGCAATTAACAACACTTTTAGCGTGGCTGAAAATTACTTGTTCATTTGAACAATCAGGACATTTTACCTTTAAAAATCTACTCCTAGGTTTTGGTATTAGCTCTATTTCCTTTTTCATTAAGCCACCTCTAACTTTTTAAGTCTTATTCCTATTCTCTGATATTGATGACCACATTTTTTACAAGTAACCTTTATTGCTTGTTTCTTAGTTATCTTTGCAAAACGTTTTTGAACGGGTTTTCTTGAACTTCCATATCCTTTTTTCTTTCTAGCATATCTTCTTGTTCCTTCAGCCAGTGTTCTTTCCTTTCCCTTTTTATATAATGATACCACATGCTCTGTATGCATTCTACACCTTGGGCAATAAGTATTTATCTCCTTTGGTATTTTCATTTCCCTCTCCAAGTATGCACTTAAGCTAAAGGGGCTTAATAAATTTAATCTTTAAATTACTATGGTCATTTTGCAGATGTTGAAGTAGCTTTAAGGTTAGGAGCTTTTAACCGTTTAAAATATAAATCATCCTCTTGTTACTGAATATGATTAGATATTCTTTTATACTATAAACCTTGAATTGCTATATCTCCTTCAATAGAATTAGAACATTGTAGCGTAACTTTCGGACTGGCTTAAGATATTAGGAATACAACTTTTAAGTTATTGCCCATTACTATGATGCATATAGTATTTTGAAAATTTTTCGCTCTTACTAGTTATCTTGTTAAGGTTTTATTTTCTTTTCTTACTTTAGTTTATGAATTTTCTTTAGTGGGATTTAGGCTACTTGGTTACTTAAGTTAGTTAAGTAGTTTAATAGCGATGTAAAGTTTACTTTAAGCCTTAAGATTGTTAAGACTAGTATTAGTAGGTAATGCCAACTTATAACTGTATTGTTATATTATCTCTTTCTTACCCATACTTAACCTACTAGTGGTTAAGAATACTACCCATATATGATTATTAGTTTTACATAATCCTGTATGCTCTCTAACTATATGACGTCGCTAAACATCTTATTGCCATTTGTACTTACGCTCGTTCTTATTAATTTTAGCTATGTAGCTTTGTGGCTTAATTCTTTGTTGTTTAGGTTTCTTCTCTGATTTTATGTTTTCTTTTTGGATTTTGCTTTATAGGTTTATTAGCATGTTGTATATGTGTGCTTTGGCTTCTAGTTCTTTCTCTATTCTATGTTTTTTCCATGCAGTATTCTCCATACTGGTGTTTAATGTTGGGAATGTTGTTTCAACAGCTCAACGTCTACTGTAGCCTATCATTCCCACCCACCCTTCATCACCTACCTTTCTGATAAGCCTAACCATCTACGTCTTTCCGGAGGTCCTCTATCATCTCTAGCATTATGCCTAGGCTTTATGACGGGTTTTCACTCATCTCTCTAAGGAGATTGTAGGCTTCAGAATTATTGTAAGCTCCATCCATAACAGCTTCACAAAACCTCCCTAGAGGCATCATTGATTAATGCTGATAGCTGAGTCGTGGGCATCATCAGTTGTTACATCCATAGCTAAAACCTCTCTAGTCTTAACGTTTACTGAGAAGTGGATCTTGATGTAGTGCTTCTTCTTGCCGTGTACGCACGTAACCCATCAACCAGACTTATGCTAACACAGCTCGAGTCAACAGCTATAGCGATAGGGCTGCTTAAGCCCCTCAGCGAATCGTGTGAAGATGGGTTAAGCGTTAACATACGTTTCCTAATCCAAGAATAGTCAACTGATGGGGGCTTAGGGATAAGCCTATTCAAAGGTGAAGCCTTCAAGCTATCTGTAAGGCATTGAGAAGGGATAACGTACAATAGTGAGGAATTCAACATACCTAACGGCAATCTTGAAGGGATAACCTACCTTACCACGATTCAAAGCCGTAAGCTCAGAATCATAGCCTTCAAGAAATTCCAGGCTAAGAAGAAGCTCGCCGCGCCTAATCAAACACTCATCAACAACCCTCCAATCCATAAACTAAAGATTCAATAAACCAAAAATTAATTAAGCCACAAAGCTGCTATGTTTAATAGCCTATCCTTACTCTCTCTATATCTCTACTTTATTTTTCTCTAACCCTGTCATCTACTCCTTACTAGGCTACACCCTTTAAATAGATTATGAGGTTGAATACTGTATGATTGAAGTTTTACGTTTAATTCTTGAACAATCGGCTCTATAGTCAACATATCTTACTCCTATACTTAGTTAAATTAACAATCTTCAGTAATATATCCTGTAGTCTATTAAAGATTTATAGCATGCATCAAATACATGCTTCAAAATACCTGAGCAAGTCCAGCAATAAACTTAGCCACTAAGTCTTCTAATGATAGCTTAAACTCTAAGATATAGCCTAATATAAATTCAGGACACTGCAAAAACATTAGCTAGAAATCTAAAGCTTATAATGATCTAAGACGATTTAAAGGATAAATTTAAATAACATTCATAATCTTAAAGATAGTGATTAAAATGGAGTTTTGCCCAAAATGTAAGACATTGTTAATTCCGAGAAAAAGCGAAGAAGGAACACATTTAATTTGTAAAAACTGCGGTTATAAAATGAAAGCAAGTAGCTTACAGTATAAAATAGTTAAATTGAAAGAAAAAGAATCAAAAGGTTCTTTAAGTGTTGTTGAGGATAAAAATGAAAATTTAATGCCAAAGACAAAGGTAGAATGTCCAACATGTGGAGGCATCGAAGCATATTGGTGGCTTGTTCAAACTAGACGAGCAGATGAAGCGCCAACACGATTCTATAAGTGTACCAAATGTGGATATACATGGAGAGAATACGATTAAACATATTGATTTTATGTCAAGTATCAATGTTATATTTTACTACTACTGTTGGAAAGCCTTATTAGGATTGCTAAATTAATCTCTAGGGGATTAGTTATGTTTAAATTTACACTAAAAGATCCAAAATCATTAAAGATAGCTATTAGTGCAATGTCTAGACTAATAACCGAGGCTAACATGTTATATAAACCAGAGAGCATTATTATTCAAGCTCTTGATAGCTCCAGAATAGTCATGGTTGATTTAAGTATGCCTAAAACATATTTTGAAGACTATATTTGTGATAAAGAAGAACTACTTGGAATCAATATAGAGCTGCTTGAAGATGTTTTAAGGAGGTGTAAAGCTGAGGAATTAGAAGTTTTATATGAAGATGGAAGTGGAAGGCTTAAAATAACCGCAAAAGGTAAAGGAGTGAGAACATTTAGAATACCATTATTAACCACAACTACAGATAGAATAAGAGTTCCTAACTTTACTTTTAGATGTAGAGCTAATATATTAAGTGAGTCATTTAAAGCAACAATAGATGATGCAGCATTATTTAGCGATTATTTAAAAATGGTATTTGAACAAAATGCTATTGTAATAAGTGCGTCAAGCGAGAAAGGAGATCTTGAAACAAAATTAACAGTGGAAGATGGATCTGTAATAAATATTGAAGTTGATGAGCCGGCAAAAGCATCTTACAGCATTGAGTACTTAAATAATATAATGGCTGCTTCAAAACTTTCTGACATAATGCTGCTTCAATTATCAACAAACAGTCCATTAAATATACAATTTATGATGGAAGGAGAGGCAAGAATTCAATATTACCTAGCTCCAAGGGTAGAAGAGTGAATAAGATATATAAACATCAAAGCAATATAGTAAGTATATCTCTTCTTGCTCGTTATCCATTTTTAAGTGATGCAAGAAACTATATCTCCATGTTTAACATTAACATTGATGACTTAAGCAAGCCGGAACACAATGAAATACTACAAGAAGCCATGAGAGAAATTTATGAAATTATTAGTGGAGCTAATGAAGAGAGATACATTGACGACTATATTAAATTAATGGCTTTCCCAGTTATTCTAGCTATGCTCTCTTATATAGGTTCTAAGACATTGATAAATAAATATGCTATTAAAAAAGCTAAAGAAATTGAAGAAGTACTTAGACATGAAGATGATGATGTACTCTGTTATGTTGCAAGTAATGGATTTAACTGGACTATTAAACCTGTAGGAAAATCAATATTTGCTATAAACTTCAAGGATTACTTAATTGCATCAGCTATGTTTAATGACCAATCGTGGAAGTTAGTTAATCAAATTCTAATTAATGGATTAGTATACTTATCTAAGAGTAAACTGATTAGATTAATGGCAGCTGAATTGCAAAGAAAAATAATACAGATTGAGCCGAAAAAGGAAGAACCGCCTGAAAGTATTAAGAATATAATACTAAAAATAAGGGAGGTAATAAAGAAAACAATATCTGAACGCTATGATTACTTAAAAGCTTCTGAACCTGTTAATATTAATTTCTTTCCACCATGTGTTTTAAGTATATATAATGATCTAATTTCAGGAAAATCAGTTTCACATATTGCTAGATTTATATTAACAACTTTCTTGATAAATATAGGATTAGACGTCGATTCTATTATTAATATTTTTCAAAAAGTAGCTGACTATGATCCAGCTAAGACAAGATATCAGGTTGAACATATAGCTGGAAAACGTGGAAGTAGAACAAAATATATAACCCCAAAATGCGAAAATATAAAAACCATGGGATTATGTCTAGGTAACTGTGGCGTAAAACATCCATTAAATGCATATAAAAGAAAGGTAAGACAGAAACATGAAAGAAAAAATTTTCTTAAAAAAGAAATTTAAGGAGTATTATAACACTCTTGATATAGGAGAAATTAAAATTAATGATTTAAGAAGACGGGAATTTGGATTTGTAATGTTCGAAGAGAGCGGGATGATTAGACATAAAGCCTTTAATAGTGCTAATGAGCTTGCCGAATTTGTAAGGGAGCATACCCCAGCTCATGCTTACTACTCATCAGCATATTATGAACATCCATTAGCAGAGAATATGACTGAAAAAAAGTGGATTGGGGCTGACTTAATCTTTGATGTTGATGTTGATCATATACCAACCTCCTGTAAGAATAAACATGATAAATGGAAATGTTTGGATTGCAATAGCATTGGAACAGGAATAGAATCTAAAGCATGTAATGTATGTGGATCGAAGAGAATAGAGAGCAAAAAATGGGTATGCCAGAAGTGTTTAGAAATAGCGAAGGCTGAGATAACAAAGTTAATTGATGATTTCTTATTAAATGACTTCGGTTTTAATCTTAAAGACATTGAAATAGTATTTTCTGGACATAGAGGATATCATGTGCATGTATATTCAAAAGATGTGCTTACATTAGATCAAAATGCGAGAAGAGAGATTATAGATTATGTAAGAGGAAGAGGAATAGATGTATATTTTCTATTTGGAAAGTATTCATATGAAGAAATTATTAGCTATGGACCAAGTATAAACGAGCCGGGATGGCTTGGACGCTGGTCAAGAGGGTTATACGATTATATTATTAATATAAAAGAAAATATGAAAGAAGAAATAAAAGTGTCAGAAAATTTTTCCTCACTATTAATCAAAAATATGAATAAAATTATTGAAAGTTACTCAACAAATAATAAACCGCTACTTTCACCATTAGCATTATCACTAAAAAGTAGAAACCTAAAACTATTTGCTGAAAAAGTAGCTGAAGAATACGGTGTGAAAATTGATGAGCAAGTTACATTAGATGTTAAAAGATTAATTAGAATTCCAAATACTCTTCATGGTAAAACGGGATTAAAAGCAACAATTGTAAAATATGATTTGCTAGATTCATTTAATCCTTTAACAGATGCTATTATTTTTAAAAATGGGAAAATTACAGTAAGAGTGGATGAGAGCCCCGAAATATACATGTTTAATAAAGACTTTGGCCCCTATCAAAATCAAATCGTTGATTTACCAGTATATGTTGCAATATACTTAATAGGACAGCAATCAGCAAAGTTACCTTGATAGATTAAGAATTAAATATTTCATTTAAATAATCTTATGAACATGTGGGCTATTTAAAATGCTGAAAAAAATAATCGATACTTGGAAAAGAGAAATTAGCAGTGATGAAATCATTAGGATAGAAAATGAATTGCTTGAACATATAATTGACTACTTTAAAACTAGCTCATTAAAAATAAATGATCCAAATACTACTGCACTACAGCATAAGCTTACTACTGAAGAAATAAATTTAGCAATAAAGATTTTAAATAATTTCTACAAGTTTAGAAGAAGTAAAGTTTTCTTAGAAATTATAGATGAGGAAACATTAAATGTTAATGCTATATCGATGCCTGAAAAGGAATTTTACCTAGAAATACTTGACAAATTGAAAACAGAGTTTATAAATCTTGAAGAGCAAGTTAAAATCAGTATTGGAGATAAAGAATTAACTACTGTTAGATTCATAAGCAGTATTCCGCAATTTTTAGGAATTGATTTAAGAACATACGGGCCTTATGAGGTAGAAGATGTAGCTGCAATACCAAGACGTAATGCTATAATCTTATCTCAAAAGGGTATTTGTATAATACTTAAGTAATGGAATTCTACTTTAAACTTTTTAGAATAGAATATAAAATCTAAGTTTTATATAGAAAGACGTAGTAACTTAAGAAGAAAGTTACAATACATTAAGTTGCGATGTTTATCTAAAATCTCTCTAATTATCTGTTTATGAAGACTAATAGATTTATTGAAATGATATCCCCTCGTAACTTAATATTTTTATCTGTATTGATCAAGAAGAACATCTAGAATCATTCATGTAGAGTCTCATAGTTACGATCAATATTTAATATTCTACTCATCTTCAAGCTACAATCATAAACAAGTTAATAAAGCCTACAAATAGAATGATATTCTTAGCCTCTTAAATCCATAATTACTAACCATACAAAATACAGAGTAAGAACACATGTGGAAGGATAAAAGCTTCCAAATTTGAAAGCAATTCTTGAATCTTTGTACATTAGATTTCATGTAATTTAGTATTTTGCCGTTACTTTGAATTGTAGTCTTTTGAAGAATATCCTATATCTTGTTTGGCTTCTCTATGTTTATGTATAATTTATTACAAAGACTATTCTATCTTTATTTACATTCTTCTTTAGCAAGAATAGAAAACCCATTATCCATTAGTTTAACACAAGCTTCATGATTATGTATATTTAATAAAACATAAACATATGCTCATGCTCTATTCGGTAGTTAGTTTTGATTACTAGTTTACTTCCCCTTAATACTAGAATTCTCTTAATAATTGCTGTCATACTTCTTCTAGTTCATTTATGAAGAATAGTTTAAAACTTAAACCCCAACTATTTTTTAAAAACTTGGAAGTGCCACCTCATCTGTTTTATAGTGTCCTAGTCCAGGCTTTACGAATTTATATTTTAAGCTTTAACTATTTGCCAATAATCTTAAATCGTAATTATACCATTCCTTTAGCTCACCATAATTTTAACATCTGTAGCCTGATAGTATTTCAAATCTCTAGCTTATTGAAGCCTTAAATAATAAGCTCTCAAAGTCTTTCTAGCTGATTTAGGCTTACCTCTTAAGGCTTCAACCTCTATCCAGAAACCCATACATGATTTCTATCTAAGTTCCCACGCAGTATTCACCTCCTCCCTACACTTAATAGCTAAAGTTCTCCCCTACTCCTGAATTCCCTCACATACATAAACACTTAGACCTCATCAACATCCCTACAAATAACAACAGGAGAACAATCCATTAAAAATAGTTAAAGCATAAAAATTCACGAACTAGTAATGTTAATTAAGGGGGTACGTCATATTAGCCGATAAACTTAAATTCTCATAAAACAATCTATATCAGCCCGGAAAGCCCGGTGGAGACTATCGCCGATTGTAGTGGCCAAGCATAGCAGGCTCTGGCCCTGCTGACGGGAGTTCGAATCTCCCCCGGGCTACTATCTCATGATTTCTTTTAATGGTTTACTTGCCATAATAATTATTATGAAACTTTACTTTAGATAGTTAAAATTATGGTTTTTTAATTTCTCTAGAGAATCAAGACATCGTTTGTATTTATTTTAGTGACACTAATAATTAATAAATACTTACAACAAGTCTGTCAAATTAAAAAATCCAGTTTTTATATTCAATATACTCATCTACATTTATGGCTTTTCTTAGAAATGCTGATTGTAAAGCTACTTCTGCAAGTATATGTGTCATTAAAGCATCTTTCCCTGAGGGAGTAGGATCAAAATTGTTGATTATAGAATTTATGAATTGTTTTAGTTCATTACTTAAAGGCTCTTCCCATTCATGCTCAAATATATATCTATCATTACTGTCTTGAATTATTATTTCCTGTGTTATATAGTCAAGATCAATGATTCCATTAGTTCCAGTTAATGTAAGTTTTCTAATCTTTTTTGGTGTTAACCAATTAGTCTCTATAAATGCGCTTTCACCACTATTGTATAGCATTAAAATGTTTGCGTGGTCTTCAAGTCTATGAATTAATTTTCCTGCAGCTGCAAAAATAATACTGGGTTCTTTTTCATATAAGTATCTCGCTACATCAATTTCATGTATTCCATAATCCTTTATTACATCAACATCTACAATTCTTATAGGATAAGCTGAGACTCTTTTTGCAGATGATAATATTAGCTTTCCAATTTTACCTTGTCTAATAAGCTTTTTTGATATTTGGACAGCAGGATTAAATCTTTCAATGAATCCAACCATTATTTTCACACCAGCTTCGTTAGCCTTATCAACTACCATTATAGCTTCCTCAATAGTAGACGTCATTGGTTTTTCAATAAACACATGGACTCCCAACTCAATTACTTTAACAGCTATGTTTGAATGGGTTGATGTTGGAGTGCAAATAGTTACTGCGTCAAGTTTTTCTCTTTTTATCATTTCTTCAAAATCAGTATACCATTTAACTTGATATTTTTTAGCAACTAATCTTGCAGTTTCAGTGTTTAAGTCACATATAGATAAAGCTTCAATATTATCTAGTTGTTTAAGCACTCTTACATGATTTTGTCCCCAATATCCTACACCTATAACGCCTACTCTAAGACTCATCCCCTATCTATAACCTCTATTTCATGATCTAAATTTATTGTTTTAAGCATTTCTTCATAAAGTATGTTTTTACACTAAGATTCCATATATATAACCATAACGTAAATAGGAAAACTGCTATAAGTACCTTCAACAGTCCAGTTAAAAATGCACTAGGTAATTCACCATGAATTTCAAGAGGAACTATCATGCTAGATACTATATAAAACAATAGAATTAACATCATCCAATTAAGAAATATTATGATTAGTACAATTTTTACTCTATTTAACACATACCCACCATGTACATTAAGTACATTGTAAGTAAAGCCAGTAAAGCTGAGAAAAGAGCAATTACTATATAACACTTTATTAATGTCTTTTCATCGGCAGGACCATTAATTAGGAATAAGCTAGCAAGAACTATAGGCGCCTCTGGATTCTTATTAATTTCAAGTTTATATTCTTCATTTATAATTGTCGGACGTATTATTTCAGCTCTCTCTCTTAATCCATGAATACTCATAAGGGTATGAAACCCATTAAGTATGAATGGCATAAAGGCAATAAATGCTACAACTTCTGCTTTACAAATTATTGAAAGCACACCTATAAGAGCACCTACACTTAACGATCCAATATCTCCAGGAAAAACTTTTGCAGGATATTTATTGTAGGGTAAGTATGCAATAAGCGACGCCATTACAACCAGGCATATTATTAACTCATTGAAATGCCCATTAATAATAGCTGTTAAGGCTATGCAAGTAAGCACTATTAGACTTGTTAAAGGCATAACACCATTAAATACATCCATCATATTGACGGCATTCGATGTTACAGCTATAGCTAGAGGAATAAGAAAAGGGTATACGTAATGAAGCCGAGCAAAACCGGCAAAGGGTAGTTTAATGTATGGGTAATAAGCTTTAAGAAAAAGTAAGGGAATCCCTCCAAAAAATGTTAGGACTGTTTTTTTGAATGCACTTAATGTTTTTAAGTCATCAATAAATCCTACTATAGCTATAATAATTAGAGTTAGTATAACTGATAAGACCTTTACTTTAAAGTTATTTTCCTGTATAAATGGAAAAAGAAACACTAATCCAACAATTATGCTAACAACTATACATATCCCACCCATTTCGGCAACATCAGGTTGGTTTGGTTTATGTATGTCCTTACCAGTTATACCATGTAAAATCGCAAATTTAATATAGTATCTTAAGGAAATGTATGTAGAAATAAATGAAAGTAATATTGCTAGTATACTAGCAATATATAAAATCATCATACTCACCCAAACATTAGTTTACCTTGATGTTCGGTAAGATTTAAATCTTTCTTCATTTTAACTTAAAATTTATGCAAAACTATTTAGATAAAGTAAGCAAATTAAAATCCTTTTTCAGCAAAATTAAGGATGCTATTATACTGCTTGGTGGTGATATTGGAAGTGCTGTCCTAGCAAAAATAGCTAAAGACTCATTAGGTGATAATGTAATTGCTATAACTATAAATTCACCTATAGTTTCCCCGCTAAGAATATACAATGCGAGTAAACTAGCTACCCAAATTAAAATCTCACATATTCTAGTTAACTTAAATGAACTTCAAATTGAAAACTTTGCAAGAAATTCCAAAAGTAATAGATGTCTTTTATGTGTAACATATAGATATGGAATGATTAAAAAGATAGCTCTAGAAGCAGGATTTAGTAAAATCATTGATGGGTCATATATTCAAGGAAGCATCTTTGAACAAAAACGGAATATTTGCATAAAGGAAGATATTTCTCAGCCATTTATAGAATTAGGATTTAATCATGATGAAGTGTTAAAACTTCATAAATTTATTGGATTAAAAGGTCCACAACATATACCTAAATGTATTGCGAACAAAATTCCATATAATACCGAAATCACTCTAGATAAGATAAAATATATTAGACTTATTGAAGCATATTTACATAAGCGCTACAAGGTATATGCTGATGTACACTATAATGGTGAAAGTATAATACTAGATGTAAAAGCTACAACTAGTTGTGATATTAGCAAGAGTGAAATTATTAATTCAATCACTAAAACTTTTAGAAATGCCAATATTAAGAAGATAGAATGGACTTTACCGTCTTATACTCTCTAAATAGTTATGGATGAATTGAATTGTAATTGTAGTTGTAGATTGAGTTTACGAGTATATTGATGATAAGAATATATTAATGTGTTAAAATTATTAATTACTATATTGAAGCTATTAATACTATGCTATAACTTTACCTCTCAAAGAACTTAACAATCATAGATTAAACCTTCAATAAACAGATAGAATCACATAATCATCATCAATAGAGAATTAGATATTCTCAGCTAATAATATAGAAAACTTAAACACTAAACCATCTATCAGGCAACACCTAAAGAAACAAGTCACAACAACCATAAAAACTCCCTTGTTAACTTAATTATCGACTACACCTCTTATATAATATCTATTCTAAATTCATCCATCATACACCTAAATACAATCAAGCAATATTCAGCTAAATATAAACATCCAATTAATAGAACTACCTCTACAAACCCTGAAGCTAGCAAAATTTCACACAATATCCTAAATTACTGCACCTGACATTATTTAGAGTAAAATTTAAAAACCACAATACAAAATACGAAAAGATTCCTATGTTCAGTATTTGGTTAGTAATAGTACTAGGTGCAGGTTTATCTGCAGTAATATACGCACTAGCCTTAGCTATTTATGTTTTAAAGCAGGATAAAGGATCAGGTAGGATGATCGAAATATATAGCTATATTAAGGAGGGAGCTAAGACCTATCTAGCTAAACAGTACATGATTATAATAATAGTTGTTACTATAATTGCCTTTTTAATGTATTTAGCGCTTAGAACTATAAACTCTGAGTATGCTATACGTAATGTTACCTCATATGTGATTGGTGCATTATCATCTTCTCTTTGTGGATTTGTTGGTATGTATGTTGCTGTAAATGCAAATGTTAGAACAGCAAATAGTGCTAAAAATAGCGGACTAAATAAAGCTTTAAAAGTAGCATTTAGTGGTGGTACCGTTTTGGGCATGTCTGTTGTAGGTGTCGGTCTATTATCTATATTGTTATTTCTATGGCTCTATAGTGGATTTTCCACTAATTTAGAGGTTATTAAAAACGCTATTAGAGATATTGTTTCCTTTGCATTTGGTGCTAGTACTGTTGCATTATTTGCAAGAGTAGGCGGTGGAATATATACCAAGGCTGCTGATATAGGTGCAGACCTCGTTGGTAAAGTTGAAAAAGGAATCCCTGAAGATGATCCGAGAAATCCGGGTGTTATTGCTGATAATGTTGGTGATAATGTTGGTGATGTTGCGGGCATGGGTGCGGATCTTTATGAGTCCTATGTTGAAGCTATAATTTCAACAATGGTTATTGGAGTTATTATAACCTTAACTGTAAAATCTATAAATTGGATTATACTTCCAATGGCTATAGCTGGTATAGGAATAGTTTCATCAATAATTTCCACTATTACTATAGGTTTAATTAAAGATCCATCATATGCAATTACAAGTACTACTTTCATATCTACAACTCTAACAGCGATTTTTTCATATTTCATTTGTATTCAAATGCTTGGAAGCGAGGGTATAGGCATATTTATGGCTGTACTAGCAGGTTTAGTTGTAGGCATGATTGTAGGTATAACTTCCGATTACTTTACAAATAGAGATAGAAAGCCAGTTAAAATGGTTGCAGAAGCTTCCCAAGCAGGTCCAGCATTAACAATACTAACAGGCTTCTCTATTGGATTTCTCAGTACAGTAATACCGATGGTTAGCATAGCTATAGCTAGCATAATTTCCTATACTTTTGCTACTAATTATGTTACTAGTGTAGCTAATAAATTAGCTATTGGCCTATATGGTGTAGCTATATCAGCTGTTGGTATGCTTGCTCCAGCAGGAGTTGTTGTAGCTGCGGATGCTTATGGGCCAGTTACAGATAATGCTGCAGGTATCGCTGAACAAGCTGGATTAGAAGAAGATGTACGTGCTATATGCGATAGACTTGATTCCATAGGTAATACTATGAAGTCAATATGTAAAGGATTTGCGATAGGCTCAGCTGCCTTAACAGCTTTAGCATTAATATCTGCATATATCCAATCATTACCAGAACAAGTAACTAGTAGAATGTTAAGTGAACTGAATTTGATGAACCCGTACACGTTAGCAGGAATAATAATTGGTGCTAGTCTACCTGCAATACTTACATCTATTGTGATAATGGGTGTAAGTAGAACAGCATATAGACTTGTTGAAGAAATTAGAAGACAATTTAGAGAAATACCAGGTCTAATGGAAGGTAAAGCTAAACCAGACTATGGTAAATGTGTAGGTATAGCCACAGTAAGTGCTCTTAAAAACCTCATAGTTCCGGGTATAATTGCTTTGTCTTTACCAATAATTATCGGGCTATTCCTTGGACCCGTAGCTTTAGGTGGAATGCTTATTGGAGCTGTTGTAGTTGGTCTGCTACTGGGTCTATTTCAAGGTAATGTAGGCAATACTTGGGATAATGCTAAAAAGTATGTTGAGCTTGGTAATTTAGGTGGTAAGGGAAGCGATACTCATAAAGCAGCTGTTATTGGTGATACTGTTGGAGATCCAATGAAAGATTCAGCAGGCCCAGCTCAGAATATATTCATAAAACTCATGTCGGTCGCTTCGTTAACATTTGCTACAATAATCGCCTTATTTTATTTCTAGCAATATTATTTCTGATAAATAGAATGGAATACCGATCAACAACTATGCGTATTAAGAATAGAAATATAGAGTCTCAGCAAAGTTATTTAAAAACTTTTACATTAGATTTGCACTATTATTTGTGAAAATATTTGGTTAATTGTCTGTATTTTTATTTTGTGTATAAGAGAGTGCATGGTCTTTACTTATTTTATTGCAATCCTATCTATAGAGACTGCTTTTATTTTATATTTTAACAGTCTTACTATGATGTCGAGGAGAATATAAGTTAAAAAGACTATATGTTATAGTATTTTTAAAGGCTTCACATTGATTACAGTAATTCATGAGGTTTCTATGGTACTATACTCCTTTAAGTTTACGGTTTGCTACTATGCTGAATTTATAGTTTCTTAGAATTTCTATTAACATCCTAAAAAATACTATGGGATTTGGATGTTAACTTAAGTAATAGATTTCAGAAAGCTATAGAAAAAATAAAATTCATGAGCTACTATAGACGAGGTGTAAAACTTGATGGTATTTTCATTTTAGATATCAAGTCTATCTGGAAGCTCTTTAAGTGTTGTTAAGACTTGATTAGGTTAATAAGTTAACTACCAATAATTATGGAATTTTCAGATAGGCTCAAACATAACTATTAACTCCCATAGTCTTACTAACTATAGCTATAGCAGTCGTAAATATAGACAGACCTTAACTCATGAGATGTATAATACTACTAAGCACTATAAAACGGGAATTTTGCTGTAGCTTACTATGTTTTTGATATTTCTCTTAAATGGCGGTCTTATAATTCCTTTCTCAGTTATGATCATGCTAACAAGTCTTGGAGGAGTAATGTCAAAAGCTGGATTCCATACATTGACGTCTGGAGGAGCTATTTGATATCCCATTATTGATGTAACTTCATTACTTTCCCGCTCCTCTATTATGATATCTTCAATGTTTGAGCTTATATCTATTGTTGTTGTAGGAGCTACCACATAAAATGGTATTCCATGTTCATGTGCTAAAACTGCAAGAGTATATGTACCGATCTTATTTATTACATGTCCGGCACGAAGTATCCTATCAGCACCAACAATTACTTTGTTTATCATTCTTTTTTGCATAGCAAATCCTACCATATTGTCTGTAATAAGTGTAAATGGTATTCCTTCAGTCTTAAGTTCAAAAGCTGTTATACGTGAACCCTGAAGTAAAGGCCTAGTTTCTGTTATTATAACCTTAAATCGTTTTCCTTGCCGCCATGCCTCCATTATAGCTCCAAGTGCCGTACCATAATCAACAGTAGCAAGAGGTCCTGTATTACAATGTGTTAAGACTGCATCATTATCCTCAATTAGCTGAGAAGCTATCTCAGAAACTTTTTTACTATACTCACATTCTTCTATCATTATATTTAATGCCTCATTAATAATTTCAGATTTAAGTTTATTCACATTATTACTTAAGTACCTATTAACTATGTTTTCAAGTCTATTCAAGGCATAAAAAAGATTCTTTGCTGTGGGTCTTACTTTTTTAACCTTATCTATCCAATCAGTTATTTCTTTAGCTAAATTTTTAATGTTTTCTGCCTTACTATGGTAAGCTATTAAAGCAATAGTGAGAGCTCCGGCAACACCTATTGAAGGCGCTCCTCTAATTCTTAGTTTTCTTATAGCATCAACTATTTCTTCAGGATTTTCTGTTTCTATATACTCAAGCTTTAATGGTAGTTTACTTTGATCTACAAATCTGACTTTACCTTGATTCCAAGTAATAGCTTTCATGAAACATATATTGTTTAAAAGAATTTAAATTTTCTACAAGTTTCCTAAATATTAGTTATATTTACTTTAACCCAATTTCTTTCCTCTATTGTCCCGTCAACTTTGGATGTTTATTTGATGTATTTTATTCTGTATTGTATGATTTGTGATGAATTCTCTGGGAGGTTAAAACATTATTTATATTTTATACTTCAGTTATTAACTTATTTCTCTAGATATGATTTAGAGAATATGAATAGATTATTGGCTATTATCTGTATATGAACTTATAGACTTAGCGATTTATCATCAATTATTCATATTGATTAGGAGGCTTACGTTAATAAATACACTATTAAGATCAATCATAATATGAATGTATTCAAAAGGAAGAGAGAAGTTATACTCATTAATCATTCCCACATATCAATCATAATACATACATAAAAGCTTTAAAAGAGATATAATGTTAAAATCATTATTACTGATAAAATCTACATACAGAATAGATTAAGCTATTAAGATAATAAACACTTTAAACCCCATAGAAGAATAATCAATACATGCAGATAAAAACACACAAACAATTAAACACCACATAGAAAATAAAAATCGAAAATTCTAAGAGCAATAATAAAATAATATAACATCTAAAGTCGACAGGACAATCTTTCGGTAAGATGCAATTTACCTAATAGTTTAAAACGAAGCTGTACTCCATGAATTTATTATGAAATTACTTTGAGACTTAATTCTGAAATTCGTAATTGTAATCATAGTATTTAATGAATGAAAATACAGGAAATAAGTACTAAACCACAAAGCTTTAATATTGAATTAATACATGTCCTCATTCTAAGGAGGCTTACCCATAAAAATAATGCTGGAAATAATCAGTAATCAAAGATTGTTAGAAGAATGATAAAGGGTAAAAACTTCATTGTAAGCAAAATGTAAAATTTTCACAAATCACTATATACAATACGGAAAATTTATGCAAATACTAATGCTAACATGATGAAGAATTTTATGAAGCTTGTATTGTCACTCATTAGAGTTATGTAAACCTAAGATGTAGTTACACTTAGATTTATAGGACCATATTAAACTAGAAAAATTTATTAAAAGAACTTTTATCTTAATTCATAATGGTGTTATTATTGTCTTCAAATCCTTATATATGTAAGTTAACAATTGATGGCGGATTGATAGAAGATGTAGATGCTATAAATAACCTCTATCATAATGATTTCTATGGTGAATTATCCGAAGGCATTTTAAAGCTTTTATCTGTTGAGGTACTATATCTAGAGCAGAAAGGCGTACTTATTGTTATTAATAATAAGAACCTAACTCTCTCTTTTGAGGATCTTATTAACTTCTATAGAAGATATGATGAGGTTATTTGGGAGCGTTATTCACTATATCTTGACTTAAAACAGAGGGGGTATATTGTTAAAGGAGGTTTCAGTAATCGACTAGAATTTAGAGTATACAAAAGGGGGGCGTTTCCTCTCCATGATCCTGCAAATTTTATAGTAGTAGGAGTATTAGAAGGAAGACCCCTCTCACTTGAAGAACTCGATAAAATAACAAGACAAACTAGAATTTCAAACAAGGAGTTAATCTTAGCTGTTATCGATAGAGAAGGGGGAATTACTTACTATGAAGTTGGCCTCATTACACTTTAACTCTAAGTATTAGGGTCTTCCACATCTTTAATAAATGATTTAGTTCTTTAACCGATTACTTCTCTATTTGCTCCACATATTTACTGTAAAAAGTAATTTCTTGAAAACTGTCATTTTTATACTTCTTCTAATAATCTTAGTGCCGAATGTTTCTCATTATGTACTGAAACATTACTAGATTTCCAGCTGTAAATAAGTTTTCATTTATTAAAGAAGTAAGAGTAGTAATAAGGTATTCTCAGTAATTTTTGGTTTAATTATTATATTAATTATAATCTTACTACTTTGTTGGTTTTACTTGAAGCTAGTGGTTTAGGATGAGAGTTAGATCATAAACATTTTAGGTTAATTTGTTGTACCAAGCATATCATGTTCGATATTCAAAACATTGATTTAATACAATATCTATGTCTAATATTACATACTACAATATTTCCTTATTGAATAATCAAAAACTATGTAGAAGATGAAGTGGTTAAAATAGAATTTTCCATATAAGAAGATTAATAAATAATACATTATAAAATTGATAAAATTTCGGTTAATATTAGGTGTGTCTAACTTATGGTAGTTAACCGCTAAACTTAAGGTATTTTGCTGGGGTATGTGTTCATGCTAGGGAAGTTAGCCTGTACTGCTACTAGAATCATATATAAAATTGTTAAAAGTCATTCCAAAGAATAGTTTAAAATAAAAGCCACCAGGAAGCTAGTTTACATCTGGCAGTTAACTGCTTGGCCTATTTGAGTACGTCCATTAAGTAGTTAAATCTTATATATTTGAATAATAAGATAGTATCCTGGGCCCGTAGCGCAGTATGGAAGCGCGTCGGCCTCCTATTAATTGAAGAAAGCCGTTGGTCGTGGGTTCAAATCCCACCGGGCCCGTTTTAAGGGAGTTATTGTTAAGGCTGTATATTTTTTATCAAATCTCTAATTGAATTAAAGTATGCCGTTTTATTCTTTAGCTTTAGTTTTACTTTTTCTATAGGAAAACTCGTTATAATATTTGATGGTGAGATGGATCCAAAAGCTTTCACCCACTCAATATAATTTTCATTTTTATCTTCGGCATGAATATACCTATTTATTACTAAAACATAACGTGAATTTTTAAAAAATATGTAAACCTTGAGTTTTTTGCAATATATTAGTCTATGTAAGTATTTAATATCTATCTGCATATCCGTATATGTTTCCTTACAATTTATATTTAGCCCACTTATCATCTTAACTGTCAGAGAAGGCTTTATGTAGTGAGTGAATTCAGACTTAATTAACTGAGATAGGAGTTGTGTGGTTGGTATTGTTAGTTTACTTTAAGGTTTAATTGTAGTTGGCTCTTCTAGTAGTTTTTCAGTCAACTTCAATATGTGATTAATCATCTAGATATGATTCAGCAGTTAAGCCTGAATTACCACTTCCGAAATCATCAAATCAGCTTAATAATTTAATGTTTCATTAATTTTGAGATTAAATCTTATCATTAACTCATAAGCCTAATATTGCCTTCAAACTATTGATGCTTATGTGGTCTAACTTAGCTTTCAAATCACCTATCTTAGATTGCTGTTAGTGTTGGAAGCAAAACTTTTATCTATCTAATAAAACTTTATTAGTCATAATCTGCGGGGGTTCCCGAGCCAGGATAAAGGGGCAGAATTGTTATGCCCAGGACTTAAGATCAATGTTATAAAGAGGTTGGATATACGAAATCCTGTGGCATAGGCCTTCGTGGGTTCAAATCCCACCCCCCGCATCAAATTGAAAAATTATAGAAGCCTCAAACCATGTATGACGAGACGTTTTCAAAATATTTGAACCCTATACCTCATGTGTACTATTATGTATGTAAAATACTACCATTTTCAGTCCCTCAAAATTAAGAATTACTAACTGATCAAACACTAATTTAGTGAGAAATAGATTTAATTTAGATCAATTATAGCATGGCTATTATTATATTTATTATTCTCATAACTCAGCAATTTTATAGTATTTGGATATGCATGTTTTCAACATCTTACTATAAGGACAGAGCTTTTTATTATCCTCCCAAAATCTTTCTAAATTCATAGAGCTGTTTATTTAGGAATTTTATAGTATTTCCAATTTCTTATTGTATGTTAGATTATTTGCTATTAATATAATCTAGTATTCTTTACCTTCCCTATTTATGATAAATTTATGGCTAAAGCTATTAGGTTTATTAGGAATAGAGTTCTCATTTACTCTAGTTATTTATATATTTCGTTTGTTGTAAATACATTAAGAAGATTAAAGCTATCTATGGTTCTAATATAATTGTATTAAGTGTATGCTCATTATTATATGAGGTAAAATACTGAATTTAGTGAAGTATATAGTTTAGAGATTAGAATTAGTAAAGAAAATACCAACAATAGAAATAACTATTCGATAATTACATATTACCAAACTATAGTAAGATTTTTTTAAGAGGATTAGCAAATATGAGAAGCCATTCATATAGTGCTTTAAGGCTACTTAAGCTAGAGGGAAAAAACACTCTCATTAATACTAAGTTTATAGAGGCAAAATTTAGATAGGCTGTAAGGCTAAATACTCTACAGAGAAGATACATAAACTTCCTACACATTGATTCAGCCAATAAGCATGATCCGACAATCATAGGAGGGAGAGCATAATTCAATTGATAAAAACTAGATTTTACACTAAATTTGAAGGGGAAGTAGTAATTTTAGAGTTAAACTTCTAGGCTTTCCTAAAAGTAGATGTAGTAAAGGATACAGGCATAAAGATAAGCCTATATTCATTGAAAGAGGAAATTAGAAAACGTATCAATCGACAAATGCAAATGGGAAAATATTAGGGAAGATGATTGAGAGAAGAGTTGAGCAGAAATCAAACATTATATAGATGAATTATTGTCATGTAGTATAAGCTAAGAGGATAAAATCAGTTATTAATAGTAAATAGCTCAAAGACAAGTGTACAAGAGATGATCTGCATATTGATAATCATGAGAATAGATTTAGCATGAAGACTCTATTAATACATAGAGGAGTATTGAAAGATGACTTAAAGACGTGCTTAACTCATTCAAACTTAGAGGTCTATGAGCTCTAGGTATGAGAATATAGATACTGCTACTTTCAGGTTTATGTTATTGCTGGTGGTTTTCCTAGGTTTTGATGAGGTCTTATCCAGTTATACCAGAGTATGAAGAAGTTTAGGAATAGGTTGATCTTTATGAGTTTCTTGTCTGAAGTTGTGTAGAATCTTTTGCTCGATCCTTAAGTGTTCGAAACCATCTCTCTATCGTATTCCTAGCGAAGGTTTGACATCTCAATCTTAAACCATGGTTATACAATGCCTGGGGATACCAAGGCCCCTACTAGGATTAGAGGCTTATTAACACATGCCTTAAGGACTTGCTTCAGGAAGAGATCTGCATCCAGTATGCTTCTCCGCCATGAAGCCCTTACTGCTAGAAGCTCTTGGTCTTAACGTCTATTGCAGCCCACACGTAGAAATGATGCCCAGCCTCCTCAGCTTCACCTCATCAATAGCTACCATCCCCTATTGGCTTCACATCAATCCTTACGCTTCAATCTTTTGAACCCAACACCATACAGATACATGGCCCACATGACAACTCGGCAGACGTAAGCAATATCCCTATAGCTAAGCCCAGCCATGTAGAGAATACATGCTCTCAACTTCTTTTTAAGCGAAACCTTATCTGAAAACTCCTTTATCTCTTAGGGCTTTGAGAAGCTTACCTATTAATATCACCTCCAAAGAATAACTTCTCAAAGCCCCTCAAAAATCTAAAAGTAACAGTATCGAGAATATAAATGGTCCATATCTTAAATTTGCAAGACGAAAACTTCATTAGGTAAATATATAATCCATTTAAAATAACTTAGTATTTTTAAGTTATTAATACCACGTATTTCGAGCTAAAATTTTTAAGCTAATAGCTATTTAAAGTAATAACAAAGATATTTCTATTAAATTTAACATGAAAAAAAGGTTTTTTATAGAGTTTGAATTGCATTTTTCTATTTTCTGTATATTTTTTACTTAATCTTTATCATTAAATAATTAATATTCTGCGAAAAATTTAAAAGTTGGCTTTCATGATTTATAATAGTTCTAAGGTGATGATGTTATGAGGGTGTTGGGGAAACACATTATTGCTGAATTGTATGGATGCCGCTCCAACATCCTCGATGATCCTGTCCAGTTAGAAAAAGCCTTAGTTGAGGCGGCTAACAGAGCTAAGGCTAAAATATGTGGGAAACTTTTCTACAAATTTAATCCACAAGGAGTAACTGGATTTGTACTCATATCGGAGTCGCACATATCAATACATACATGGCCCGAATATAATTATTGTGCTATAGATATCTTTACATGTGGAGAATCAACAAAGCCTTGGCTTGCATATGATTACCTAATTTCATTGCTAGACCCGAGTAATATTTCAGTTATGGAAATTGGCCGTGGTCTCAAGTCTCAGCTAAGACCTATTAAAGTTAAAAAATTAAAAACTTAACTTTCTGTTTGCAGTTCTTCTTCACTGAAATATAATAAATACTTAACTTTACCATTAAGATCCTTAATATTTCTCCATCTATCTCCAATAGCTATCAAAGTAAATATTCCAACGATTTCTGCTCTTGCCTTTTTAATAATTTTAAGTAATGCGTACTGCTGTGCTCCATCTCTAATTATATCATCAACTATAAGTATATCATCTCCTCTTTTCAGAAGTTCCTTAGGAATATATAACTCAAATTCTATTGCCGCCTCATTAATCTTTACTACTTCTTCTATGAATTTTTTAATACCTACTTCTCTATTTTTCTTTGCATATACTACCGGTACGGAAAGTTCGCGCGCTACCTGAACAGCTAGAGGTATTCCATCTGCTGCTATAGTAGCTACTTTACTTATTCTCTTGCCTGAGTATGTTTCAACTACAAACCTTGAAATATGTCTTAGTAGTATTATATCGGATAGAATTTTAGAATTATCAATATATCCATCACGTGTTGTTAATTTATTCCTTAAAAGCTTATCTAATGGAAACATTTCAAGTAGTTTACTCATTAACTTTTCTGTCCTCATAGGATTTGGCATTATATCTCCTGAAGCATAACGGTTTAAAGTACTTGCCGAAATTTTAGTCTGTTTTGCTATAAAACTGTAACTATATTCATTCTTAATTAAACGTAATAAATCTATAACATAAAGCTGCTTACACATCAAATCATATTTTTTTTGTTTCATTAAGATCATCTCAAATCAAATTAAAGTAGTAATATCTCTTAGGTAACTTAAATATATGTTGCTTAAATAAATTGTCCTTAGCAATTCGTGAAATTTATACGCTTTTTATCCATGGTTTCCTGAAAATCCTATTGTTTAAGTTGACTATAAAATCCTATCTCTAAGGGTTTCAGATAGGTTAATAGAGATTGTGAACTTAGCATGTTTATATTTCTGACCATATTTCATCAAATCCCAATTTAAGGCTTGAATTAACTGTCAATATATAGAATACTAAGTCTCTTTGACTGTCAATTATCTCCACGAGCTAAATAATTAACCACAATGCTTTTACATATAAGTCCACAAAGTCGCTCTAATAGACGTAGCAACTTAGCGCACTATAGTTTTCTTCTTAAGCTGCCAGGTCCGCTCTAATTAACGATAAATTTTTAAACTCCACGTATTTAAATAATATAGTCCCCGGGTAGCTCAGTCATGATGGAGTAATGGTAGGGAATCCCAGTAAAGAGCGATCGGCTGTAGATAATTATACATGGACCTTGCCTACTCAGGCGGGATGAAAATGTATCAGCTGAAACCGATTGGTCGGGGGTTCGAAATCTGTAGTACGAAAATCCCTCCCCGGGGACTACTTTAGCTAAATTAAGTTTTTTATAATAAGGGGCTTATTATTTTATCTTAACATAACTAACATAAGATCATGTTTAGCTCTTTAAAAGGTTAATTTTTATTTCCTTTTAATATCTTTTTAGTTTTCCATAAATGAGAGTTGCTATAAAGAAAACAATTTTATTTTCTTCTAAAAATCTTTGATTACTGAACATTTGTAATGATTATTTACACATCATTACTTATAAAATGGCGCCCCGGCCGAGATCTATTCATAACTTTTGAACTCGGGCCTGGCGGGTGACAGCCGCCAATACTGAACCGGGCTATACTCGGCATTAACTCTACCGGGGCTTGCCGGGGCAAGATAATGTTTTCCTTATGAATTTTTAAACTTTTCTACCTAAACTCTTATCCTGCCAACTCTTGAAGTTTCTACTTGAAAGTATTCTAACTCTGTACTGGTTATGATTTGTGATGGATCATTTAAGAGAGTAGGAACACAATCATATTTGTACTTCAAGTCCTACTAACTACTTCTTAAATGTAGTTTGAGAAAAACAAGTAAGCTTTTTAACTATAGTTGTGAGGATATACGTAAGTGAAATCATAGATTTAGTGAGATTACATCGATTACTCATATTTGTCAGGAAATATAGTTGATAACTATACCACTAGATATAATCCATTCGCTGTATGGATATAGGTTACATTTAAGAGTGTAGGAAAAATTGGTTTGCATTCATTTATCATTTTCACATAATGATCTCCATGCATACAGATACTGTCAAGTTGTTGGCATTGCTGGCAGCCTCTTTAGGGTTTGATGGGGCCTTATGAAGTTGTACCATAGGACGAAGAGCCTTATGAAGAGTTTATCTTGAATATAGACTTTACTGGAAGTTGTTAAAGAAGTGTCTAGTCCTAGCTTTCATTGTAGAACCATCGTTCAATACGGTTCCCCCGCGAAGGTTCTATGAATCCATTTAAGGCCTGAAGGGCTTCAGGATACTGGGGCCACGAGGATGATGGCTATTCATACATGCTTCCAGAACCTTCCTCATGAAGGCTTCATGGAGGATATTCCTCCGCCATGAAACCCATAGCTAGAAGCTCACGCGTATCGACATCTATAGCAGCCCATACGTATCATCATTCCCATCAGCCTTAATCTTAGTCTCATCGACGGCTACCATACACCTAGGCTTAGCTCCAACGTTAACGGTCACGCGTTCCAGCTTCTAACCAAAGCCTTACGGCCTCGTAGCTGCACGGCACAAACCCCAGAACGTAGATTATTTCTCTGTAGCTCAGGCCAGCCATATAGCAGAACAGCCCTAACCCTCATCCGAAAACCTATCAATCCTAACAAACCACTATCCTCAAAGGCTTTAATAAGCCACCTAATAGACCTCCAAAAGCAGCTTCCCAAACCCCTAAAAATAACTTGACAGTATCATGCATACAAGTCCTAAAGATTTTATGGGAGAAGTAAGATGTTAAAATCGTCATTACTAATCATTTTATGATGTTATGTTTATGCTTATAAGACTAATAGATTAAAACGTTTATCAGGCTGATAAGTGTTAGTATTATAGTTTTTTAAAGGTTTGAGTATGTTGTTTTAGTTATTGAACTCATATGAAAATTTTCAGCAGCATTAGTATGTATGCTACTTGTATTAATGCTAGTCTCTCTTATATCATGGTTATTCTTCTGAATGATACCAGCTACGTGAAGAATCTTTCAACAGCGCTTCTCATGCTCTTATACACTTTCTTATCGAGCCTGTATGGTCTTCCATGCTTAGGTTTACGTCTACTCTTCGGATCTCCTCTATATTTCGCTCTTACTCCTCTACACCTAAAGTATGCTTTAACCTCTTAGTATTGTATGCAGAATCATCCACAACCCCTCTAGGTCTAGTTCTAGGCCTACCCTACCACATTCAACCATTACATTTTCTAGGAGTGGTATGAATTGGTTTGATTCGTTTCATTGAGTCTCCTATTTGAATGTTTAACGGTAGGTCTCCACTTGATATAAGCACATGTATTTTCATACCTTTAATATGCTTATATCCATCATAGCCAACTAGCCCCTATCTTCCCTAGCCCTAATAGTTATGCTATCAACAGAAACTCTATCAAGGCTATCCATAGAGTATCTCCTATCTATTAAGGTTTTGAATAGATTAGTCCATACTCCCTTAAAACTCCAATGCTTAAACCTATCCAAGCATTCTTATAAGAACCATACTTATTGGACATATCCATTCAATGGCAACCAGTAACAAGCACATAAAGAATATCATTCAATACATGTCTATCATCAACCCTAGGCCTATCAGTCCTAACCCTAGGAGAAAGTAAAAGACCTAATAAGCTTCCACTCATAATCACTAATCTCACAAAACTCCATAATAAAAATAAAAACTTTACTCAGAAACATTTAAATAGTTTCCAGACTAATTCATTTTATATTGCATTTTGAGCTATAAGAGTTTAAGACTTGTGAGAAAATTATTATTTATGTGAATAATGATCTATCATAATTAAGAGATATGGAAAACTTATATGAAATTTCAAAACACTAGTGGCAAAGACGAACTATAAGAATATGAAGTACACATATAAGGTTCAAAATAGAGGATCATTTTAACTAAGAGTTATTAGATAAATGATAAAAATGGGGCTTTAAAGGCTCTACCTTTATGGTAAACAATCAGCAACTGAAAGTTGTTATAAGAACGATAGAAGCTTTGCTTTTTATGGCAAGCAAATAAACATTCACTCACTGAAAGGGGTGGAAAGTGAAAAATTACTACGGGCCCGGTGGGATTTGAACCCACGACCACTGGGTTTCTTCAGGTTAAAAGCCCAGCGCTCTACCTAACTGAGCATCCCGTTTAGTATTACGGGCCCCTCCCCCGAGCCCATCAATGTTATTATAAGCCTAAATATATTCTTTATGGTATTACTAAGGAGCTTGTGAACTTTAGCTTTATTTATTGCTTCCCTTATTTATGGTAGTAGTATGAGTAAGGTCATAGGCTTATTATGGATGGAACTCTATTTGCTCTAGCTTTATGTTGCTATATATTTCTGTTCATGTTTGTCTAGTATGGTTTCAGATATTTTGTTTATTTTGTAGGGTTGTATTTGTTTTATGGTTTATCTTAAGCTTCTATTGAGTTTGAT
>JAWBQF010000031.1:0-27634 GCA_038845975.1 Methanomethylicia archaeon
ATTCCTCTTTCATCCCTAATCCATAAGATTAGGTAATTATCATAGAATATTGCAATGTTCCCACTCCATGGTGATTTGAAAGTAATGGTGTAGTTTCCCCCAGCTAAATATGTTACATTATCTACCTGATTTATTCTCTGCCATCTTTTTACTGTAGGATTAAAGAAGCTTCACGTGGAAAATATGTGACGTCAACCAATGGTTTACCATACACTAGTAATAACTGGCTTAACAGGTAAAGCTTAGAGAATGCTAGTTGAATCATAGCATTATGCAAGTCATTAAGGGATTAAGATCCTAATTGATTAATATATTCTTAATATTACCAAAAGATCACCGTAATTACGGATTCATAAAAGCTTACATCACCACTCACAATTATTTTAAAGTTGTATATTCTAGAGAATATTTTATTTGTTACAACTAAATTATCTATGGAATTGGACACAAGAGCTATTTTACAAAAATATTCATCTATAAGGTAGTCTATTAGCCTTACATGAGCCTTTATGTAATTCCCATATTCGCCAAAGTATATTTAATTAACGCTGCGTGAAACCAATTGTAAGCCTATGACCATGATTTGATGCTTTCACCTCCTGTTTCAGATCAAGCAAGGCAACACTCAACACAATCACATACATCTCGTCTAGAAACTCTATGGGTATTCTTCTTGGCTTTAGTCCTTCTGGCGTAAATACTATGTCCCATAAGTCTATCTCTGGCCTGCCTATAATAAGCTCGATGTATCTCCTAAGGTTTCTGCAACTTCGAATACGGCGCCGCCCAGCACATTAACCTTGGAAAACCACGTCTACCATGCATCTCCCTATGGTCTTTAACCTTCCCTCCTCATCCGCTATTCTAAGCTAATATGGCTCTTTTAGGGTATAAAAACGCTAAGTATATCTGTAAGCCTTTTAGAGATTATGCTCTTGCTAGCACCAGTATCTACAAGCGCCTTAACCTCAATAAATCTATCTTCACACCTCAGCTTAACCTCAGCAAAGACCTGCTCAGGCTCATAGTACTCATTACACACTTGTACCGTAGAAATATTTAATTCTTACAGTATTACATCACCGAGTATTAGAGAATACGGTAATATTCTAAATTGATTCTTTAAGTATAAGTCTCTTAAGTTATTGTAAGTATAAACCATTATCTCTTTAAAGCGTATACATGAGGTTTCTCTAACACAAGGCATGTTTATACCGGGATTTGTAAAAATCAATTATGGTTTAAGAAGCTATAAGTATGGGAAGATAGTTGAAAGTGTTAAACAATTTATTGCTAACTGAAACTCGTAGATTTAAACTTTCTTCATCAAGAAAGTTATTGGAGAGTAAAGTAGTTGAACTAATGATGTATAATGTAGTTTTATTATGTTTATTTTAGAATCCATTTTATTGTTTCATCTTTAATCTCTTTAACAACCCCGTTTTTTTCAAGGTAGTGGAGATGGGCTATTGTTTCACCGATAATGAACCATCTTTGAGTTGTTGGTATTTCCTCCCAGCTACTATATTTTATATCCCAGGATATGTATGGTGCTATTTGCCAAGCGTTTTTTACTCCGCTTCTTAATGCGTCAATAACTTCTCTAAGTCTTCTTTCATGGTGTTTTTTAATCCCTAGTATTCTACTCTTAATATCTCCTTGGAATCCTCTATGTCCTGGAAGTGTTAGGTTTACTTTAAGCATATATATTTTATCGAGGCTTCTAAGATATTCACTAAGTGATTCATATCCCTTCCAGTAGGAAATGTTTGGTGTAATGTCGAATAGTATGTGGTCGCCTGAGAATAGTATTTTCTTCTCTTCATCGTAGAGGCACATGTGGCCTGGAGTATGTCCGGGAGTTAAAACTGTTTTTAAAGTGTATTCTCCATATTCAAGAATTTCCCCATCTTTTACTGGATGGAATTGGATATTGCTTGAATATTTAATTCCTGGATGAACTGTTAAAATCTTTTCAGCATCCTCTTTTGGGAAGCCGTTCATCTTAAGATATTCTAAAACCTCAAGCCAATGCTCTAAGCTTCTAGATTTCTCCATGATTTCAGCATCAATACCACTCATGTAGACCTTGCTTGTTAATCTACCTGTAAGACCAATATGGTCTGCATGGAGATGTGTAGCGAAGTAATCTGCATATCTGAAATCAACTTTAACCTCATTTAATGCTTCTATAAGTTTAACATAGCATACATCCATATTAAACCCTGTATCAATTATGAGGGATTTCTCAGCCTTAATAATGTAGGAGTTAACTGTTTTAAGAGGATTTCCTGGAAGCGGAATCTCAACCTTAAAAAGGTTTGGAAGTATTTTAGCTATAGACATTACCTACACCAACTACTCAATAAAGAACTCATCCTAGAATGTTTATAAGCTTTTCTAGCTTGAAGAGGATCTGGCAACTTAAGAAGAAAGCTACAATATACTAAGTTGCCACGTCCTGGAGGCATTACCCTATCAAATTTAGAGGTTCCTATTGTATTCTAGTGGATGATTGTTATATGTATTGACTTGATTTACATGATATAGAGTTATTATAAATCTAGTAGAAGCTAATCAAGCAACTTATGAAGAATTTAGTACAGTATTTTAAGATAAATTCCAGCTCTACTCCTTATTAAATAAAGATTATTTCATTTTTTAAATCTATGAAGTGTTTATCACCAGTTATAATTTTTGCATTCTCTCTTCGTGCAGTAGCTAGTATGATTGAGTCAGCTAGCCCCCATCCCTTAACTATTCTTCTCCTTTCTATATCTATTTCCCCAGCTAATCTTGCTATTTCCTCAGTTAAGTCAACTATTAGAGTTGAGGTTTTTATGAAGTCTAATTTATCCTCTCTTCCCGTTACTGTTTCTCTTCCAGCTAAAACTTCATTTAGTAGTTTTCTACTGATTTCTGCAACAACTATTGTAGGTGTTGCTGAATCCCTCTTCTCAATATAGTCTTTCGCAGTATACCCCCTCCTAGACCCTATAAAATACTCCATCCATGCATATGAGTCTATTATGAAATCATAGTTCATGAAGTTCCGCCTCATCCTCCTCCTTGAACGGGGTTAAATTTGGGTTTGAACCAAATAGAGAATTTCGAACTTTATACTTTTCACTCACCATGATTCTTATAAGTTCATCATAAGTTTTAACATTTATTCTCTTCATCAATTCCTTCAAGATCCTTACTGTCTTCTTACTAACCTGTATTGTAGTTTTCATAATATAGCTATAGCTATAGCTATACTTAAACATTTCGAACATCATTAATACATCTTTTACTCCTACTTTAACAACATAATTCTGATGCTGACTTACAGTGAAGCTTCCAAATTCATTATGGTATTTTAAGTCGCTGCTGAATCATAGTTTTAGATTCAATACGTTTACTCTAAATACTATATGGAGATGCTTTATTTCTCAAGTAAATGATTATTGCTATTAGCTAGCTACATGTTAAATTATGTTATGATTTGCTTTCTTGACTATGGTGTATAGATTCTCACGTTACATTAAGCCTTGTTAAGTAGTGGTTGTAGCACCTATAGCCTCTTTTATTCTTGCTTTAAGTAGTGCTGCTAGCTTCTGCTGGTCAACTAGTTTAATACCGTCCTTAGCCAGTACATATGGTATCCAGATAGGTGTTGTAGGTACTCCCCTCATCTTCTTAACCATAAGCTGTTTTATAGGTATTCCTAGCTGTTGGAGGTTTGGATCTAAGCCAATATCTATAACTCCATCAACTAAATATTCTAAATTCCTCTTTAACTCTATTGAGTCGCTTGTAGTTGTATGTAGTGTTGCGAGGGTTAGGATTTTTCTTGCCTTCGACGTTACAGCTCTAACTATCTTTATGAGGTTTATAATTCCTCTAATATCAAGTGTAAGGATAAGTTCATTTATGGAGTCAATTATTAAGACTCCTTTACTACTTATATTCATTTCATCTATTAGGTCTATTATTGCCTTAATAATGTTTTGAGGATCTTCTGTCCTTACTTCTTTAGCTACTAACTCATGGCTTCTCCTCATGGGGCCAAGCCTCCATGAGAAGCCATCAATAAATCTAAGTAAGCCGCCTTTAGCAATTAAATCAATATTTAAAAGCCTAAATGAATCCATAATTGCGAATGGATCATCATCTAAAGCTAGGTAGATAACAGGCTCCCTCATTTCAATAAACGTCTTAGCAACATAGTAGGTTATTACAGACTTCCCTGAACCAGCATCACCACTAATTAGAATAAAGGAGTTACGTAGAATACCTTCAGGAGCACCAATATCAATAGGTATAATACCTGTTTTAATAGTTTCAGACATGAATCAATAATAGTTATTAACTTAAAAACTTTACTATAGGTAGATATTATATCATTTTACCCTCTCTGCTAGAATCTTTGCTTTATCTATATCTCCATTTTCCACATGGTGTCCAGCCATTCAGTAATATGTAGCCTCAATTATAGTATGCTAGGCATATACAGCCTCCTACATGTTCTAGTTAATAATTCTAACACTCAGCTTTACAAAACCATATATACTAAAGCTTCATTTAAATTTGAAAGGGAAAGGTAGGGGTTATGAGGTAAAGCAACTGGAACTAAAGATATAATGATTAAAAGCTAAACACCTATAGCTGGAGAAATTTTAGACTAGACTTCTAAAGGCCTTCTTGAAGAACTTAAACCCTACAATGATCTTCATCGAGAAAGTATTGAGTAAGAAGATGATTAAGGAGATACTAGAGAAGGGAAACAACTCCTACATAAAGACTGGTAGCAACAACCAATAGCGAGGTATACTACAGCCAGAAATAGGAGTTGTAAAATATATAGCGTGCAAACACCAATATGGAGACAATAATAAAAACGACGAGAAATCAACAATAAATTCAATCCACTTAATTAAGATAGAATTAACATAGCCTAAACAAATGACCTCAAAACATTAGGCTTTCATAATTCATTTATCATATATAAATGTTATTATGGCTTTTCAAGGAATTTCCTTACAACCTTCTCTAGGTTGTCTACTGATCTTTTAAGTTCACGTCTTGTTTTTAATAGTTCACGTCTAGTTCCTATAAGCTCTTTAGATATTATGTCGTAGCGATCAGCCATATCTTTAAATTGCCTATTCATATCTTGATGCATTGATTGTATACTTTCCTTTAGGTCTTGATGCATATTCTTAATGTCTTGTCTTATTGCTATTGCTATGTTGAGGGCTGCCATTAGTCTTTCACCCATTTCCTCCTCTACGGTTCCGTGCTTGATGTCGAAGTATTGGTATTCACCTGTAGCCGGCTCTTCCCCTACTATTTTTATGTTTTCCACAGCTATTAGGTCCTTTTTAACATTTATTTGCTCTATGAAACTTCTTAATGTCTGCTCTTCAGCTTCACATATTATTCTTACAGTTTCATCCCTTAAATTCTCCACGTAGCCCTTAACATTCAGTTTTCTAGCTATGGATTGAACATAGTCTCTATAGCCAACCTTCTGTACAGTACCATAAACTATTATCTCAGCCCTAATCAAGACTAACCAATACTATACTTAAATAGAGACATATATGTTTTTCCTTAATTTATAGCGGAGGTGGCAACCTGAGAAGGAGGTTACAATATGCTAAGTTACCAGGTCCATTTACAGCATCTTGCCAAGTGAGGTGGAAGTGAAACCTACAGTTTAAGTTTAGAATTCAGCTCTAAACTGGAATTATTACATGTATCTACATAGGGTGGAGTAGTATTCTACATGTAAATTCGTCTCAGGCTAACGAGAGTTTCATGAGTTTTCATGTAAGTGTTGAGTTTCCAACTTGACAAAACCGGTAGAGACTTCAGCTTAGTATTTATCCTCCATATTCTTATACTACACGCTTATTAAGATCCCTCATTCCATGCAGATTCATGAATTTCAGAGTTAAACCATAAACTTAATAGTATGTTAACGCTTTAATATGGGCTCACTTAGTAATAATAGGCTGAATTGTTTGAAGGAGGGATTGACTAGGAAACTGTTGAGGTTCCCTCTCTTTCTTCCCGGAAAACTATTGTTACATTGATAGCTGCTTTAAGCTTTATTGTGGTAGCTTGCTTACTGAAACTGGAGTCTTACAGAGTATATTCACTATGCTTAGTTGCCCTATCATTCCTACTTATATTTACTGATTTTAGTGTAAGTCCGGCTTTAACATGGCTTTACATGTTATCTACTAGAAATTTATTTGGTAAGAGTAGGCCTTCATGATTTTATCATGCTTAAAGGGTTAAATCAATATTAATTCAGGAAGAAGTGAGTAGACTTGAATTTGGAGCGAGTAGTATTGGAATGGTATTAATGGCTTAGCTGAGGACTTAATGGTTTAATGAAATCTTAATTGACCTCCCCTCTAAAAGATTATAACACGTGGGGGTATACTCTGTTATTCAGATTCTTAAAATCATTAGCTTCACATAGTAGGTATCATACTGAGATAGCTATAATAGGCTTAAAGCCTTATTAAGTAGGAGTATTGATGATTTCACTTGGAATGATGTTAATACTCTGGATGGATTTCAGAGAATAGAAAAATATTATGAAACAGATGATGGAAATATGTAAGCTATTACTTGAAGGCTAGAATCCTATAGCTACGTTAAGAGGGGCTTATACTGTCGAGATGGAGATAAGAGGGGGTTAAATACCCTTATTGGGCTTAATGAAATGTAATTGAGGGAATTACTTATTCTCTATGGAACTAGTATTTGGGGATCTCACTATTTTACCCATGCAACATTCATGGAAACCTCACCAGTAACAATTTATAACGTAGCCAAATAGCAAGCCCTCCAAGTTTTATAAACTATATTAAGTCTTTCCATTTTTTAAGGGAATTTAGCAAACCGTAAAACTTTAAACAACTGAAAGTATAACATGTTAGTGACTGTTATGACTGTAAAGTTGAGGTTTGTAGTTCATGAGCATGATGCGAAGAAAGCAGGACTACATTACGATCTTAGGCTTGAATCAAACAGCATTCTTAAGGATTGGGCTTTTAGAAAAGCACCACCAGAAAGTATGGGGATTAAAAGATTTGGTATTGCCCAGGAAGACCATGACCTATTATGGTTAGACTTTGAAGGGGAAATTAGGGAGGGCTATGGTGCTGGAACGATGAAAATATGGGATAGAGGATTTTATGAAGTGATTAGGAAAACGGATAAAGCCATTGTTTTAAAGTTTTACGGAAATAGACTTAAAGGAGAATATATGCTTATACCTTTTAGAAACGGTTGGTTATTCTTCAAGGCAAAACTCCACAACTAAATAGGTTACCCTATATTAAAGGACTTTACACTCTTCATTTATGGAAATATATCTGAGGTTGAGGAGATAATTTTAGAATGTTGCCTAAATCTAGTTGAATGTAAACTTACGAGAGTTTCCAAGTATGGATAGTTTAAGAGGAATTAATAAGCGCTTTTATTAAGCCTCTTCATAAACTTCTTAAATATAAAGGACATAATGGAGAGCATCATAGCTACTAACCAGATTAAACGGTATCTTTATATTAACCGCCATCCTTCTGAAAGAATAATCCAAGAAGTATGTCCAAAATTCATTAATAAGGAATAGCTCTAATGTAAATTTCACCAGAGAAGTGGCTATACGGGCTTTGTTCTCGTTATGGTGCTTGTTAGCAAGCTTGTTTAAGCCTATCCCGATCCAGTTTATTAATGAGTTAGTTCTTCCAGTATCTCTCCGCCGTACCTTTACTGATGCTTTATCAAGATCGTTAAAATATTTCTAACCTTTCCTCTATAGCAATTATTTCACCACGATTAGCTTCACTATGATTTATTCGAATATATGCTTTAGGATGAGGTTATTATCGTAATAGCATTGACTAAAGCTCCTCTTTATTGTTTACAATCGCTCCAACCGGTTTTGAATTGAATGCGATAGCGGTTGGATGAATTGTGCCAGCCTCCCATAAGCAATTTAGTATCGTTAATTATGGGAGGTTATCTTGACCTCATGATTAATATTATAAGCTTCTTCCTTTAATTTTTGGATAGCCCATATAAATAATAGTGTTCTATCAACTCTAGATTTTACATCATTTCACCACTCCCTACTGGAACCTTATCCGTACTCCACATAGCATCCAATCGTTTAGATACAATTCATACAATGAATGAACCTTAATATTATACTTTAAATATGCTTCTAACTAGATGTTTCAGTATTAAGCTTGAATTGAATTCTTAAACTAATGTCTATTAATGATCTTATGGCTTTTCCAAAAGCTTTAATTGGAATGGTGTAAGCTAGGAGGTTATTGGGTTTCCATTAGAGTATGAGGAGGAGGGAATAGTAGAGGATGTGAAGACCATTTTCACAAATTTTATCGGCGAATCCCGTCTTCTTGTAAAACTTAATCAGTTAAAGCTTATTCCACTAAGCTTTAAAGTTATCATTGAGACTGTAAACTATGTGTTTAAGCATAGGGTTTACATAGCCGACACCATACAGGTAGCATTAGCCAAAAATTTGATGAGCCTCTCACATACGATAAGATGTTAGCTCAAATAGCAAGCAATGAGGATTTAAAGGTAGTTGAAGTGTATAAAAGATGCTTTAATAGGGACAAAAATGTTAGATTTTCTAAAATTCTTAAGTTCAAGTAAGATCTTTTAAGCAAGCAAAAGCTTTATGTTGTTAAATAATCTTCTAGAAACAATTATGATTGGAAGAAAAGAATTTAAAATATAACCTAACTCAGCCTCTCTAATGGAGCGATTTGTTTAAAACTAGTTGTCTACGTTTACACTATAGAGTTCGAGAAGAAGTTTAGCGCAGAGCTCATAATGTCTTTTAGCTTTTTCATAGGCTACTGGTGCATAGTCTTTAAAGTATTCTGCATCTAATCCCTTCTCATATCCATATCCAGCTAATCCTCTTAACTCTGCAAGTTCGGAGATATTGCTAGCGAGTTCATTGATTATTGAGAGAAACCATGTTGGAATACCTTCTATCCTGGAAATACGTTTAAAGACTATGCTTACATCATGTTCTCTTGGATACTCTATTCCTAAGGCTATTAGGACGGCTTTAGATACTTGCTCAACAGCCATTTGTGAAGAGTAAACTACATCGTCCCATCTCTCATCCTCTAAGGCTTTAAACGCTCCTCTTAACCATCTTTTACCTCTTTTTAAAGCGGATGTGGCAAGGTCTATGTTTGTAAGTTTATTCAAGCGTTATCACTTCTCCAGCTTTCAAATCCTTTAGAATCCAAAAGAATTTATGATTTGGTAGTGTAATTCTCATTGAACCCATTTCCTCCAACCTCTTCCTTAAGGACTGGAGTATCCTGGTTAAAAAGCTGTCTTTATCGTAGAGGATTACTCCATCGATTACAGCATCCAAATACATCCTGTTAAACTTCTTAGCCTCCTCTATGCTTAATGGATGGTTTTGAATTATTGGCCAATAGCCAGCTTCTAATGCATTTTTATACTCTAAACTTTCCTCCAGTTTTTCCTTCGCCCTCCTAAGCTCTTTAACCCTATTCCAAACAGGTTCATCACTCCATCCTCTAGCTATCACAATTACATCTATATCGCTGTCCCTACTCCAATCCCCTCTAGCTATGGAGCCGAAAAGCATAATGCTTACCAGCCTATCCTTTAATAGCTCATTTAATATTTCACAATATCTTCTAATTAGAGGAATGAAGTGCATGTGGGGAATTCTCTCTAAATTCTCAACCTTAAATTCTGATGAGTATAGAGTTCTATGTAATTCCTCTAAAATTTCACATACTTTAAACCCCTTCTGAGTCAACCTATAACCTCCATCACCCCTTTCCACTAATCCAAGATGTTCAAGCTTTCCTAACTTAAGTGATAGGGTTCTAGGGTTTCTAATAGCAGACTTTAAATCCTTGAATCTAGCTACCCCCTCCACCTTTAGTAGAGATAAGAGTTTGAAAGAGAGCTCGTTAAACATCATAGCTAAGTATAACTAATTATATTTAAAGTTTACTTTTCTATATTATCTATAATAAATGCTATACAGATAAGCTATATGGAAGACGGCCCCAAGGCTGCTGTAATAGTATTGCTTTAGTCAACGTCTACAAATAGTGATCTATCATTTTAAGCCAGATGCTTTATCATGCAATGCTTATAAAATGGTTACATAAATGTTTACAGTGATGTTTATGGCTAAACAACAATAATACTTAGGGAAGACATTTACCAATCACTTAGAGCTGGCTAGAAACATTTCAAACCTAATAAATAAAATTTTAATTGAGTATTTTGCAAGAGGAAAGCATGTTGGAACCATGAAACTAACTATGTTAGCAATTTAAGAGGCCATAGGGATCAATTATGAGGTATGTCATCAACATACATTTAGATAGAGTATTTTATTGGAGCGAAAGCTAGGAAAAGCTAAACCCATTGAAGATGCTTGGTTAAGGTAAAGCTTCAGATAATAGGGCTTCAGCAAGACGATAAATGAACCTAGACTACTTTCAGCTAGGCTTCTCCTTCAAAGCAAGCCTCTCTAAATGGATAATCACTGTTAAACAAGCAAAACCTGGCCTCAACTAGCTTTGCAAGCATATAGACCTATCAACCTTTAAAATATCAACAATTCCTCCATTAACAAGATACATAAAGAAAATAGCTAATTTATCCGAATTTAGCAAGAAGCTAGCACGCTATCTAAAGCGGTTAGGTGAGGATGTCAGTAATTAAAGCATTTGCCGGTAATGATACTGTCAAGTAGCATATAGTAAGCTCATAGAATTTAAGGCTTAACTTGACAATATCGTTGGTAACGGACCCGGCAACTTAAGAAGAAGGCTACAATATGCTAAGTTGCCAAGTCCTCGGTAACGGCTCTATGAACTTTAGATATGGAAGTTTATATAGCTGATAACTTAAGTTCACAGAGCCGGGAGTGCTTAGATAAAGCCGTTACAGCAAATATAAGCTCAAGAAAAAGACTACATGAGGTAATCTACGGTAAACTAAGATTCAAATATCCTCATTATCTGTCACACTACATTTACACGGCTATAACGCAGGCTTTGGCGATGTTCAAGTCGTATAGAAGGATGTCTAGGAAGAGGAAAGACATCAGCCTTCCAAGAATTGAAAACCTAAACACGATTCTCTTAGATGATACTCATCTCTTCTGGTTTAGCTGGGGAAGCTTAAAGTTAGCCACGCATAAGGGACACATCACAATACCTTTCAACGTCCATGAATACTCGAAGAAGTTCTGCAGCTGGAGGGTTAAAGGCTCAAGGCTTGTGAAGAGGGGATGAATACTATCTTCACGTCTCCTTTAGGACAGTAGTTGGGGAGAGGAGGCATGAAGGTTTTCTCGGCGTAGATATCAATGAGAGAAGCATAGATTTAGCAGTCATAAAGCCAAGTAAAGTTAGGTTCATTAAAATCGATATGAGTGAAATGAAGTACATCAGGGATAGGTATTTCAAAAAGAGGAGGATTATCCAAAGCAGAACCTTAGGAAAGGCTAAGCTACTAGTAAAGTATTCTGGAAGAGAGAAGAGGAGGGTTGACGATATACTCCATAAAGCAACGAAGGTAATAGCTAGCATTGTAGCTGAAGAAAAAGTTAAACCAGTCATGGAAAATTTGAAAATATCCGGCAAAGAATACGATATGGAAGAAAGATCAATAGGAGACTTCATAGATTACCTCACGTAGTCTTTTTCTTGAACTTATATTTGCTTACCGTTTAGAAAAACACAGTCATATATTTCATACAAAGTAACGGAGAAAGGGTTCAAACCAGAAACTGTTGAAGCGAAGAATACCTCTCAAACATGTCCGATATGTGGCGAGTTGAATAAGCCGAATGGACATGTCCTTAAATGCAAACGGTCGGCTTCCAAGCGGATAGGCATTTGATAGCCGCTTGGAACATAGCCGCAAAACTCCTCATGCGCCGTCCTTTACCGTTGGCGGCGAAAGCCATCTATGAAGCCTTTAAGGCAGAGGTGGAACAGATAGTTATAAAGTGTTAGCTATCCGACAACGGTAAGTTATCAGTTAAATTATGGATGAATATGCTTGATGTGAAGGCTACATAGTCGTAAACATAGCTTCAATTAACTCACATTCACATCAACCATAAATCCTACACTAACAATCATACTTACAATACAGCATTAGCAATATATGATGTTGGAATCATGGAGAGTATTACCTAATGTGGGGAAGCTGGTAGGATCTAGAGCGTTAAGATTAAAAGTATTCCAGATATTTATGTTTATGGCTAGAATTGGAAGAATTGAGAAGTGTAGAAAGCCGAGAATTGGAAGAGTTGTTGAGGGTAAGCTGAGATGGCGGTAAGAGTAAGAGTTAATATAAGTGTAGGTGATAAGTCTCTAGAGGCTGTAGCACTTATAAACTCAGGGTTTGAAACTGAGGAGCCGCAGATATTGATTCCGATGAAAGCCTTAAGAAAACTAGGTCTTAAGCTAACAGGAGCTGTTGAGGACATATATGATACTGCTGGAGGACCAACTAGAGTCTGGATATATCCTGAAAAAGCTAGGATATCAATAATAGAGAGTAAGGGTAAAGTAGTTAGTGAAGCTATAGCGGATATAGTCATATCAGCTATAGAGGATGAAGTACTGATAGGTGATAAACTAGCAGGAGCTTTAAAAATCATGGTGGAAGACTTCACGGAGGGCATATGGAGAATTAAGGGAGGAAGAAGGAGGAGAAGTGAAAAACCACAGAGATGGAGATAACAGGATTACCAGCCTACTACTCCTAGTAGCTAAAATGCTTTGTAAGCATTATTATCTCTATAATATGATGTTCTATCAACTCATCATTTAACATTAGGTTTACATCCTCCAGCAACTTGTTCCTCATTATGAATAGCAATAATTTATTGAGCTCCTTCACAAGTCCTAGAATACTTAGCAACCTCCCATAACTGATTAAACTATATAATACATTATGATAAATCAAAGCCTAAGCATAAACATATTTAATCAGTAGATGCTAATATCTGCTTTAGATGTTAAGTATGGATGCCTACCTTAATGATTGTGTTGAAGATAAATATTAGAGTGTAACGTCTTCAACATCTGGAGCTATTGAAGTTTCTAGTGGTCAGTGGAATATATGGTCAGCATTATTAAGACTATATATGATAAGATTGCTGGGAGGAATTATTGAGGATTTGCTGTTATTGTTGGTGAGTAACTAGGGCTATTAGTTAGGTGGATTGAATATTATGTTAGCGATTTTATTAGCTTATGTTGGGGATTAGGGAGGTATAGACTGATAAATATCATGGCAGCAAGAAGAACTCTATCATGTTATTAGTAATGTGTTTAAAGTCTTCCTGTAAGCTTGATTCAATATTTGGTTTTTAAAGTGTATGAGGGCTTAGCGGAAGCGGGAGCTTACTGATTCTGTAATATTTTAAATGAAGTTGTGATGTATAGGTATTATGGAGGGTTGTTTAAAGTTCCTATTGATAAGATCATGTTAGCTACTGAGGATGAAACCTAAGTATATTATATACTATGATGGGTTACTGTGTTGTGGAGTTGATGATTGCATTATAATGTTATGGTTTTTGAGGTTGGTAGGAAGATGAAGTCTAGGAGGTTTATTGCTTTAATCTGTGGATTGATTTTCCCTGTTTCCCCATTGTAAATAATGACTCCAAAGTCTACTTTAAACTTTTCAATGAAGTATACTAGGTTTTTAATATCGTTTTTATCTAGGGTTTTCTTGTATTTAACCTCTACTGGAATTATCCTCCTATTTCTAATTATGAAATCCACTTCCCTACCACCCTCCCTCCAGTAGTTTTGAGTATTTATTTTTGATGCTACAGCACACTCAACAACTCTACTTTCCTCTATGTTTGGATTGAATGGGAATACTAGAGATACATCGTATGGATATATTTTTCTTAGCTTTCTAGATTCAGATAGGATGGAGGCTCTGAAGTTTTTAATTATTGTTATTAGCTTTGCAAACTCTAGTAGGAATATATGCCATTCCAATGTTTTCTTATGTATTCTTAAGCTTTTAGATAGGGAGTCTATATTTAGTATCATTCCAGGCTCTCCATAGAAAATTTCCAGTAGGTTTTCTAGAAGCTTTGAATTAACGTTTTTAAATGTATCAGGTAAATCTATTTTTAAAATCTTCGCCAGTATATTCTCCCTTATATACTCAAATATTCTTCTATCCTCCTCCCAGTTAACTATTTCCGGATATGGTTTTTTAAAGTAGTTATTCAGCTCCAACTCTATCTCACCTTTATACAGCTCATAAACGTCAATTCTCCTATTATACTTCAACTCATAATATTCCTCAAGGGATAATGGCTTCACCTCCTCTAGAAAGTATCTTCCAGCTAGATCAGTTACAGCTTCGGAAATTAGCTGTAGGGATGCTGAGCCTGAAACTATGAATTTTATCTTTGGGAAATTATCGTAGATAATTTTTATTTTTGAACTCCAATCCTTTAGCTTCTGTATTTCATCCAGAAACACAAATATATTCTCACTCCTCCAATCTATCTTCACGATTTTCTGAAAGCTACTTAAAATATCAGTTATATCCTCAATCTTCACGTCAAAGGAGAAGTATAGAATTCTTCTAGGATCAACATTCTCTTTAAGTAAGTCGTCAATAAGCTGAAACATCAATGTACTCTTCCCCACCCTTCTTAAACCAACTATAATTGTAATCTGTCTATACCTCATTAAATCCTTTAGATTGCTAAAGCATTTCCTACGGTAAGGTTTAACTCTATCCCCACCTACCCTTCCAGTTCTCCACCATTCATTTAGGAGAATTAGTAATTCATCCAACTTCATAAGAATACTTTATGGAACGAATATTTAAATTTTTAGTTCACAATATAGAACGAATATTAAAATAATATACTATAATGGATAAATGGATAAATGTTAAGCTTGAATAATCTAAACCTAACTTGACTTAAGAAACTTCCCAACTAAATCCTACCCTTAAATCAATTTATACTATCTTACTATGCCTCTAACCACTATGAATCATATACTGCTCTACTTCTAAGCCCTATATACTCTAGATTTACATGCTTACTTATTAAACTAAACATCAAGAATTCCAATATGTAAAAGCTTAACGTAAACCATACATTACTTTAAGATTATAGTTAATAGAGGGAATAATGTAGAGACTTAGACAGCTCAGCATAGTAAAGTGGAATTTGCCTTGGAAATTTTGCTTGAGCTAGTTATGTCTGTTCTGATTGCTAATATAAGGGAGGCTTAAACCTAGGCTGATAGTCCTATTTAGATGAGGGTTAAGTAGCAGTTCCTGGGCTTTGTTAACTTAATCATGTTTTATCACCTCTATTTTGGTATTGTATCTTCTATGAATTCCTTAGCTTTTATTTTCCTGTTAATCCATGTTTGTTTAGTATGTATGCTATTGACTTCATAAGCATTAATGCATGCTCATTACCGCATTTATCCTTCATGCATGGTATGTAGTTATCGAATAGCTTAGTTCTATCCTATATACTGTATTATTCTCTCCATTAGATTCCTAACTTCTAAACTATACAATTCATATTTTAATTTTAATATTCTCATGATGCTTTATAATAATGAGCGCCATCACTTAATACAACTATATTCCATAAATAGCTCTAATCTTCTTAAGGAATGTTAGAGATGTAAGCATGTTGCAACATCACAAACCCATATGTAGAGAATCCTCCTCAATAATGGCTCGAATGCAACATAAACAACCTTACTCTTAGAACCTACACTTATAATAGTATCATCAACCACAATCCTAACATCCCTCCTATCAAATTCAAATAGGAAGCTTAAAGATCTAAACCACGATAATATAGAATAATTCCTAACAATAATGAAGCTTAGAATATCTGAAGCCATTCTAGATGAACATGAACGAAAATATATATAAGCAATAAACAACTAGAGTAAATGGAGTTCTCTCCCTAACAAACTTAACAACTTTAACTATATTAACACCATAAATAGGGGAGAGAACTCCCAAATAAATCTAAAGTTAACAAAGCCATAAACGATGCTGTCCGAAATTTAATAATTATTCTTCTTTCTTTACTGGAATTTCACTTTTACAATAGGAATATTTGAGCATCTTATTATATCCTTTTCTAGAAGTGAGAATTTAATTCTTTGCTTTTTGATTTTAAATTAAGCCATCTAGAATAAACTCTTTTACTGGAATTTCTTTTTATAATTAGGACATGGCAAATTCTCTTGCTTCATTTAACCAATATATGAGCTTTAAAAGAGATTGATTCTCTTCATCGTTATTCCATCTCTTAAGTCAATAGCCTCTTAAGAATTTGCAAAATTAATGTTGTTAAAAAAGGATTTATCCTTTGTAGTAGCTAAAGAATCTTTTAATAAGATTCTCCCTGTTAAGTACTTATAAGGAATTTCCTGTCTTCAAAACCTCCTTATACCAATATCCACTAGGAAAGTTATTTTCTCACAAGCCTTCATGATTTTATTAACAAACACTCGTGATTAGATGATTCCTTGCTGTAAATAATTGAGAGCCAAGGAATTTCCCTCCTTAACAACATATAAACTTTTTACCATTCGATTTAAAGAATCCATGGCTATTAGCTCTCTATTTTTCCGAAAATTGAGCTCTATGGCTTTAGCAAGCTTATTTACCTATTCCCAAATCGAAGATTTACTAGCTTCTTACCCTATAATTTAAGCTTCTAGATGTTTTCTATAGGAACTCATCTCTAAATTCCATATCTTAAATATATTATTATGCATGCTACAGTAAAATCATACTAGTTACCATTACCTAGATGTTGAGACCTAGTTGAAAATATTACCGCTTAGGTATTATTAAGCTATAGCCTTAATATGCTTAATCATAAATAGCGTAATCTTAATTCATTAATGCTATTGTTGAAGATAGGTTAAATCATGAATTCTTAAGTATAGATAAATTTAAACAGATAACTGCTCTAATATATTATGTTTGTTAATTTATATATTCCAAGTGAATATGAGGAGCTTAAAAGAATTCCCGGCGGCGGACTTACATTAATTAGAGGGGAGCCTGAATCGTACTACTACTTGGTTGGGAGATATATTTTGTTTAATCATTGTATGAATGGGGGAAGAACTCTATATATTGCTCTTGATGAGAACATTGAGGATATTAGGGAGTCTATGGCTACTCTAGGCATGAATATTAATGTTTTCGAAGCTAATAGACAGTGGGTTTTCATGGATCTATATAGTAAACGTATTGAAAGCTTTACTGAGAAGGAGCTTCTCAAATATGTTCAGAATGGTTTCTGGACAGCTCTAGATAGCCTATCAACATTCCTACTGGAGTTTATTCAAGTTGAAAACACGATATCATTTATTAAACATTTATCAAGCATTTTTAGGCTAAGTAATGGCCTTCATATCGCATACGTGATTCCAAGCCTTCATGATGTAAGAATAAATGTACTCCTCAAGCAAGCTGCAGATATAGTTATGGATTGCTCATATAGTGAGGAGGGGGGAACTATATCTAGGCTCTTAAAGATAATTAAGATTAAACGTAGACCATTTCATGGAATTATGATACCGTTCATTATAACAAGCTATGGAATATCCTTTGAGATCACTACTAGACTCGCATAATCAGCTATTAATGGTTAGCTATTTGTTAATCCTAATCATAGTTATAGTATTAGTAAGTTAAAGATTATTACTGATATTATTGATAAGATAAGTGAATGTCTTAGACCTACTAGTGAATATCCTGTTCCTATCTTGCCAGCTATTATTCCTCCTACTAGCGATTCAATAAATGATGAGTAGTATAGGACTGACTTGTAGAAGTTTATGTTTAGTAGTCCCCTCATAAATGTTACCTCCTGAGCTCCTACAAGTAGTGGATATAGAAACATCCTCACTAGCACGTAGGATACAGCTAAGTATATTATCACCGCAGTATAGATTACCAGTACATAGGGCTTCATTGATGTTATTCTTTCAGCCTCGTATTCAGCTGTGGATAAATATAGTTTTGACGCTGATTCTAAAACCTCATTAACCCTTCCTCCACTTTTAAGCGCCTCAGAAAGTATTATTGAAGCCATTTTAACTCTAGGTGATGGAAGCCTTTCACCGAGTTTAAGGATAGCCTTATCTATTTCTACACCTAGCCTAAACATTACTACAACTCTTCTAAGCTCATATGAGAGGGAGCCATAGTTCATTTTTGAAACCTCCTCTATAGCTCTTGGAAGTGTAAGTCCTGACCTTACCGATTCAGCAAGATCTCTAAATAGATCTGAAAGATGAAGCTCCGCGCTTCTAACCCATTTATAATTTATATATTCAACTATTGATGGTGAAGCTATGGATACTATCAATCCAAACATTACCATATTATTTACATTACTATCTAGGGGAATAATATATGGTAATTTAGGCCTATACATCCCGGTAATTATTGGTGAGATTATAATTAGTATTGAGGATATAATTGAGGCAATCCATACAGCTATTCTCCACTTCCTCTTAAAGAATAGAGCCGGCATTATATCCTCTTATTTACTGTATATTTATTTATACTTCATGATAAATATAAACTTTACAGCATACGTTCCTAAATCGCTAACATACACTGATTGTAAGATAATCTTCAAAATATGAGTCCCATATAATTAATTTTATTTAGATGATTTTCTAAACTCTACATCATCTAATATAACATATCACGTATTAGTTTAAGTGTAGAGATGTGGTTTCTAGACAAGTAGTACCTAACTACATGCTATGAAACTCCATATGTACTATAGGTTCTCAACAAATCTTTAAGATGGTAAATCCATGAATTTCATATGATCTATATTGATCCTAGAAATGCATCGATAATTATGAGGAATACAATACCGATAAAAGGTATGCCTATAAATGTTAAAATTAATAGTGTTACTGCTGGATCTATTAGGAATCCTCCAAGCATTGATATTATTATGAGTATTATTATGAGTATTATTGGACCTACAACAACTAGAGCTATATACATTTCAGCTAAATATGTTAAGTTATCTATTACTCTTCTTAACTGATCCCTCTTCTTAGCTATAAGCTTTTCATATGTATATAGGAAGTACGATCTTAAATCCCCACTTGTAATTATGGTGTTTATGACTCCGTTAAGAATTGATGCCAGCGTTCCTGATGGGGAGCTTACTATAGCATTTCTTAAAGCTGTAACTATATCTTGACCGAAAACATGTACATCCCTTATAATAAGTCTAGCAATATGTGTTAGTATCGGCTCCGGTTGAAGCTCAACAGTTCTCTCTAGTATGTGCTCAATTGAAAGTCCTGCTGAAGCAAGACCAGCTATATATCCGGTAGCATGAGGTAAAATTAGTTCAAGCCTTCTCCTTAGGGAGCTTACACGATATACTGGATTAGCTATCAGAATCCATACCGTAATGCCTGTAGCTATTAAGCCTAAAAGAACGCTTAGAAGTATAGATATGGTTAATGGGTAATGTAGGATGAAGAGATGTATGCTCATACCAAGAATGAATAGTAGTGTAAACGCAAGTATTGATAGGAATAGAATTAATGATATGTAAGCATTAAAGTATAGTGGTATTAATGATTTAGAGTAGAATTCTCTAAATGCCTTAAATCTACTCGATACTTTCTCAGCTTGATTCTTAAATATCCTATGTGCTAAACGGATAAGTACATTATGTCGCTTAACAGTAAAACTTATCTTTTCGATTCTACTCAACTATACCAATCCTTACCCGTTCATATATACTCTTAGGATTATAGTAGAATGCTCTAATAATTTTCGAAACGTCCCCGAAGCTTCTGATATTGTTTTTAATCATCCACTTCAAAACCTCAATTCTCCTCTTATATTCGTCAAGAACCTCCATAGGACTAATCTGTCTAATACTAGCTATCTTATTCAGAATATAGCTTTTACCTGTATATGTAAATGAATCGCTTAAAGCATCCCATTTAAATAATGGATTCATAATAACCTCATTACTTCTAGGATCAACATCTACAATCTCCACAACATTTAATACTCTACGCTTAATATCCCCTCCAATCTTAGTTCTACCTGTAAGTATTAGCGTGTTTATGAGCGGAATAAGCTGTCTAGGAATATCCATAGGCTTAGTTTCAAGTCTTCTAATAGCAACCTCAATTCCCTCAGCATGAATTGTACATAATCCACCATGACCTACAGATAATGCCTGGAAGAATGTATATGCCTCCTCCCCTCTTACCTCACCAACGATAATATAGTCTGGACGCATTCTTAAGGAGGATTTTAATAGATCGAATAACGTAACATCCTGAACACCGGGCTGAAAGCTTGGTCTTGTAACTAGTGGAATCCAGTTTTCATGTGGAAGCCTCAACTCTCTCGTCTCCTCAATGGTTATGATTTTAGATTCAGGTCTAATAAATGTAGCTATAGCATTTAGAAGTGTTGTTTTACCTGATGCTGTAGCTCCACATATCATTGCCGACCTTATATTCTCAATTAAAATCCATAGGTAGGCACTTATATCCGTAGATATTGTTCCGTAATTTATCAAGTCAATAATTGTAAAGGGCTCCTCCCTGAACTTCCTAATTGTAAATGTTGATCCCTTCTTGGAAACCTCCTCGAGAGTTAAATGTATCCTATATCCTTCAGGAATAGATCCCTCAACGATAGGCTTAGCAATAGATATTTGTTGACCAGCCTTATATGCAAGCCTAACAATCATGGAGTTAAGCTCATCAACGCTTTCAAAAACAATATTTGTCGGTAGAGTTTCATAAAGTCGATGCCAAACATAAACCGGAATATTAACACCATCACAGCTAATATCTTCAATATTAGGATCCCTAATTAAGCATTCAAGCTTACCATACTCTAATAAATCCCTAAAAACGTAGTATAGTATCTTATCGATTGCCTCCTTAGCTATACCTATACGATAATCCTTAATTATGGCTTTGGTTTTCTCCTCAATCCACTTCCTAACATCAACTTCCTCTATTCTTTCAAACTTTTCAGCTGCCTCCTCCCTAAGAATATTCTTAATCCTATTAATCGCTATAACCTCATTAGGTAAAAGATCTGGCTCGATAACATAATACTTTAACTTACCATCAGGCTCGATAACAATACCTGCATAAGTATATGGAGGCTTAACGAGATAAAAATCCTTAAAAACCAATTCCCCAGTAACTTTCGGCTTAGCCTCCTCAACAATAATCTTCTCAACAGCCTTACGTCTAAGCCTAAATAAAGGCATAAAAATATATATTCCAAACATATTTAAAACTTACTAGATTAGCTTCGGGATACCATCAACCTAGATATAAACGTATAGAGCTAATAGCTTAAAGAGTAGACTTATATTCCCATAAACTCTAGCCTCCATCAAACTCTAACCGGCTAATTTAAGCTAACTTAATGTTAGCTATGTGTTCATGAAGTCTTGTTTTCTTCAACTCACACGATTCCTACATCTAAATCTACAGGCTTTGTTAACTTAAGCATGTTTATCACCTCTATTTTGTTATTGTGTTTCTATGAATTCTTAGCTTTTATTTTCCTTATCCATGTTTGTTTAGTATTATATTATTGATTTTATAAGCATTAATACATTTTCACCATTACATCTATCCTTCATGCATGGTATATAATTATCAAATACTCTATCCTTAACATACTGTATTACTCCTCCATTAGATTCTAACCTCTAAACTATATAATGTTTTTTAATATTTTACATGATGCTTATAGTATTGAGCTCCATCACTTAATACAATTATATTCCATAGATGGTTTTAATCTTTTAATGTTAGGGATGTAAGTATATTTGAAACATCACAACTCACATATAGAGAATCCTCCTCAATAATGGCTCGAATGCAACATAAATAACCTTACTCTTAAAACCTACACTTACAATAGATCAACTATAATCCTAACATCTCTTTTATCAAATTCAAATAGAAGCTTAAGATAAACCACGATAATATAGATACATAACCTAAAATAATAAAGCTTAAAATATCTAAGCCATTCTAGATGAATGGAAATATTAAGCAATAAACAACTAGAGTAAATGGAGTTCCCTCCCTAACAAACCTAACAATTTTAACCATATTAACACCATAAATAGGGGGAGAACTCCCAAATAAATCTAAAGTTAACAAAGCCAATCTACAATACATAATGTTTAAATTTAACTATGAATTTATTAAAATAGTATGCATGGATTATTAATTAGGCTGTTTATGGTTATAATAGGTTTTTCATGGATTTTATGGTTATAATAGGTTTTTCATGGATTTATATTGAGTTAGCATATTGGTTTTTCTTTGATTATATGTTTGAGTACCTCTTCGCAATTATTTTAGGCGCCTCACTGCTTGTTATCTTAAAATATGTTATTAACGTTGATGTTTCCCAGGAGCTAATAGTTATCCTAATAATCGTTCCTGTAGCTATTATGATAAGTTGGATTGGGAAATTATATTTTCCGGATTTATTTACAAATATTATTCTTCTTAATTTTATTATCCATGTTATAGTAGGCTACATACTTCAAGACTTTATTATTAGTCTCCTTCTAGTATTTGCTACTAGAAGCTCATCAAAAGGAGCTTAAAATAGCTACCTATAAAATAATAGCCTCATAGATTATACTTCATTTATGTTGCTCCATCTTAAAGTTTATTTAGGGTTTCTAAGTATGTATTCCTCATATGGATAGGATATTAAGCTTCTTATCATCTAGAAGATAGGTAATACTACTATAGAACTCATTGTAAACCTCAAGTATATTATTATGCTACTTGTATGGACTAGAAATGTTAATGCTAGCCTTTCATATCTTATGGTTATTTTCTAAGTAATATTATCCATCAAAGAACCTTTCAATAGCGTCCTCCATTTATTTATATTCCCCCATCAAATTTATATGGTCTTCTATGTCTAGCTTACTTCTTGAGTTGAAATCTATGTTTGCTTTTACTCTTAAGGTATTCTCCTATCCTCCTAATCTATGCTAATTCATCTATAACTCCTTAGATCTCCTCTAGTCCTATCGTGCTTAAACATTACTTAGGAGCTTTATGAAGTGCTCGGAGCCGTATTCATTGATTGCTAGCTTGAAGGCTTACGTAGAGCTTTAGGCAATACGATAACGTAAATCTTCATGCCCTTAATATGCTTATATCATCGTATTCAACTAGTTCTTCCTAACCTTAATCGCTGTTCACTGCAATCCTATCAAGACTTAAGAATAACCCTTATTAAGAAGTTAAGTATTTTCCTCCATACGCTTAGCTTCATTTACTTCTTAAGCTCTCTAAAAGCTATTAGGTAATGTCCATACCTAACGGCATATCCATCCAACGACAACCAGTAACAAGTACGTATAAAATACATTCAACAAGCATATTATCAATTTTAGGCCCCTAGTCCAGCCTAAGAGAAAACGGAGACTTAATAAGCCTCATTCATCATTAAGCTCACGAAAATTCATGGAGAAAGGTAAAAACTTAAATAGTTTTGCAATGAGTTCATAGATAGCCATAGAGGCTAATTAGATGATATAATGGTTACAATGAATTCAAGATGAGGATAAAGTATGAGGCCAGTATACTACGAATAAGATAGGACAGATCAGGAGGTGATGATGTAGAGCAACATATCTAAATCTTCAGAAACGGATAGAACAACATCATACTATGTAAAAGCTGCAAAAGGTTAAAATAAGGGATTAATGTATTGCTAAACATTCAGAGAGCATTACAATACATGAAGGCTAAAGGCAATGCTAAACATAATAATATTCACATACGTAACAGTACATTTGGAATAATAGTTAGAAATTTAGACAGTATATACGATAACATCCTCATAATCTAAATCCTGATAACCCTAAAATCTATACTGCCTGTACGCATTACTATACTAACAGTTTAAGAATTATCCTTGCTCAAAGCAATCATATGTTTCAAGATTTAGATCAGGCATATATTTCCAATCTTCCTTTTCAACATTTTTAACCTCCACACATATCATTCCTTGGCTTGGTAATTTAAATTCTGCATATCCATCTCCTCTCGTAGTTTCCTCCATTCCTCCTCCGCTAACTGTAATCGTTACCTTTGCGCCGGGAACTCCTTTTCCATCGATATCAACTATTTTTACACGTGCATATAGCGAATTCCCCCTCTCTTTGAAGGTTATTTCATAGACATATAATATCTTTAAATCTCTACCTCCAACTACTAAAGTTCTTGCCGAATACTCGTCTACTTGAACAATAATATTGTTGATGTTTATAGTTAGCGTTACGTTAACATCAACCCATATAAGTTCTTTCCCTTGTATAATATTTTTATCAAACCGGTACCTAAAGGACATTGGTGTTCCATAACCCTCTCTTAGAGTTACATATCCATAGTTAAGTGTGGAGTCTTCAAGAATAAATGCAGATGTAATATTTCCCCCCGTTTCGGAATTGTAGAATTTTATAGATGCCCCTATAATTATTGCTGTAACTCCTCTTAGATTTGATCTTTGTGTAACATATATGTGGAACGGATCTTTACCTAGAATTATTTTATCTGGAGGCGGCTGATCTGGTGAGAATACCGTGAAGTGTATGTGAGGTAGTATTTCTTTATGTATGTATTCTCTTAATGTATAGTGAATATATGCTTTATTTCCTCTTCTTGTTACAAGTATAAATGTATAGTTTTTAGTTGTATCTATGGTATAATCTATACCTACTCCTGTTTTTTCCTCTTGGGGTTTAAGATAAATAGCTGGATTAAACTGGAATACCTTATGGATGTTATCTGTTCTATTTATTATCCATAGCTGATCTACTTCCAAAGGTATTGTGCCCTGATTCTCAATAGTCATGTTTATTCTACTATATCTTGATGATATATTTATCCATAGCGTCTTTATTGCAAGTCTCTCCTGTATTTTCTCCCAGTCAAATCTATTCATCTCAATAACTGATAAATTATATATTCCTATATGTGTCATTACGTATAGTAGGAAAGCTATGGATAATACAAGTATAGATAGGAAGAATAGAGTTCCTATCACCGAGGTTATTCCCTTACGGTCTCCATAACACCTCATCATAACCCCCTCTAAGACTTACAGCTTTGACATAATATGTTTTATTCTCTATATTAAAGCTAGTATTACAGCTAATACCTTTAACCATATTAACCAAAACTTCAACTCTCCCCCCATCAATAACTACAGGAGTTTCATTAACATAAATACCAACAATAGTTACAGGTACTCTCCCAAAATTATAAATATATACTGTAATCTTATTCGTACTATTTAATGCTATATTAACTATTGTAAACCTCTCTCTTAAAGCCTCCTCCTCCTCTTCAATCATAGATCTAAATATCGATTGCTGAAACTGAATTAAGCCTAAACCATGAAGATAAAGTAGGGAACTAATACCTACAACTACAAGTAGTAAAACCAACATACTAACGATGCTGCTTACCCCAATTCTATTCATCAATTACAACCATTAATAATATATGGATATGCTTAAAAAGCTTTCCAAAGGTATACTAAGCTAATCTCATAATGCCTTTAGAAATATAGCTTTATAAGCTACATCATATAGTGGAGTTATGAGGAGCTTGATCTAGGTTTTGCTAGAGGATTGTTAGGAGGTAATGGTTAAAATTATAAATCAATGCTTAACATCTCCTTATCAAAGACTCTACGAATCCACTTGGAGAAATTTAATATCTTTTATAAATCTTATTAACATAAAACCATTACCTGTTCAAAAGAATTGTAGTCCATATGAAACCATTTAGTAGCTGTAAACATTATCTGTTAATAAATACTAATCAAATTTAGATGCTTATACTATTTCATCATATCTCCTACTAGATTTCAATTCAATTTATTAATATTTAATCCGTTGGAGGAATAAGGAAGTATGAAGTAACGTTCAAAGATCAAACGCTTAGAAAGCCTCTAATAATTGGTTCCGCATCGATTAAGAAAGTAGCTAAAATCCCATCATTCTAAAATGGGAAATCTATAAATATAGGTAATGCTCCACACAACAAGAAACATAATTATATAGCTACCTACAAATAATTCCTACCTCCGCTTACAGCTTAATCACAGCAAGATAATGTTTACTTTTCTAATAACGGACCCGACAACTTAAGTTTCACCTCCTTAAGTAGTTGTAGTATGTGAACATGTTGTAGATTAGTTCCAGCATACTATGCTCCTTCTCCACCTTATTCCTTGTTGTTTGGGTTTATCATTATGTTGTTGAAGAATGCTTGTTCTCCGTTAGAGATGAAAATACCGATTCCACAATACTTCTTCTCCGAATTGATGGTAATACCAATATTATTAATGCCTTTAAGTAATGGATATCCACTATTCGACTTTCCACTGCATAGTATTAATACTCGGCTAAGGAATGATCTAGCCGAAAATGATCATGGATGAATCATCATACATACTATCTTGTCCCCCTCAACATCTAGATGAAATGTAGCTAATCCATTACCTTAACGTACATATCATCAACAGCTATAAATCACCTAGGCTTAACATCCATGGATAGACAATCCATAACTTAACAACCCAAACATATTTCTTAAAACCTTCTTAGTGCCCTAGCATCCCTCCTAATACAATTGAACATAAAAGGATAAACAGAGAACCTTAAGCTCAAAGAAACCCTCTCAAATAAATGAAAACTCTCAACAACATCCCTCAAACATAAGATAAATAATAAAATACATAACTAAAACATTAAGTTGCAAAGTCCCTAATAACGGTTCTGTCCGGATAAGATATGGGTTGAGAATAAGTTTTAATCTTTTCTTGTTTTTCTAAAGTATTGTTGCTATTCTTATCTTAAAATTGTGCTTAATATTTCAGTTATTCTTGCTTTTTTAAATTTAATGTTAAATATGATGATGTGATAATAAGTCATCTCTTGCTTTTTTCTTTGTCTTATCTTAGAAATCGTAGTAGAGCTTAAAAGCTCTTAAGAAGCTGTTAGAGCTTAAAGCTAAGCTTTGTTCTCTCTTAGTTTTTAAGGGTATTCTTAAGTTAACGTTGATGTTATAGAGGAATATGCTTGTTCTATGCTTAGGTAAGCAAAGCCTTTCTATTAAGCTTCCTTTCCATGAATTATATTTTCTTGCTCTAAGCTAATCTCTAATTTCTTCCTTAAGCTAAGAATCTTTATCCCTTATTATTCTTGGCTTGTTATATTTGTTAAGTATTTTGAAGGAAATCTGTTACTAAAGAACTCCTAGTGGATAAGCTCTATTCTACAAGCTTCTTAGTATTAATATTTATGATAGCATAAACCCAAAATTTTAGCTTTGTGGTTTAATATTCATTTCTCATAATCTATATCATTAAATACTATGGTTATAGGAATGCTTATTAAGCTTTTCGTACTTTATGTAAACTTGAATTTGCAAAATTTCGGAATTAA
>JAWBQF010000032.1:0-27396 GCA_038845975.1 Methanomethylicia archaeon
AAGTGTAGTAATGAACATGTATTAATATTCATGAAACTAAGCAAACATAGAATAAGAAGATATAAGCCAAGAATCCATAGAAAAGTACCAAAATAAAAATAATAAACATGCCTAAGTTAACAAAGCCCAAGGCCTGTAAGTAAAATTTAAATATGTGCCTAACTTAGCGTCTTAAGTGATTGAATGAGTGAGATAGCATTTCCATCATGTCTATCATGCGGAAATCCCATATTGCCAGATCAGGGAGGAGTTAAATTAAAATGTCCACAATGTAGTGAAGTAACTATCTGGCGTTGCCAAAAATGTAGAAAACTTGCAAATCCATATAAATGTCCAAAATGTGGTTTTATTGGGCCTTAATGCTACTATGCTAGTCCTTTCAAACTTAATGTTTAACTCTTAATAAGTCTTTAAGATGAATTTCAGATATATATGTGCCAGTATGTTTTTAACTTTAAGCTTTATACTGTTAAGCTATGCAATTAATTTAAGGGTTAGTCTATGATTTTAAGAATGTGTCTTAATCGTTAAATACGATCTTTTCAGTGTAGGTAATTGAAATCAATTCTAAACCTCAAATTAATAAAGAACTCCTTACAAAACTTCAAAGTAGGAGAAAGTATCCTCTTATTTCTGTTTAAATATTTTTAATTTAAAAAATAGAAAGTTTAAGGTAATGTAATCTATTAATGATTTTTAAGTACTATTTAAACAGAAAATAAGAGTTCTGTCAATCTAAGCTTATTAGAATTTCTTAACTATAATGGATATATTAATGATAGGGTTGATGAAGCCTACTGGGATATACTTCAGTAGAGTTATTAATCATGGACAATTCACCCCACTGAACATTAGAGAGCAGTTATGCTTTAACATATCTTATCCATTTCTACATAGCATCTATTCATCTAGTGGTTGTGTAGTATTATCTAATTATATTAGGTTATGTGCACATATATTGGTTTCTTTTAGGTACTTTAATGGTTTTATATCTACTATATGCATTGACTATGTTTCTAATGAATTTCTAAATATTCATTGCTTTCTCAATTTCACACTTATCAGTGTGAAAGCAGAGACCTAGTAAGCTTCTACTCAAAATCACTAATCTCACAGAACTTCATACCTAAACTTTACTCAGAAACTCTTAAATAATTTTCAGACAAGTTCTAAATTAAACTTCTCCTTCAATATATTAGTATGGGTACTGATTTTAACATGTCTTGAATGTATGTTCATGAAGATTCTAGTTTTACTTCGGCATGCATACACTATGGGTTGACTAGTAGGATTTAGAAGTGATTATAAGCCTGTTTATAGAGAGGCTATTGTTAAACCTAGACAAGATGGTTTCTGTTTCTACTCCTATAGCAAGATAAATTCTCTCACATAAATAAACTTATAGAAATATTACGAGTTACGCAATAATTGAGGTTTTTGTAAATCTTAGATCTGAGATAATATATAGCTGGCGGATTAAGTTCATGTAATTGACCAGTTGGTTAACAAAACCTATTAAAATACTACATAGCCGAAATAGCTTTGTGGTTTAATACTTATTTCCCGTATCTTTATTCATTAAATACTACGATTATAGAAATTATATTAAAATTTCTCGCACTTTATGTGAACTTAAATTTACGAACTCAGAATTAAACCACAAAGTAGCCAAAATAAATTTCTAAAGTTAGCATGATACCTAACCGTATCAGATAATGCGGCCGCCGGGATTTGAACCCGGGATCTCCCGCGTGGAAGGCGGGCATCTTACCAACTAGACCACGGCCGCAAAATAAGGAGTATTAAAAAATAATTAAAGCTTTCGGTCAATTAATGACGAATTTTACCTATTATTACCTGATTATGACTGATATGGCTAAATAGTCTATTTTTAGCTTTTATATTTAATGGAAAACCAAGTTTTCAACGCCCAGCATTAAATAAAGTCATTCCATTGTTTCATGTACCTTAAGGAGATGTAGTCAATGGAGTTAAATAGTATTTATCTCGAATAGAATGTGATGTTCAGTATGATGATTTTGGGTTAACTATAGCTTAATATTTTCTGCATAGTTTCCATATAACTGGCAAGAAATAAGGATGACAATAATTATCAAATAGTATTAGAGCTTAATCATGAGAATATGGTATACGCTATAGATATCTAAGCTCTCCGATGATTATACACTGTACATGAGTGAAGCGTAGTAAGCGTTTATTAGAGTTAATAGTATTACCAAACGAAAACATGGATTATTGAAATGCTAGGAATTCATAGAGGCAATACTAAACAGGGATGATAAGATAGGGCTTAAGTTAACGAGATAAATAATTGGTTAGTTAAGTTTAATTAATCTAATACAATAATTTAGTTTAGCGATGATTTGTCAGAGTTAAGAGGACTAATGACTGAAAGGCATTTATATGAGCTATATAAAAATATATCAGTATATGTTGATTATGGTCTATGATGTTAACGAACAAATCAAATTTATAATCCACTCTTGCTATAAAAAATAGAGTTTTTATACTTCATCTAATAACCTTCGTTTAATAATCATTTATTTTAGTTTGCTATAAAGGAGAGTTACTATGAAGAAAACGATTTATACCTCTCTTTTAACAACTTTCTGCTGCTGAGCATTTATGTAGTTTTATATCTTTTTAGAATTATGATAGCTTCTTAGGTTTTGTTAGTGTTAATGGTGCAATATGCTCTTACCGTAACTCATATAATGTTATTAAGCGGACTGAATTGTTGTAGTATTACTATAAATATGTCTTAAAACTCTCAATAGTAGAACCAAGGTAATATTTACATAATATCTAGAAGGTTTACAAGCAATATTCGCAGAGTTAGAAAACATCACTTAGAGGGAGGATATGCAAGAGGAACCATATTAACAATTGTGAGAATAAATTTAGTATGCTAAGACCATATCAATACATAAAAAATCAAAAATAACGTAAACATGTTTAATCAATGAGCCTATCTGAAAACTCCATAATTATTGGTAGTTAACTTATTAACCTAATCAAGTCTTAACAACATTTAAAGAGTTTCCAGATAGACCCAATTCAAAATTCAGAAAACAAAAATCTAAAATATACCAAACTAACAATGATAATAAAACTAATCATTAACAAAATACTTGAGTAAGCGATTGGTAACTAGGGGTTATTAGAATAATGATAGAAAGCAAAGCTTTTTATGACAGAACATTATCAGTAAAATCTATTAAGCCTACCTAAAGAAGCTACAATCTATAGGAGCAATATACAGATATGGAGGAGGTTTAAGCAGCATGCAACTAACTAATAGCCATAACAGTTCATTGAAAGCTAGATAATGGGAAATATTTCTAAAGTGTTTAAGTTTTTATTGTTTATGGTTTTACGGAGTTTCTAACCTTAGTCTGTGAAGGTAAAAGACGTTTTGTTAGCTTTAAGTATGTATATATAGTTAGTGATTTGATTTCGTAAAGATAATTGACGAATAGAAAAGTCTAATATTCTACAAATGACAGTTAATTTCAAACTTTAAATTGAGACTTGATTGAAAATATAGTTTACATACTTAAGTTTCAAAGCCATAGAAGACATGAAAACCTAAATATTTTGAACAAACTCGATATGAGAGATAATGCGGCCGCCGGGATTTGAACCCGGGATCTCCCGCGTGGCAGGCGGGCATCTTACCAACTAGACCACGGCCGCAAAATAATTTTATTTTTTTAAAGGTTTATAATTTTTTCTATAAGTCAAGGTGTCTTATGAGTTTTAGCTTTGTTATAGTTTCTCTTTTCTTATAGTGATTATAATGGCTTTGTGACTTAACTCTTTAAGCTCTTTCACCTATTCTAATCTATGAATTAGAAGGGTATTGATGCTAGGTTTATTAGGTTTGGTAAGCTACTTCTGGATCTTGAGTTCATTAATGGATATGGTAATGAATTTAAATTCATGAATTATGATAAGATTAGTAGACGTTTAAGTTTACGTGTACATACATTACCTTCTTGACTATTATATGTTTCCTATTCTCATGTTTAAGGCAGCTTAAATGTTTTAGTAAAGCGTTAATTAGGCTTGTACAAATACTTCAATCAATAGATTATTCATGGTTAGGGGTATATGTTGATGCTTGATTTATCACCTTATCAGGCTTTAGGGTCCTCTAGTAGACCTATTGTTATAGCTATTGATGTTAGGTATAAGTGTTCATAGGCCCAGTGGATGAATTAAGTAGAGGTATGGAGTAAAGAAGAAGTACATCAAGATACACTTTTCAGGGATATTAGAGCCAGAAGGTTATGGTTATGAATATTACAGTTGGTGATGTATGTGGTTCTCGAGCATTTCCAATATTTGTTGAAGAAATCGTTAAACATAGAAGGGTATTGGAGGCGGTTATAGATGGATTGTACAATTCTCATAGGGCTTATAGAATACTTAAGTATAGTTATTAAGCGTTAATTAAGCCTAGATGTAATATAAGGCAGGATAAAAGAGCCTTGATGAGCATAGAGTAGTTAAGCTACTTAGGGTTTAGGGACTAAGGTATAGCCTAAGCTAATATATTATGGTAAGATAATGAGAAGTTGACAATGAGGGCCTACATATGATGTAAAAACAATAATTAAACCACAAAGCAATTATGATTATTAGGCTTATCAGGAAGAGGGTTCATTTATTTTTACTGTTTATATATTCGTTCATTCAGTATGTCTTAGATATTCTAAACTTATTGTTGTAGAGTTACATCTGTATTGCCATTGTTTAGATTCTTGAGTTATTTGAGTTTAATAGAGGGTTAGGATTGCTGTAGTTGGTAAGACTACTATAAGTATTAAGTTCTAAAAATAAGATTATATATGTTGCGTAAATCCCTACTGAGAAGGCTTTATATATAGATTTTAACATTGCAAATATGCTTATATCCTATCATTCCTTAGAAATAAAAACAAGACAATATATGGTTCTAAAATAATTGTATCAAATGATTGGGCACTATAAAGCAGTATATAGAATACTAACTTTAAACATGAAGTATACTGTTTGAAGATTAGAAACTCAATGGAGAAAGACAATTCGATTAAGAATAGAGCTAAACTATTCAATAATTACATATCATCATGAAGGGAATGTGATAGTGAGCATACATTTATGCTTATGAAGTTGATAGCCTTCACAATAAACGAAACATAGACCAATGAGAATAAATGCTAGGAATTCATAGAGGCAATACTAAACAGGGATGATAAGATAGGGCTTAAGTTAACGAAATGGATAAGAAACATAATAGAAATATTTTAAAATAAGCTTTATAACAGCATGTTGATTATTTACTTTCTAGTTTTTAAATCCATACTTCCCTTTTAGGGGAACGAAAACACATCCGCCGGCAGATTTGATTTTAAAATCATTCTCTGATTTCTTTTCTACTAATGTTAATTCCTGATAGAATCCCCATGTACCTAGAGGTATAACCATTTTACCACCAATCTTTAGCTGTGAAAGTAATGGTGGGGGAATTTGAGGAGCTGCTGCGGTAACCAAAATTCTATCATATGGAGCTGCTTCAGGATATCCTAATGAGCCGTCGCTATGTATAACAGTAATTCGAGTACTGTAATTTAGGCGAGAGAGATTTTGTTTAGCAAGTTCCACAAGTTCTTTGATGATCTCAATAGTATAAACATGTCCTTTAAGATCATCAGATACATCTTCAGGAGCCACTATTTCAGCAATAGTTGCTGCATGATATCCGCTTCCTGTACCGATTTCAAGAACTTTATGTCCAATTTTTAGGTCTAATAATTCATTCATCCATGCAACCATATGAATAGCACTTATAGTTTGACCCTTAAAGGTTGGAAGGGGAGTATCAACCCAAGCGTATTTTTTATACTCTTGTAAAACAAATTGCTCTCTGGGAACTTTCATCATGGCTTTAATTACATGTGGCGACTTCAAAATACCTTCTTCAATCAAACGCCTAATAACTCTTTCTTTAGTATAATTGTTATTTGTATTGAGGTACATAATTTTTGCAGCAACCCTAGATAATAAATGAGATTAAACGGATATAAATTTTAAGTATAGTTAAATAACACATTATTAGAGGGAAATTACTGAAGCCGGGGAAGGGATTTGAACCCCTGTATAGCGGGTCTGCAGCCCGCCGCCTAACCACTCGGCCACCCCGGCATGAAACTTATAGTGCTTCACTAATTTAAAAACTTTATTTTTAATTGTGGCTCCCTGCTAAATTAAGCATCAATTACATGTATTTATTACATCTAAGTCTGCAGAGCTATTGTGGGCATTAGTAATTTGAATGATTTTTGAAGTTTATGACTATAATAGCTAATGAAGTTTCTATGTACTTATACCTTCATAATTCATGGTTTGCTATTATGCTAAATTTATGGTTTCTTTAAGAATTCTAGAAGTAATCTAAATAAACCATTAAGAAATTTGACTACCTAACTTTAAACGATAAAGTTCAGACAAGTTGTGAGAATTAAAGTATGAAATTCATGAACTACTATAGTCGATAATTCTGTTAGAACTATCGAATCAAAATACTATAGCGTAGAGTAGTGCTATATATGCTCTCTACATCTAAAACTCGCAGAGCCAAGTAGTTAATAACAAAGCCTATATGGGATAAAGTGAATGAGGGTTAAGTCAACATATTTAAACCATAGCTCTTGCCGAACTAGTATTTTGACAGCCAATAATTTCAATTTTGATGGTTTGGAAACGATAACGTTTCACATGCATAGTAATACGTATTAGGTATGGAATATTGAGAACTTAGGTTTGGGAACTATTTTTGAAAGAATATTATAAATTAGAGATAAGACCTAATCAATAAATAACTAAATTCATATAGAGTGTTTTCTTTTAAGTTAATATAACCATTTATCTTAAACATTTATAAGCTACAATGATTAATGCCTCCATCTTTTTTCTACGTTTTAATACATTCATAGAATTGACAAGTATGAGTGAAGCCTTCAAAGGGATTTAACTAGAATGTTATATAAATTATTACTATACTTAGCTTACATTAACCTAAACCTAATAATGCTAATTTAAAATTCAGAGAAGATGCATTTCTTCATTGCATATGCTCAGTGCAGGTCAGTTTCAACATCAATTTACAGTTACAACCTTCTAAACATTAGCCTTTTTAATTCTCTTAATTATTCTTACTATATATCCAGCAACCTGGTTTCTGATTCTTTTTGAAGGAAATACACCTAACTCCTTTAATAATTGCTTATTCTCTTCAAAACTTGCTGTGAATCTGTCTGGATATTTATTTACAAATTCTTTTGCAAGTCCTTTAATCATAGCAGTTCTAATTTTCCCCATAGTTTTCTAAACACTTCTACAACTACTAATATATAAAAATATTGTCTTTCACACATAGAATGAGGCAACTTAGAGATTATATGAGGATTGTTGGTATTAAAGTTTGTAGAGAATTCTAGATTTAGGAGAAATTAAAAGAAATTTTAGTGGAAGCTAAAGAGGAATCATAAAGTTTATAGAGTATGATGAAGTATTCAATATTACTAGTTAATATATCTTTGTCATGCCAATTATTAAGAATAGAAGAAATGCTGCCTTATTGAGGGGACTTATATTTTACTATACATCAGGATAAAGCATATTGGAAGTATATAGTATAGGTGAGGTAAAGACATTATTGGAAGTAAAGAGAACAGGTGGTATATCAATATCACCAATAATAAAAACATCATACTACATGACAGCTATATGCTTTATAATCTATCATAACTTACAACATAATACTCTCTATAAAATTACAAATAACAAAATATTAAATAATGCTCTCATGAAAAACAATCTCATAAACATACATAAAGATTTAAAATCACCATAACTCCTTAAAACAAGTAATAAATCACTTTCTAATTGACTGTTACAACAACCACTATCTTATTCCAACTGAAGAAATTATTATTCCAGCTACAAACTCAAATACAAATGCATATGTTCCTATAATTAATATTCCTATTAGCGCTATTCTCAATGAAAGTTTAAATTCATCCCAGGTTGGTTTCCGTGATACTGATATTATTCTCTTAAAAGATGAAAATAACTTTTTTAAAAGCACTGAACTCACCTTACAACATTAGTCGAGCCAATAATGCTTTTTGTGTGTGAAGTCTATTTTCTGCTTGTTTCCAGACTACTGACTTGGGGCTATCTATAACCTCATCAGTAATTTCATAACCTCTACGAGCAGGTAAACAATGCATTATTATATGATTTTCTGATGCGGCCTTAATCAACTCAGAGTTTACCTGATATGGTGAAAATACTTTAAGTCTTTTTTCTGCATCTTTTTCTTGCCCCATGCTTACCCAGACATCAGTATATATGATGTTTGCTTTTATGACAGCTTCCTTAGGATCGTTTGTAATAATGATGTTTGATCCTGTTTTTTTTGAATTATCCTCAGCATATTCAATTGCAAGTTTATATGGCTCATACCCTTTAGGAGTAGCAACCGATATATCTAGTCCAACCTTTGAGCATGCAATAAGTAAACTATTACATACATTATTCCCATCACCAACGTATGCTACTTTAATTCCCCTAAATGTCCCAAAATGCTCGTATATCGTGAAAATATCAGCTAGTGCTTGACACGGATGCCATAGATCACTAAGAGCATTTATGACAGGTACCTCAGCATAATCTGCCAATAGCTCTAGATCTTTATGTAGGAATACACGAGCAGTAATACCATTAACGTACTTTGATATAGTTTTAGCAGTATCCGGTATTGTTTCCCCTCTTCCTAATTGTAATTCATTCCAATTCAAGTAAATCGCTTTCCCGCCAAGATTATGCATAGCAACTTCAAAGGAGATTCTTGTTCTAGTTGAAGGTTTCTGAAAAATCATAGCCAAAGTTTTCCCCTTTAAAACTTTAGGTGTGTATCCTGTTGTTTTATATTGTATTTTTAAGGTTTCTGACATCTTAATTAAATAGCTAATTTCTTTATTTGAGCATTCTTGCATTGTCAAGAAATGTTTTAAGCTCTTTTTCATGTTCTAACCTATTCATAGACTTACTATTCTACTTAAATTTTTTTCGAAAATGCACAAGACATGATAATCTAAGAAGCTATACAAGTTCTGTTATTAGTATTTTATATTTTTTGGAGTTTGCAGACCTTGAAATTTTGAGAGTAATAAGGTTCTGTTGAAATTAATGTATTAGTATAGCATTAAATATCTGTGTTTGGATGTTTGAGGAAGTTTTTCTAGAGCATTAAAATCCTAGAAGAGCTCTAGATGAAGCTGAATTAAGCAAAGTAGAAGTATTAAGTTTATGAGCGGATACTAATAGATATGTGAGCATACGAACACATTGTAGTACATAATGACTTTCCAAATCCTTAAAGAACTTAACCATCACACACTAGAAATACTTTTCAATAATGGAACCTAGTAAAATAAGATACTCCTCATTTATAGAAAACTAAAATATTCTTAATCAATAAACTACTAGACAATAAGAAGTATTCGAATATTAGAATCACCCATCAAACTATTCATACTGTCTACAACCGTCTAAAAAGCAAACTTAAGCTGTCGGCACTCTGAAGATATCTCAAAATCCTAGTTTCCACCAGATTTAAATATGGTTTTTCTTCATTCTTAGTTATGACTGTAAGCTATGTTGTCATGGTGGTCTTTGTTAAGAGGGCTATATCTTCTGTTGTGGATGAAAATTAGCATACTAAAGCAAATTGTGGGAAGATTACATAGCCTCATAATGTTAGGCGTGATGACATACATAGCCTTTGATGGGGTGTTTAAAGCTATTCAAATTAGGGATCAAGTAGTGGATACAAAACCCTTAGAGACTAGAATTGTTAGATTAGCATAGAGGAAAAGGAATGCGTTGAAGACCATGATGGATGAGGAAGAGGTAGACTTAACCTAAGAGTTCTACGTAGGCTACAAGATCGTCTAAGAGGAAAAATGTACTACAAGACCCTATCGAAGATTAGGAGGATTATAGAAACCACTTTCTCAAAACCCAAAGATTTAGACGTAGACTCATAAGTAACGAGAAGAAAACTAGTAAAAATAACCCATCAATACCAGCATTCAACACATACCAAATGATGAAACTTAATGGGAACTATGGCTCTCAAAGATTAAAATAGAAAATAGGATTATTTCTTAAGTCGTTTCTTAATATCCTCACGTGCCCAAGATGCAAGAGATTCTCCATGATATAATGTTTTTAAAGCTGCATTAATGTCTTCAGGTTTAACTACAATCATCCATCCTTGGTTGTATGGATCTTCATTTATTAAAGATGGTTTTTTCTTTAAAGCCTCATTTACTTCAATAATAGTGCATGTAAAAGGCAGAGTTAAGCCACTAACCCACTTAGCTGATTCCACAGTTCCGAACGGTTTTTTAGCTTCGATTTTTGAATTAGCCGGCTTAAAACGGACAATTAAAATTTTACCTGCAGCTTTAGCACCGAAATCATCTAGCCCAACGCGAAACTTGTCATCCTCGACTCTGATCCATAAGTGATCACTCGTATAATAAAGATCGTCTGGAAAGTCATATTCATCTATTTTAACCATTAACTACACCGAGGACGATAAATGATACGAGTTTAAAAATCTTTCTATATTCTATTTGGGCGTGACAACTTAATATATTGTAGCTTCCTTCTTAAGTTGCTAGATCTTTCTCTTCTGTTTTGTGAGCTTTAGATATTAAGTAAGCATGTGTGGTTAATTGTTTATTTCATGAAGATAATTGGTAGCAATTCTAAACCCAAATTAGAACTATAGTTAGAGTTAGAAACATACTTAAGTTCATGAAGTTTAAGTTTTCTACTATTCTCTCAAAACTACATCAGAAAATGTTTTCACTAATAGTGACCGCATAAAACCTATTAAATAGCAAAGCTTTAAAATTGACAGAACGAAATTTGAGAGGAATAAAAAAGGTTCCAAAACAGAATAAGATATTGAAAATAGAGTTGGAACCTTAGATTTAAATAAGATTACTGAAAAGTATACTATAATGACTTACAGTAAAATATACTTGAGTATACCTAAAGAGAGAATAGGCACCTTACTAGGTGAAAGAGGAGAGATTAAAGAAGCTATTGAAAAACTACTAAATGTAAAGATTAGTGTTTCATCTAAGGGAAATGATGCAGGAAGCATTATAATTGAGGGAGGGTTCAACTCAAGTTCAATCTTAAAAGCAAGAGACATAATTACTGCTATAGGATATGGATTAAATCCACATAATGCTTTAAAGCTTGCTGAAGATGATTATATTGTTTTATTTGTAAATATAGGTGACCAAGCTCCTGCTGCTAGAAACTTAAAGCGAATTAAAGGTCGAATTATAGGTGAAAACGGTAAGAGTAAAAGAAATATAGAGGAATTAACAAAAACATTTATTGTTGTAGATGATATAAGTAATACTGTAGTCATAATGGGCAAATATGAAAATGCAATGTTGGCAAGGGATGCTATAATTAAGTTAATTAATGGGGCTGAACATGGAAGCGTATATAGATTCATTAAACGTAAAGCTCATATATTAATGTGATAAATATGGTCATTGAAAAATTCAGATCAATATCTCCAGCAGATTTTTTCTATAAAAACAGGGAGATTGCTGGGTTTGATAATCCAGCTAAAGCTACGTACATGATTATCAGAGAACTAGTTGAAAATAGTTTAGATGCATGTGAAACTCACAAGATAATTCCTGAAATATATATTCGCTTGAGAAAGATTCCTAATACACTTAATATATATGAAATATACATTCAAGATAATGGTTGCGGTATTCCTTTCGATTACATTCCACCAGCATTCGGCCAAATACTATATTCAAGTAAATATATAATAAGACAGACAAGAGGAACATTCGGCATGGGTGGTAAAATGGCAATACTTTATGGACAAATAACAACCCATTTTCCAGTTACGGTCATATCAAGTACCGGAGCTGATGACTGGTACCTATTTAAGTTAATGATTGACATTCAAAACAATAAGCCTATAGTTAAAAGTAAAAGATCATTTCCAAATCCATCTCATAATCATGGAACTATTATTGAATTTAGATTTGAGGGAGATTATGTAAGAGCTAAGCAAAGAATCATAGAGTATCTTAAACTAACAGCAACAATACTTCCTTATTTAAATCTAACATTTATAGACCCTGATGGCATTCTATATCTATTTAGTAGATCAACAAAAATCTTACCCAAACCTCCTCTTGAAGTATTACCTCATCCAAATGGAATTGATATAGAAACTTTAAGTAGACTTATAAGTGAGACTAAATCGGAATCTATGATTGAATTTTTACAAAAACATTTTCATAGAGTTGGTAAAAAAACGGCTATGAAATTTCTTAAACATGTAAACATAGATATTAACCGTTCGCCTAAAAGTCTATCTCCTGATGAAATACTCTACTTAGGTCAGGCAATGAGAAATTATAAATTCTTTCTTCCTCCAGACGCTCAATGTTTATCCACAATAGGTGCTGATTTATTGATTAGGGGTATTAAGAAAGAATTTAATCCAGAGTTTGTTATTGCGGTTACTAGACCCCCCTCAGTTTATGAGGGTCATCCCTTTATAGTTGAGGCTGCAGTAGCATATGGTGGTAATATTAGTCCCCCTCAATACTCTGGTGATATAAATTTATTTAGATTTGCAAATAAGATTCCGCTTCTTTATGATGCTTACAATGATGTTTCTATTAAAGTTATTAAAAAAATAAAATGGTGGCGGTACAAGGTGGATATTGAAAAGGACCCTATAGCATTCTTTGTACATATATGTTCAACAAAAATACCGTACAAAACGGTAGGTAAGGAATATATTGCTGACAGACCTGAAATTGAATATGAAATTGAATGGGCTTTAAAGAACTGTGGTAAACGATTAAGGGCATATTTAATACGTAAAGCAAAAATGGAAATAAAAAAACGCCGCTTATCAGTATTAGAAAGGTACTTACCGCATATAGCGAAATTTGCTTCTGAGCTTGCTGGTAAAAATGACTTACCTGATTATTCTAAATTATTAAAGCACATAGACTAATCTTTTTAACACTTTATTTAGATATTTTATTGATGTTTTTATTTTGTTTGCTATAAGAGAAATATACTATAAAAGAAACAATTTTATTCTTTTTCTAACAACTCTTTGTTATTGACTATTTATTTAATTTCTTTGTATTCTTGGGAGTTATTCTGGCTTTCGAGTTTGTTGTTGATGATGTTATTTATTCTTATCATGGTTAGTGTAATGTTATTAGATAAATTGGTGTAGAGGTAATATATCTTAGGATGTTATATATCTCGATACTTAAAGCTTCCAGGAACTTAGTAGGAACTATGGTGTTACGTATTGAGTATCTGAAGAATTATGGATGTTGTAGAGTTAGATTAAATTGTAAGATGAATAGTTTTACTAAAGTTAATGAAGCTTATGCTAAGGCTAAATTGAAGAGTAAGAGACATAAAGAATGCTGATAGGGGAATAATATACTTGATATTAATATTTGTTGAAAGGGAAATTAGAAGACTACACATCATTAACAATATATATAGGAATATGATCGAGAAGATGTTTAGAAGGAAAGTTGAGCAATGCTCAAATACATACGCAAATAAATTCCTATCATGCAATGTAGTTGGGAAAATGGATTCAAACACCAACACACTCAAAGCATGTAAGAGAGAAAGTCATGTTAACAACTACGAGAAATACGTAACTTGTTAAGACTATATAAATACATGAAGGATCGTCAGAGACAATATAAAACATACTTAAATTCACAAAGCAATTAATTATGAGGTAAGTATATATAGTTGCAATACTACACTATACAATATAGCTATGTAAGAGGGTTCTTCATGCTTATTAATGTTAAAACAAAAGATAAAACTCAAGCCGAAATATACATTAAAGAATGGAAAATTGGGATGGAACTTATTGTTGCTATATGTGATTCTGAGCTTATTGGTAAAAAATTTAACGAAGGAAAGTTAACAATAGATATTAAAGGCTCTTTTTATGGTAATACTAAAGTTTCATTAGAATATGGACTAGAAAGATTAAAGAAAGCAACAATTGCTAATATCGTTGGAGAAAAAATAGTTAATGCCGCAATTAGTGAGGGACTAATACCAAGAGATTCTATAATATTCATTGATGGAATACCTCATGCTCAGGTTATAAGGTAATTAATATAATGGCGCAAAAAGAATATTCCATTTAATGGTTTATAAGTTTTAGCTAGATGCTTATTACTGTTTTGAGCTTACATTTTAGTTATTTTTTAGGATTTAAGAATTTTAAGCTATCCTTAGAAGAGTTTAGTAGAATTTTATCATTACTGGATTGTTTTACTCATTTATTAATTTTGGGATATGTATTGCCTGTGAACCCTAAGTTGATGGATTGATTGAGAATATAGTTGAAGATGATAAACATGTTTAAACTCATAACATGCATACCGAAAGCCCACTATAAACAGTGAAGAAACTTGTTAAGGACTATGAGTAGTAGAAGTGGCTTGTAATCGATGATAGGGTATTGAAGGGAACAGATGCTCATATATGTTATAACCATAAATATGTGAAAAGGGATAAAACATAAAATATGATGTAAAATCACTATAGGTAAATATATAAACTGTTGGGACGAGATATCAATTTAAGGACTAGGACCTATTATACAAGATAAACTTAAACTCATAAATGTTCATATCATAATGATGCTAGGTGTATTCAAACTTAGGAATTACTTGCATCATAATTCTCTTTCTATATTTAACAGAAGGGATTTTGCAAATTCACTAGGATTAAATGGTATTAAGTCATCATATGATTGACCAGTACCTAGAAAAAGTATGGGCTTTTTTGTTACGAAGGCTATTGATAATACTGCACCGCCTTTAATGTCAGCATCTATTTTTGTAAGAATACTGCCAGATATTCCAATGTAGCTATTAAATATTTTAGCCTGATTTAAAGCATCATTGCCTGCCAATGAATCACCAACAAAAATGATTAAATCAGGCTTTATAACACGTATAATTTTCTTAAGTTCATCAAGTAAACTCCTATCTGTTTGCATTCTTCCTGCTGTATCTATAAGTACTGTGTCTACTTTGTGTACTTTGGCATATTTTACTGTATCATAAGCTACAGCAGCTGGATCAGCTCCATATTTATGTTTTACTACTTTTACACCAAGATTTGCTGCATGAATTTCTAATTGCTCTTGAGCCCCAGCCCTAAATGTATCACTACATGCTAAAACTGTTGTGATCCCATTTCTGATAAGTAATTTTGCTATTTTTGCTATAGTTGTCGTTTTACCTGAACCATTGACTCCGATAAATAAAACAACTAAAACATTTCCTTTGGCTTTGTAATTTTTAGCAAGTTGAAGTAAGTCAATATTATCATCAGTATGTAGTATCTCTAATAGTGACTTATAAAGTGAATTATATATTAAACTATTTAGATTTCTGATTCTATGTACTTCCTTACCAATTATTTCCTCTTTAAGTTTCATTATTAACTCTTCTACAACTTCTACAGCAACATTATTTTCAAGGAGAGAATAGTACAGCTCATTAAGTGTACTCTCTAAATCCTTATCTGAAATTGTTTTAGTTATTATCTTTCTAAATACTCTGCTAAAACTTTCCTGTAATTTGCTAAACATAATCCTTACCTATATTGTAGTAGTCTATGTAATAATGCGCAGATCTTTTTCTCTGTTCTGTTTAGTCTTGAAATCATACAATTTTCTACTTTTTTATCCGTACTGAATTTAGCTTTTTAAGTTGTTTCTTCAAGATTTTGCCTCAATCACAGATAATCTTTGGGAAATTCAATTGTAGTACAACCTTAAGTTACTGAAACAATATCTTACTTTGATTAATATTCTCTGAATAGTATTAACTAAAATTTCACCTTTTTTAGGGTATACTTTAAAAAATTCTTTTAAAGCAATGATCCTTGATGCTGCTTTAAATATTGGAGTTATAGTTTCTAGATGTTTTTGTAATTGCCCTGCTATCAACCGTCCTATATTAACCCAATCTATTTTTTCATCTTCATTCACACTACTACACCTTCTCAGTAATTTTTTCAATAATAATTTGTTTCCTTTTAATTTTATGACAACTTCCTAGTTCACAATATATTTTTTCTATTACATCATTAACTTTCACTCCAGGTACTATTTTTTTAAATGATATAATTTGTCTCCCTATACGTAATTTTCCCTTAACAGTATATAAATGTATGTTCATATTAACCAGCTACAACACTCTTAGAGTTCTTAAGCATGTATTTAAATTTTAAAACTTGGATGAGGTTATTACCATAAATAGAGCATACATAGAGAGTTCTATAGCAAAAGCAAAGTTAAAAAAGAACAAATAGGTTCAAGTATAAGGGGAATTTAAACCTCTATGTATATGAAGACACTATGCCTTTAAACAGCATAGCATTAGAATTAAAAGTAAAGTCATATATGGGTTAAGTTAAGAGATTTAATGTATTATAGGCTGTAGTGAAATTCATCTTAGTATTTGAATAGTCCTGTTCATGAAATACACAGGGCTATTCATCCTTATTGCAGTTATGGTTATGTTTTAGTAAAGCTGCAATAGTTAGGAGTACATATATGATTATATTTGCTGGCTTATTTACATATAATTTTTAGTATTAAGTTTTTTAATACTAAAAAGTTACTTGATACACTTTTCTTCTTGCAGATATCCTTCATTTTTCTGAGCTAAGACTCATGAGAGGTTATTGCGAATGATGCTTCTTTTTAAACCTATTTCTCTCAATACATTTATTTCTGCTATTATGAGAAACATAGGTTAATACCTAAAGGTTGTTAGATTAGTAATAAAAGCAAAGATTACTAAAGTCTTGATGCTAGATAGAGATTTAGCAATTCTGCAATAAGATACTTCATCAATCTAGTAATCTTAACGCAGAATATTATTTTTTAAATCCTGAAATCATCCTACAATAGTTATCAAATTCGCAAAGAAATATGCAAAGGTAGAGACATACTCAAATGCTAGCACATATGTAGGATGAAAACCACTTAGAGACTATGTGAATAATTCTGACATATTTTATAACTAAATATCATACTTTTAATGTAGCTGTAATTTTCATAATTTCTGACCCGGTGGTCTTATTACCAACCAAGGCTCCATAAGAATTTGCGATAATTCCAGTTCTGACAAATTGAAACCCATGATTTACGGTTCCAGTATTTACTGTTTTTTTAAAAATATCTTCAATATTTCTTCTTTCATTAGGTGTAATATTAGGATTTGCAAGTATGCCGTGTTTATTCATTACAATTGATGAGCCGATCAGCGGTGACATAGCCACGCTTCCTTTAAATACCTCTACGTCCATGTTATCTTCGATTATCTTTATAGCTTCATCTTCTAATGAAGAATGAACTAAAGCCTTTTTTTCATCAACTAATACAATGTTTCCTACGGCTGTCTTTTTTGAAGGTAAAATTATGATGTCTACATTAAGCGCTTTTTTTATTGCTTGAACTTCATCCTCAAGCACATTATAGGGAAGTATTAAAAAATTCTCATTACCACTTACCATGGCGCCAATTACAGTTATCCCAGCAATGTTTGTGGATATAATCTCTTTTACCTTTAGGTTTTCTTTTAATAAATTTATAAACTTTCTATCTGTACCCTTGGGCACTATTGCAAATTTGTCATTAGCAAAAACATAAACGCCTATATTAGGATTTCCGTGAAAATCGGTGAGATATAACCCCAAATATTAATCCCTACTTTGCAGAGAGTACTCTAATAATTTGTTTATCCGTCTGTTGAACTATTATTTTAATCTTCCTAAAAGCTTTCTTTTTACCTCTACACCATAGCAGTTCATTTAGCTCCTGTGAAATAGTTATTTGATGATCTTCCACTTTAAAATGCCGCTTAATGTACTTCTTAATACTCCTTATAGCGCTTGGTACTCTCTTTGTTCGTGACCATTTAAAAGCCTTTCTCAATGATAATGTAACGAAACTTTCTCTAATTATTTTCTCTTCATTACTTGGCATCAACTTCTCCCTAGACTAAACCTTAAGACTACCTCTTCGCCAATGTCTTAATTTAGGATGTCTCCTAAATTTTCTTGCCGTTTTGGCTACAACCCAAATTGGCACTGGAGTATTTTGTTTTAAAAATTTAGCCAGTTTAAGTTTCTTATTTAATGTTTTATTTCTACCCAAAATAATCACCATCGTTCATATTCGTCTAATCCTTATTTCTCGTTTACTATCTTCGCTAAGCTTTATCAGCATTTGCTTTAAAAAATCATCTGTTATTGGCGGCTTTAATCTTCCGCTTTGAACCAAATGTATTAGTTGCATTTCAATTTGCTCTGTTAACTCAGGTTTTATAAGTCTAAGATTATTTAGCCTTGCTCTTGCCTCTGGAGTTAGTATTACTCTCAGCATTGCTTGTTTTTTAGCCTCAATTTCTCTTCTCTTTTCTTCCTCCTGTTGACTTTCTAATATTTTTTTCTGTAACTCTAGCATCTTTCTTCTTTTTATCTCCGTTAGATCCATGTTACTATATTCACTCAATTATATCACCATTACTGAAAAGCATATTTCTTCAAGCTTGGATTCTCCCTTATAGTTTCCCTAAAAATCTTTAAAGAAATTCTATCAAGTAAAGCATAACCATTTGGTGTTAAAATTCTTCCTTCTCCTTTGATAGTTTTTACAAGTTCTGCTTTTTCAAGTTGTTGCAGAATTAATCGTATTATCTTTCCTCCAGCTTTTCTAAAATGTCTTGGTTTTAATCCTGCGTTTCTTACTCCTCCATACATCTTTCTTAATTTTTCAACACCAATATGTTGATTTAAGTAAATTTTTCTTAAAATAGAGGCTGCTCGGATCCACCACCAATCATCATTTTGTGGCAGTCTTTCTCTATGCGCCCCTGTCTTAACAAACTTACTCCATAATGGTGGAGATATGGTTCTATAATTATCCCTAAGATAAATTGCTAATTCCCTTATTAATTTTTCTGATGGAACATCCTTTACGCTTACCATGAAAAAGCAATAGTAAGGCCCATATTTATTTTTTATGTATTATATAAGGGCTTTGTTGGCTTTAGTTTTATTTTGGAGTTTTCTTCCTTATTTATGGTGTTGGTAGGTCTAATGTTATCTTATTGGGGTGGGTGCTTTGTTTGTTTTGTTTATGTTGTTGTATGTTTGTTATCTGGTATGTCTTTAGAATTTTGTTTATTTTGTAGGGTTGTATTTGTTTTATGGTTTATCTTAAGCTTCTATTGAGTTTGATTATTAGATGGTTAATAATACTATTATTAGTAGGTTCTATGGGTGGTCATGTATGTTGTATTTGAATAATTATTAGAGGGTTCTCTACATATTGTTTGATGTTGCAATACACATACACTTTAACATTCCTTAGAAGATAAAGGCTATCTATGATTCAAACATCAAATACATACTCAATACTATAAGCATCATGCAAATATGAGTTTAAACATGATATAGTTTATAAGTTAAATTGATGGAGAGAATCATACATTAGAATAGATAAACTGTTTGACAACTATATACCATTATGAAGGATAAGTGTAATAGTAAACATGTACCCCATCCTATAAGTTAATAGTATAGCTAAATAAGCATGATTAATAAGAGGATAAAGCTAAGAATTCATAGAAACACAAAACCAAAATAAAGATAATAAAACATACTTAAATCTACAAGCCTATTGATTTTACGTTAAATTTATAAATAGGAATTCAAAATATTATATGCTTTATAAGTAATTTTATGGTGTAGTTTATGAAAAGGTTTAATTTAGGGCCAGCTCAAAATATGATACTTAAAGGAACAACAACGGTAGGTGTCGTATGTGAAGATGGAATCATCTTAGCGGCCGATAAAAGAGCAACAGCTGGATATTATATAGCTAGTAAACGTGTAAAAAAAATATTTAAAATAGATGATTATATAGCAGGAACTATGGCTGGAGGTGTAGCTGATGCTCAACACTTTCTTGAAGCAATAAGATACATGGCAAGTTTATATAAGTATAATAACAAGAGACCTATTTCTGTCAAATCAGCAGCAACATTAGCGTCAAACATCCTCTTTAACATGAGACCTTATGTATTTCTAGTTGAGTCCATAATTGCCGGTGTTGACAATCAAGGTCCAAGTATGTATTCCATAGACTTCTTTGGAACAATTACGCAAGAACAATGCATAGGACGTGGCTCAGGTAGCCCAATAGCTTTAGGAGTATTGGAAAGTGAATTTAAGCCTAGAATGAATGTAAGTGCAGCCTTACCTATTATTATAAAAGCATTGAACGCTGCTCTAAAAAGAGATCCTTTCACAGGTGAGGGTATAGATATCGTAGTAATTACCAAGAAAGAAGGATATCATGAACTTTCTGAAGATGATCTTAAAAGTTACTTATAAGTCAGGTATAGATACTACATGTACCAAAAAACAAATATAAATGAGTACCGCGACATTATACTAAAACAAGTTCCGAAAGAAGCTGAAATTACGAAAATAGAATTTGAGGGGCCTATAATTGCTATTTATTCAAAAAATCCACATATACTAATGGAAAATGGTGAAATAGTAAAAAGCATTGCTAAGACCATAAAGAAGAGACTAGTCATTAGGGCCGATCCGTCTGTAAGAAAGGATCCAAAGGATGCAAAAGAATACATACTAAAGGCAATTCCACAAGAAGCTGAAGTTGTTGATATATTTTTTGATGAAGTCTTAGGCGAAGTTATCATAGAAGCTAAAAAGCCAGGATTAGTTATAGGAAAAGGCGGCTCCATACTCAAGCAGATAACTCTTAATACAAACTGGCGTGCTATTGTTATGAGATCAGCTCCAATAAAGTCTAAAGTAATGACTCAAAAAATGCAATTACTAAGAGAAAAAAGAGAATACCGAGAAAAATTTCTTCGAAAAGTTGGCATGCGTATTCATAGAACAACACTTTATAAAACTGATCGTGTAAGAATATCATTACTTGGAGGTTTTCAAGAAGTTGGAAGGAGTGCGATTCTTGTTCAAACTAACAAAAGCTCCGTATTACTTGATTGTGGTATAAAGTTAGGCGTGACAACATTTCATGAACAGTTTCCACGTTTAGATGTAAATGAGTTTGATGTGGAAAATCTGGATGCTATTATATTGACACATGCGCATTTAGATCATTGTGGTTTTGTTCCATTTCTTTTCAAGTATGGTTACTCAGGGCCTGTGTATTGTACTAAAGCAACTCAAGATTTAACAACATTGTTACAACTTGATTATATTGAAGTACTATCAAGAGAAGGCAGTTTTATGCCGTACAGCCTTAGAGATGTAAAGAAAATGATACTTCATATGATCTCCTTAGATTATGGTGAAGTAACAGATATAGCCCCAGATATTAAACTTACATTGCACAACGCAGGTCATATTCTAGGGTCTGCCATGGCTCATTTACACATCGGTGATGGATTTTATAATATATTGTATACAAGCGATTTTAAATTTGGTAGGACAAAACTTCTTGAATCGGCATCATCGAGTTTTCCAAGATTAGAAGCATTAATAATGGAAAGCACATATGGTGGTAAGGAAGATGTAATGCCAGACAGGACGCAGTCTGAAAAATACTTTTTAAGCATCATAAATGATACTTTGTCAAGAAAGGGTAAAGTTTTAATTCCTGTTTTAGCTATTGGGCGTGCTCAAGAAATTATGTTAGTTCTTCATGACGCAATGGAAAAAAACATTATTCCAAAAGTTCCAGTATTTATCGAAGGAATGGTCCTTGAAGCTACAGCTATTCATACTGCACATCCAGAGGATCTGTCAAACGACTTAAAAGATAGAATCTTTTATAAGGGAGAAAACCCATTCATATCTGATGTATTTATCAGGGTTGATGATAGATATGCAAGAGCTGACATAATAGAAGGAGAACCTTGTATCATTATGGCTACTTCAGGAATGCTTATGGGAGGACCTGCTTTAGAATATTTCAAGACGCTAGCTGAAGATGAAAAAAACTCTCTAATCTTTGTTTCATATCAACCAGAAGGGACACTAGGACGTAGAATTCAAAATGGATTACGTGAAGTATCTTTAACTGATGAGAGAGGATCAATACACATAGTAAAAGTTAAAATGAATATTAAAAATGTTGAAGGATTTAGTGGCCATAGTGATAGAAAACAGCTACTACGTTTTATCCAAAGTTTAACGCCTAAACCTCGCGAAATTATCATAGGTCATGGTGAAAAAAGCAAGTCCGAATCATTAATATCAGCTATAGATAAGATGTTCGGAATAAAAGCCAGAGCGCCAAACGTAATGGACGCTATCAGACTTATATAAGTGTATTAACAGTTATTTGATTTAAAAACTTCAAGACTAATTTAGTATTTTCCGGCTTTGTTAGCTTTATTTCTTCCTTATTTATGGTGTTGGTAGGTCTAATGTTATCTTATTGGGGTGGGTGCTTTGTTTGTTTTGTTTATGTTGTTGTATGTTTGTTATCTGGTATGTCTTTAGAATTTTGTTTATTTTGTAGGGTTGTATTTGTTTTATGGTTTATCTTAAGCTTCTATTGAGTTTGATTATTAGATGGTTAATAATACTATTATTAGTAGGTTCTATGGGTGGTCATGTATGTTGTATTTGAATAATTATTAGAGGGTTCTCTACATATTGTTTGATGTTGCAATACACATACACTTTAACATTCCTTAGAAGATAAAGGCTATCTATGATTCAAACATCAAATACATACTCAATACTATAAGCATCATGCAAATATGAGTTTAAACACAAGTTATAGGTTAGGAAATTTATGGAGAATCATTATCATAGTATATTAGAATAAAATAGAGCAACCAACATGCTTAAGTTCACAAAACCTATTTTCCACACGTAAAATATAAAAGAGAGCTAATAACCCTAAATTAAGGTGTATGTTTCATGGATAATGAAATTGTAAGCGGCTCTGAAGTCTTATCTGAAGCTCTAGGAAATATAGTTCTAGTCAAGCTGAAAGGTGGTAGAACGATAAGAGGCACTTTAAAATGCTTTGACCAACACTTAAATTTAGTGCTCGAAGAATCTATAGAAATTAATGAAGATGGAAAAGAACTTAAAAAGCTTGGTCAGATAATAGTTAGGGGAGATAATGTAGTTCTAGTATCTCCCAGTAAATTATAGTTGATGGTTATTTATGGTTAAGGGCACAACATCCTTTGGCAAAAAAGGAAAGAAAAATTTACATATATGCTGCAGAAGATGTGGTAGAAGTGCATATCATATAAGGAAAAAGAGATGTGCAGCATGTGGATATCCCGATAAGAAAATCAGAAGATATTCATGGCAAAATAAATCTCTAAATAAAAAGAGACGAGTAATATAACCTAATAAGAACAACTAATATTACAGTATAGTTCTAGAAACAATGATATATATTATTGTGTTAGTACTTTACTTGAGCTGTATAAGAATAATTGCGAGAGGTCTAAGGTTCATAAGGGTCATGGAGGATCCTGTAAGGCAAAAGGATCTTATGAGGCATTAGATAATATTGATGATATTGTTCATGAATTTTTGAATTAGTTAAATTATACTAAGAATCGTTTTGTTGTTCTTGGTGCTATTAATAATAATGAGAAATATAAGGCTGTTGTTGTTAAATGGAATCATAGGTGGAAGAAAAGTTATGTTAAGCACATGCTTTTTGATAATGTTACGTTTTATAGTGATAGGAGTTATGATTTTGTTCATGTTGTTTTGACTTGTCCTTATGTTTTTGTATTGATTATTATATGAAGCAGTTTAAGAAAGCTTGGAAGTTGTCACATGATTTGTTGGTTAAACGTCATGGTAGGTTTATGTATGTTACTACTTTAGAATCTCATAAGGATGGTTATCCTCATTTATATGCTTTGCTTTTACTAGGAGGTTTGTTATTGATCAAGATGAGTTAAGTAAGTATATGGAGAGTAAGGGTATCAGTAAGATTACTTTTATTAAGCGTTATTGGAGTGGTAGATGGGGTAAGAAGCCTATTTAATTATTTGGGTAAGTATTGAGTAAGTTTCTTATGGAGGATCCTACCAGAGAGTTTCTTGTTTTTAGTGCTTATTTGTGGAAGACTAGAACTAGGACTATTAGTTGTAGTTGTGTTTTTTGTTATTAGGAAAAAAGAAGTAAAGCTAAACGTTATGAATTTTAGTTTGTTTTGATTATGAGGTTAATTATTATCTTAATTTAGCAAGTATTCAGAAAAGTGAAATTTTGTTTTTAATTCCTCTTAATTTTAAACTTTTAAATTTTCAATTTGTAACTTTAGAATTTTATAATTTTACAGTACAATTTTTAAATTTACTGTAATAAGAGAAAGCTATAAAAACTTCTAATTATTAAATCTACAAACGCTCTTGCTTCCTTAGTGAATGATAAGTTATTTACTTCCTCTTCCGATGTTTATATATGGTTGGGGGTATACGTTTATCCTTAACCATTAGGGATGGTGAGGTTGTTGAGCTTATCCGTAGGCGTAGGTGGTCTAAGGGCGTGAGGTGTCCTTACTGTGGCTCCGTTAGGAATGGTAGGTCGGCTAGGAGGCTTTACGCTTAACGATACCTATGTAAGGGCTGTAGGAGGCAGTCCACGACCTTAGCGGAACAGTATTCACTAGGCTTAGTCCTAGCGAAGCATTAACCATAGCATCTACTAAAGCTTGGATTAAGCGCGTTAGCAGTATCTAGGTTGGTAGGAGTAGGAAGGCTGTGGATAGGGTTATAAGGCTCTTCGGAGAAGGTATTGAAGCCTACTTTCAATAGCTTAAGGCTGAGGGACGAGGTTGATGAGGTATATGAGGCTGTTGGGCGTAAGGGTCTTAGAGGCGTGGTTAAGCCTAAGCGTAGAGGTCGTGGAAGGCTTAGGGTAGGTCCAAGAGGATAAGCTCCCATTCCTCACTGTTAGGAAGAGCCAAGAAGGTCTTGTTCAAGGTCCTTGAAGACGTAAGCTCCCCATCCATAGAGTCCCTGTTAGCATTGAGCGTGAGGAACCCATAGTCTACACGGAGAGTTCAGAAGCTATAACTCTCTCGATAAGGGTATGAACACCTTAAAGTAAACATTAAAAAGGCTTCTACGCCTTAAGCCCATTACACGTTAATGAATGTGAGAGCTACAACTGGCACCTAAGAACCTTCAAGACTAAGCGAGGAATATCAGGAGAAAAGCCTCCATCCACGCCAACGGAGCCTCAGCTTACACTAGAACATACATGGAAAAACCTAGATCAGCATGCAACTGGTTAATAACGATAACCATTCACTAAGGAGACAAGAGCGTCTACAAAAATTAAAATTATGAGGTGATTAAAGAGGTCATCATTATGAATTATTTCCAAAAGCTCCATGAATTATTAGTGTAGAAGTATTTATACCTGCTGTACTGTACTCCTACGCTAATACATGTAAGGGTTATTTGAGGTCTGTACCTAGGTTCTGAAACTCAGTTAGTTCTGAGCAGTAAAGGTTCCTTTTCTTCTTCACTTGGTTTTTCAGTTGACTATAGTAATTCATGAAATTTTATACTTAAAGGAACTGACAACAATTAGCTCATTTATCAATGGGTTGTTAATGTCTATATTGCTTAAATGCCATAAGGTAAAGCCTACGTTAAGCCCATGGATAAATGTTCAGTAATCAAAAGTTATTAGATGAAGAATAAAAGCTTTACTTGGTTTATGAATCTAAGCCGATATGAGTTGAACCATTAACTGTAATGTTAGTATCTAAAGTCTGTATGACATTGCCTTTATGGTGAATGTTCAGCAACTAAAGGTTGTTAGGAAAATGATAAAAGCAAAGCTTTTATGACAAATAAAATGCAAGTAATCTATTGATTTCGGAATTTAAGTTTTGTATATTTCCTAGAATCATAAATATTGTGATATGTATTTTTTAAGAGAAATTAAATTACAATTAATTGATTTCAGCATATAAACAATTCTCTATTTCCTGTTTTTCATATATGTATAACTTAAATAACAAATCAATTCACCCTAATTTTTCTCTTTCTTTTCTTTCTTCTCTTGCTCTAACCCTCACAATACCTTGAAATACTGAACAACTTACACAGTAGTATTTCGTAACAGGTACTCTTGGAATTATAGCACCCCTACTTTCTAATTCTTTTCTCAGTTGAGGATCAACGTAAGATACATATCTTGTTATTCTTTTAGCCTTTGAACGAGGTACCCATGCACCACATCCATCACATTGAACTTTCGTTTCTTTTCCTTTGTCTCCCTTTCCTCTTCCCCTACTCTTCCTCTTCTTAGGCATAATACTCACTTTGCAAGTTTATTTTAGGGAGTAATATAAAAATGTTTATTTAATTAAATTTGCTAAACATGACGGCCTAAGAATCTAAATACTACATGAGTTTACTATTACTTTTCAACGCTTATGAACTTAGGTAATTAAATATACTTTTATATCTAAAGTTCACAGAGTCATTTTAGAATGGAAAGTTTAAACCGACAATATTAGGATAATAAGTAATTTAACTTATCAGGGCAATTGCTAAATATACATTATCACCAATTTTAAAGTTAAAATCATGTTCAAACATTTCTATACTAACAATAAGTCCACCTACTGAAATGTTTATTGTAAACTTATCATTTTTATATAATGATATTACTTTACCTTGCATGTAGAAATCGAATTTTTCCTCATTGGAAATCGGTTTACTATCTAGATATACTAGGTACTCCTTATTCTTTTTAATTGTAAAAACTTTTTTAGGAATTTGCATTGAAATTTTCACGTCATGTGAAGACATGACTACATGAAATAATCCAGGAATTTTAGATATACTATCAATTAGCTGAACCATAACTTTAAATACTTTTTGAGTGTTTATTTGACTCATAGTATCAAGAAGCAATATTTCAATTTATATTTAAACATTTTCTAATTCTAGATGGCTTTGTTAACTTTAGATTTATTTGGGGGTTTCTCCCTTGTTTACGGTGAATTATGGTTAAAGTTGTTAAGTTTGTTAGGTAGAGAACTCCATTTACTCTAGTTGTTATGTTGCTCATATATGTTTTCGTTCTTCTAGGATGGCTTCAGATATTTAGTTTATTGTTTTAGGTTATGTATCCATATTATGGTTTATCTTAATCTTCTAT